>JAGQWZ010000561.1 GCA_020436835.1 Saprospiraceae bacterium | reverse complement strand
TAGTTGCGAAATGTAATATAAAATCCATTTTCATACTCTTCGAACTTCGGTCGTTGCTGGACATCCATAATGTCTTCCAGGACCAGCGGATGTATGTCAAAATTCCTTCCTATTTTTTCGATGAGCTCCGGATCGTGAATACCCCGAACATCAATCCAGGTCACTAAATTGGGATCCGGTACAGGTAATTCTTTTTCGAACGAACTTGACTGGTAGTCCGTGGCATTATACCGAATAATTGTGACATGAGGATTAGCCATCTTCTGTTCACCGGTAAATACCAGCGATCCAGGGGGAAGACCGATCTTTGACTTCTTCTTTTGCTTGGGCAGCTTAATTTTTTTCACCATGGTCGATATTTATTCAACCATAAAAATAAAACTAACCTTTAAATCGGATTGTAACGGAAGGGATCAAAAGGATAGAGGCAAGCTAACGAGAGGGAATTAATTTTCAACCGCGTTGAGGATCACCTGCTCCAATTGCTGGGCTGAAATTACTCCGGATCTCTTCCAAAGCACCTTACCGGCCTTATAGAGCATAAAAGTAGGTACACTCATGATCCGTAATTTCTCGGCAATTGCCCTGTTTTTATCAATATCGATTTTAATTATTTTGCCTTTATCACCAATGCGGCCTGATACCTCTTTCAATACCGGTGCCATCATTTTACAGGGACCGCACCACGTAGCGGTGAAGTCAATTAATACCGGCTTATCGCTATTGATTATTTCTTTAAATGATTTTTTATTTGACATTTCTGATACGATTTTTAAAATAAATTCTACCTACCGTGAAAATTAATAGTAACCACGGTGCACTATGCATCAAGAGGTCAAAATAGTCCATGATCTGCATTCCGGCTCCACCTCCCAGCACCCATCGGAGTTTGCCTAGCAGGTGCGGTTCGGGAAAAAAAGGAGCAAGACCTAAAGTCAGACTGGCAACTACCGCCAGGGTCAAAGTCGATTTATCTTTCTCGTCAATATGCATAACAGGAAATAAACATTTATAGTAACTATTAAGTTTCGGGGAGATCAAAACCCTAACCCGTGACCGGGAGGTAAAAAAAAAAGAGTGCTTTCCGGGCCCCAGCCAACCATGTCAAAAATAGAAGGCCCGAAAATCACTCTCCAAACTTTGAAAACCTCTTGACACAAAGGTAGAATGTCCAATAAAAACGCTTAGTGATCATGATCACAGCTTTCAATGATATCAATTATGGTTTCGCAGAAATTTGGTGAGAAACTGCCAAGGCGCTTAGTACGTTCCCAGAAATCGACGCAACCCCCATTCGATCACCAGAAGTCCCAGCAACAGGAAAAAAAGACTCTTTAAATGTATGGCATTACGGGTGGTCAAGATCCTGAAATAGACAGGCTTAAGCGAATTGGTTTCGGTCAGCAAGGGGGTGAGACCCGACACCTGATTTGGATATAACATCTGGCCACCGGAATTGATCGAAAGCTGTTTCAGCATCTGATGATTTGCGACGGTTGCATAACTTTCCCGCTCAATAGCCTGAACACTGAATTGGCCCGAAGCCGTTAATCGTTCACCCTCATAATGAGTGGATGCCTCCCAGGTATAATCTTCGACCGGTAACTTTCCTGCGTCCAGAATGTAGCTGTCATTCTTTCGTGAAAACGCAAATGTATATATCTCGCCCTTACTATTTCTTATGTTGATCGTGACTTCAGGTTCATTGATCAACTGGTAGGACTGATTGTATAATTCAGCATCAAATAACGCATCTTCATTTTCGGCAAGGAGATTTTTAGCCTGAAATACCCGGAATTTCCTCTTATCTTCTTTCAGA
Source organism: Saprospiraceae bacterium (assembly GCA_020436835.1). Classification (GTDB taxonomy): domain Bacteria; phylum Bacteroidota; class Bacteroidia; order Chitinophagales; family Saprospiraceae; genus JABDMH01. The sequence continues at coordinate 17,123 of JAGQWZ010000561.1, read as the reverse complement.
GAAACATACTGAACTGATTTGGAAATGAGTTCATCAAACAGTTCATTACTTTCATACTGAAGATAATTAAACAATTTCCAGCGCCAGATTCCCTCAGCGCACCAAATGGCGCTTTTAATTCCATTCTCTTCTCCAATCAAAAGCAGCGGAAAATCAGTATCTATCTTACCAATTCTTTGTTTCAATAAGACCTCCACTCCCGGGCTCACTGCATAATCACCAAAAGGAGCATCCAGAGGTGGAAACGAAGCTATATTTTGCTTGAATTCATCCGAGGTTTTAAAGAAGGAGAAAGCAGGATTCTGTACTGCTTGCACCTCATTGAAAGACGCTGCTTTAAGTTTTATATCTACCAATCCCTGAAATTGATTGAATCCAGCCAAATTAGTTTGGTTACCGACGACAATCATCCGGGGGATTTTCTGTTCATTGATCTCTCGCAAAACGTTTGTCGTGCGCAGACCCTTCTGCGGCAATTGATGCAAGACAATAAAATCATAGTCAGCAACCTTACCGGCAAACCGGTTTAAGAAAGCCGTTTCTATCTCATAATTCTTATTCTTTTCCAGACTGGCCTTGAGGGCAGCAAGATCCGGATGAGGACTGGCAGCGAGAATCAAAATCTTCTGACGCGCATCGATCACATCGATAAAAAAGTCCTTCCGGTTGTTCGTCAGACTCCTCTCTCCGCTGACGGGAGCTAGCGACACCCGGAATCTTTGAAGGCCGATCTCTTCCTGCGGAATTGCAATTTCTATGGTTTGAAAAAAATCTGTTTTGTCAATGATAAATGGCTGGTTGGCCACCTGTTTGCTTTCTTCCCCATCTATACGAAATACGCTTAGTTCACTCCGGCTGTTTTGACAGTTGTAGGCGGTCACATCAATCTGAATGGAAGTTTTATCCCCCAGATAAGCAATGTTGTTGTGAAAAACCTGCCTGATCGACAAATCCCGGTCCGGAGTGGTATCTCCCATTGCAATAGAATAGATCGGAGCGGTGAACCCAAGGTTGGCATAGCGTGGATCTTTTCCTTCATTGTAAATGCCATCGGTACCATAAATGACAGCTCCCAGATTTTGATCCCCGTACAAGTCCCCTATATACTCTAAAATTGTTGATTGATTACTGGAGCGATCGGCATATTCGTAAGTAATACCCGGTCTGTAGTTCTCGCCAAAGCTAAAGGTCTTGACTTCATATTGAGAGGACAAGTCGTCAATTACCTGATCCAGGTCTCTCTGGTAATCTGAAAGAGTTACACTGTCCATCTCCTCCTGGATCGATGCGGATGCATCTTGTGCGAAGATCACGATCGGCTTCTTGGACTCCTGCTTACTGTACTTCAAAACCGGCGACAGCAGCAACAGACTCAAGATGGTGACGGCCAGAAATCGAACAAATGCCAGAAATCCTTTGATCCATTTACTGGCAGTGGGGAAATAACTTGCACGATAATACAGCACAGCCGTAATGGAAAGTCCAATAATGATGCAAATGAGTATATACCAAAAAGGATATTGAATCTCGATGTTGTCCAAGCGCTGGTGTCTTTAAGAATGTTCAAAGTTAGAAATCTTGGGAGAAATCGCCGTTTTCTAGCCGAAAGGTATGCATCTTTTCTCCCATTGAATCTGGCTTATTCGTCAATTCTTTAATGATAATTGGCCGATTTTATTATCAGGGCGGGTAACTTTTATGCCAGGTCTTCGTTAAATTAGTTGAACACAAGAAATTTTTCGATGAAACTTCTCAGATATACAATCCCGGTATTTTTACTTTTAACCATTTCGCTCAAGCTGCAAGCCGCATACATCCTGTTGCCCATGGATCCGGATCAAAAGGACCATTTGAAAGCTTATGGGATCACCTATTGGGTATTGGACAAGGGGGCGGAAGCTTACTGGCTCTTAAATTACCGGGGTGGAAGTTTCGCATTTGTGCACAATGCACTTTTTGAAAAAGAGTGCCGTACCAGGGGCGTATCATTTGAAGTAATTCCGGATGCACAATTCAATGGTATTCTCACTGAAATATCCAGTCCATCGGTCAATATGGACGCAATCAAGTTGGAAGTAGCTCCAAAAATTGCCGTTTATACCCCGGATTTCAACGAGAAAGGGGAAGAAGTGCAGCCCTGGGATGATGCAGTGACCATGGTCCTGACCTACGCAGAGATTCCTTATGAGACAATTTATGATCATGAAGTGCTCAATGATGAATTAGCCAAATATGACTGGCTACACCTGCATCATGAAGACTTCACCGGCCAATATGGCAAATTCTACCGGACCTATCATGCCTTTTCCTGGTACCGGGAAAATCAGAAAAAAATGGAAAAACTGGCCGCCGATCATGGGTTTGCCAAAGTTTCCCAACTAAAACTGGCCGTGGCAAAGAAAATCAAAGAATATGTTGTCGGAGGTGGCTTCATGTTTGCCATGTGCTCTGCAACGGATACTTACGATATCGCATTGGCAGCTGAGGGGTCTGATATCTGTGCCGAGATGTATGACGGTGATCCGGCTGATGCAAATTCGCAGGACCAGCTCGATTTTTCCCGCACGTTCGCGTTTGAAGATTTTGAGTTGATCAAGAATCCATTGTACTACGAACATAGTACAATCGACAACCGTAATCGAAAGGTGACTCCCCAGACCGATTACTTCACGCTTTTTGATTTTTCTGCCAAATGGGATCCGGTCCCAACGATGCTAACCCAAAACCACACCCGAACTATAAAGGGTTTTATGGGCCAGACAACTTCGTTCCGTAAACAGTACATTAAATCGAATGTCCTGATCCTGGGAGAAAACAAACCGGCTGATGAAGCCCGTTACATCCACGGCACCTTACATGAAGGGCAATATACCTTCTATGGGGGGCATGATCCGGAAGACTACCAGCATTTTGTGGGAGATCCGGACACTGATTTAAGTTTACATCCAAATTCACCCGGCTACCGTTTAATCCTCAATAATGTGTTATTTCCCGCAGCCAAGAAGAAGAAGCAGAAGACGTAGTTGATACTTTGGTGTGGGTGTGGGTGTGGGTGTGGGTGTGGGTGTGAGTGTGGGTGTGAATACTACATCACGAATTCATCGTCACCATCGTGTCTTGTTGCATCGAAAGATAATGCAACCAACCATTTATGACTTCCAGAGTTGAAATTGGCCGGGGGACCTATAGAACTAATTTCGAAAACAGTATTTTTAGCCTGACGGCTTGAAACTTGATTTCAGGCAGACCAATTCTATCAACAAAAACCAGATAGATAATGAAACGAACAAAGATAGCGGGGATCGGCCACTATGTTCCCGAGCAGGTTATTGCGAATAGTGAACTGGAAAAATTAATGGATACAACCGATGAATGGATTCAGGAAAGGACGGGAATCCAGGAACGCAGATTTGGAGTACGCCATAAGGAAACCACCAGTACAATGGGTGCAGAAGCAGCCAGGAAGGCTATCGAGGACGCTGGAATAGACAAGGAAGAAATTGACTTTATAATTTTCGCCACGCTGAGTCCGGACTATTTTTTTCCGGGATGCGGAGTGTTGGTTCAACGCGAACTTGGTATTTCGAAAACGGAAATCGGGGCGCTTGACATTCGTAACCAATGTTCAGGATTCGTTTACGGGATGTCGGTTGCAGACCAGTTTGTACGTTCGGGTATGTATAAGAAAGTGCTTCTCATCGGTGCGGAAATGCATAGTATGGGCCTTGACTTTACCACCCGTGGACGCAATGTATCCGTAATATTTGGTGATGGTGCGGGAGCGGTTGTACTCCAGCCTACGGAAGATGAGAATCAGGGTATTTTGGTATCAAAACTGCATTCCGATGGCCGGGAAGCCGAAGAACTTGCCTTCATCAGCCCGGGCTGTCATGGTGGATACCATGGTGAAAAAGAAAAATACGGATTTTCCGATAACCCATTTGATACGGTTTTTATCACCCAGCAGATGGTAGACGATGCCCTGATTTACCCGAACATGAATGGGCAGCATGTTTTTAAGTTTGCCGTAAAGAAATTTCCGGAAGTGATCATGGAGGTTTTAGGAGAGGCCGGGTATAAACCTGCCGATATAAACCTTTTGATTCCACACCAGGCCAACTTGCGCATCAGTCAATTTGTGCAAAGAGTTTTAAAATTGAATGACGATCAGGTATACAATAATATTCAGAAATATGGTAATACTACCGCCGCTTCCATACCGATCGCATTGTCGGAAGCATACCAACTGGGAAAGGTGAAAAAAGGAGATCTCGTCTGCCTGGCTGCCTTTGGTAGCGGATTTACCTGGGGGGCCAATTTATTAAGATGGTAAGGATATGAAAGTAGATATTTTGGCAATTGGAGTGCATCCGGACGATGTGGAGTTGAGCTGTTCCGGTACGCTGCTTAAACAGCTTGCACTGGGACATTCGGCTGCCATTCTAGACCTGACCGAGGGTGAGTTAGGTACACGGGGAAATGCCGAGCTTAGAAAAAAAGAAGCAAGAAAAGCGGCCGATATACTGGGAATCAAGGAAAGGACCATCTTAAATATACCTGATGGATTCTTTGAACCCAGCGAGCACTATAAAAAACAGATTGCGTCAGTAGTCAGAAAGTATCGGCCAGAGATCGTTTTGGCCAATGCTATAGACGACAGACACCCCGATCACGGACGCGCCGCCAAATTGGTTTATGATTCTTGCTTCCTGGCGGGATTAAATAAAGTGCAGACATTCGATGAATCAGGCCAAGCTCAGGATCGCTGGCGACCAAGGGCTATTTACAATTACATCCAGGATAAATTACTTTTAGCCGACATCGTCATCGACATCACGCCGTACATGGATAAAAAGATGGAAAGTATCCTGGCGTTTTCTTCCCAATTTTTTGACCCGGAAAGCAACGAAGCAAGCTCTCCTATTTCAGGAGCTGATTTCCTCGAATACATAAAGGCGCGGGCCCGCTCATACGGAAGGCAGATAGGGGTGGAATTTGGTGAAGCATATACCGTGTCACGTCCAGTCGGCGTGGAGAATTTACTCGAACTGATTTAGAAGTTGCGACATGCTTGATCTACAAAAATGGAGAGATGATACACCGGGCACGAAACACAATATTCATCTGAATAATGCCGGAGCATCTCTGATGCCCACTCCGGTAATAGAAGCCATCAAGGACCAAATTGATCTTGAATCAATCATGGGAGGTTATGAAGCAGCTGGATTCCGGCAAGATCTGGTTGATAGCTTCTACAGTAGTGCGGCAGCATTATTCGGCACCCAATCCAGAAATATAGCATTTACCTCCAATGCTACGGATGCCTATAATCGGGCATTGAGCAGCATTGATTTCAACCAGGGTGATGTCATCCTCACCTCTTCCAATGATTATGTATCCAATTTTGTTGCTTTTCTCAGTCTCCAGAAAAGGCTGGGAATAAAAATCAAGATCGTTGATAACCTGCCTACCGGGGAGATCGACCTGCAGGCGTTAAAGTCGGACATTGAAAAGTATAAGCCGGTGTTATTTTCCCTGACGCATATTCCCACTAATTCAGGACTGATTCAACCGGTGAAGCCGGCCGGAGAAATATGCCGGTCTTATGACATGATCTATTTGGTTGACGGTTGTCAGTCGGCCGGTCAACTAAACGTCGATGTGAGCGACATAGGCTGTGATTTTTATAGTGCTACTTTCCGAAAATTTCTCCGGGGTCCCCGTGGTGCAGGATTCCTGTATGTAAGTGACCGGATGCTCAACCAGGGGCGTTATCCGTTATATTTAGATATGCGGGGAGCAGATTGGGTCGAAGAAGGAGACTTTCATTTGCATGATCACGCAAAAAGATTTGAAGACTGGGAAAACTCTTATGCCAATTTATTTGGTGCAACGGCAGCAATAAAATACGCCCTGGAGGTTGGCATGCCGGTGATTGAAAAGCGTTGTCGTTTTCTGGCGGAAAAAATGCGTTCACAATTAAGTGACATCGATGGCATCCGAATCCTTGACCGGGGATTGGAAAAAGGAGCCATAGTTACTGCGCATACTACCAAAGTGGAAAAAAATCAATTAAAAGCAGCCTTAAAAAAAGAAAAAATAAATTGTTCTTTTGGCAGTCCTTTGAATGCTTTAATTGACTTTAAGGAAAAGGGAATTGACTGGATTGTCCGTTTTGCGCCCCACTATTATAATAGTGAAGAGGAAATTGCAACACCGGTAAGAATAATTAAATCATTATTGGAAGCATAAAAAAGTGGATTGAACCAACTATGACCAAAGTGCAACAGAATAATCGGCAGGATGCTAAAATAAGTCGCAGAAACGCACTGATACGAAGTGCGCAAATGCTGGGTTATGGTCTGTCAGCCGGTTTGGCCAGTACCCTCTTGGACAGCTGTAACCGTGAAGATCCAGGATTTCACCCCAGATTCCTGACCATGGACCAATTTGCCGATTTGGGACAATTGATTAATACCATTTTGCCTCCCACAGACATCCCGGGTGGTTTGGAAGTAGGCGTGGATCGATTTACCGATCTAATGTTAGCAGAAGCGACCAATGAAGCTGATAAAAATCAATTTATCCTGGGGCTGGATAAAATAAGGGAAAAAGCAAAAGACCGGTATGATAATCCCTTGAGAGAATGTGAACCGGAAGCATTATCCACCTTGCTTAAAGAAGCTGCCAATGAAAAGGAAAGTCAGTTTTTCTTTCGAAAACTCAAGGAGTTGGCCCTGCTTGGATTTTTTACCTCGGAAAAAATCGGTACGGAAGTCCTGCGCTATGATCCGGTACCGGGAGCGTATCAAGGGTGTATTGAAATTGCTCCGGGAGTAACAAGCTGGACCATTGGCTAGAGACCTGATGTATCAAGATAGATCAGCCCGACCCTTTTGACTATAATTATCTTCTCTTTCTTTTTCTGCTCTTTTTCGAGCGCCGATTAGGAGCGTAATCCTTCAAAGTGGATATTGCCTGTTTTTGATTCCTACTTACATTATCAATATATATAGGAGTAAAGAGATCCCCAACCACTGCTCCAAGGCCAAAACCAACAATGCCTCCCAGAATCGGCTCAATAAAACCGTTGACCGGTCGTTGGCTGGCTAATTCGAGATTGGCCTGCCGAATGGGATCGGGCCGGAATTGACGGCCTACAAAATATCCTAACGCTCCACCCACAACTGCTCCGATTGCATTTGTCCGGAATCGCCTCTTTTTGGAAATTAAAACGATAGATTCGATCTCATCCAGGGCGACAGTTCCACTAAAGTACATGGGCTTTAAGGTATGGTCATGGAGCGTCCTTTTGATGACGGTCAGTGAGGCATCCGTAACTTTCTGAAGATGCACCCTCGGATAGGACTTATCTACCATGTCAATCAAAACGATTGGCATTTTCCTTACCTCTGCAGGATCAAAGCTTTGACGGCGTTGACTTCTTTGTGCGGAAACTGAAACGAAAGTCGCCATAACCAATAGGAGGGCAAGTGAAGTAGAGCTTTTCATAATTTTGGGAAGATAGATTAGTATATATTTTCCTAACGCTGCATCAAGTCCTTTTGTCCCCTCAGGGATTTAAGGACCTTCGGCAATTCTGATCTCTAACCGGGTCACGAATGCTCGTTAAGGCAATTAAAAACCAACCGGTAAAAGTCGGGATGCGATTGCCAGGTCTGTCCGGAAACGATATTCCGATCGCGTACCGCTTGTTCACTTTCACAATACTGGCCCCCATTAGATTCCACTTCGTAACGAATATGCTCGTAACATGTCAGTTTTCGATCCTTTGCCAGACCGGCTGCCAATAAAATCTGGATGCCATGACAAATGGAAAAGATCCACTTCCCAGTCTGGTCAAATTCCTGTACTATCCTGATTAAATCCCGGTGATGACGCAAATACTCGGGTGCTCTCCCACCTAAGAGCAGAATTGCATCATAATCTGTGGAGCTGACCTCGTCAATCGAAAGATCAGCAGTAACCTTATATCCCGGTGACTCTTTATAAGTGTCCCATCCCGGTTCAAAATCATGAATAACCAGATTCAGCATCTTCCGGGAAGGAGCCACGATATCAGCCTTAAAGCCGGCTTCTTCAAATCGGTGCATGGCATACAAAGTCTCATAACTCTCTCCTGCATCACCGGTCACGATCATGATCTTTTTACTCATATCTTGAAAGATACTCATCTGGGCTGTCAGATCAAACCATACCAGAAAATAACTTTTCTGCAAAATATTTTTTCATCTCTGATATGGCATCGATGTTCCGAAATGTGATCCGGGAGTTCCAATGCGGTAAAGGGGAAATCTGGATTCATCTTTTTCCGGGCTCAGCTTTGGAAACAGGTTAAGTTATATTGTAGAAGTACTTTATGAATTAGGATTCACAGTAATTCATGGTGATAAAACATGATGATACTTTAAATATGATCTGCACATGGATGATTTTTAGACCGCATCAGAAGTGAGCAAAGCCCTTACATCGATCGATTTCCCTTCGAACCCGATACAATTGCTGCCTCTTAAATTGCGTTAAGAATTTGATTTTGAGCAATAATTCCTCTATTTTAGATTTCGAGTTATTGTTACAGAAAACCATTTTTACACTTAATACCCGATTTGATGCCCGTTATGACCCAACCCTATGGCATGGTGTCACTAGTTGTGATGCTGGCCATGATGATGTTTTCCTCTCCAAACTTTTATGCACAGACTCTTGTAGGAGGATCCTTGTATTCTCCCGCACCTGACCAGAGCCATAGTAGTAATAAATTATGGCTCCAATACCAGAATTCCTTCGAGTTTAAGAAGGGGTTTTTCATCGATACCGATTTTGGCCACATCTTTAACACCGATGTGCGGGACAAGCGTCTGAATATCCGAAGTGTTTTCAAATACCAGATCACCGACAACCTGAAAATCGGTACAGGTATGGGATTCTTCTGGACCTATGATCGGCCCAATCTGATGCAAGAACTTAGATTTGTCCAGGAAATCAACTATTTCAAGGACTTTGGCAGAACGATCATGTATCATGATCTACGCGTGGAAGAACAGATTGAGCAGCATATCGATGCGAATGATGATTTTAATACAAGACTTCGATATCAGGTAGGCCTGCATTTTCCAACCAATGGACCCATTTACTTTGGATTGTATGATGAAATCTTCAAAAATCTGAGTCGTGGGGAGGAAAATGAACCTTTCTTTGCCAGAAATAGAGCAGGTCTGTTGGTGGGATATAAAACGTATCAGTATGTGACTTTCGAGGCACATTTGATGATGGAAGATATCTATGCCTCTGATTTCGAAAGAGCGGACCGGTCCATGATCCTTCAGCTCGTAGTACGTCATAAAATCTGAGGATGTTAACCTTCTGCTTTTCGCTGGGAAAAACTCCCTGCTGGTAATTTATGACATGATCTAAGATCAACGGATCTCTCTGCACATGTTGTCGTTTTTTTGGTACCTTCCCGGCACCGTTTAGTGTGCTATGAGGCTATACCCTTTATTCGGAGGCATTCTCCTAATGAGTATTCTATGCTCCTGTTCTTCCCCACCGGATCGTCCTGAGGGTAAAACATATAGTATTGCATACAACGCCCTGCTGCCCCAGGGAGACACGATTAACTATGACATTTTTTTAATGGGAGCAGATGGCTCAGATCCGGTAAATATTACCCGCCATGCCGCTGTCGATTGGGTTTGTCATGGGTGGAAAAACATGCTGTATTTTATTTCAGATCGTGATACCTCCGGTGGCATCTATTTCCTGTACCAATATGACCTTTCCAACCACGGTCTGGAGAGACTGGGTGATTACAGAATGGCTAACTCCTGGCTGGATTCAAGATATGATGGTACTGAACTAATTATCTGCCGGCAGGAAGGAAAATTCAGATCTTTTTCCATAATCGATAGCACCGGGTACGAGATCCGCGAGATTCTGAGAACTAATCAATATCAGATCAGTGACCCGGCTTTCAGTGAAGATGGTAAATGGATCGTTTTCCGTTCAAGTCGATCCGGTACGGACGAATTATGGATCGCGGATGAATTAGGTGCTCACCAGAGACAAGTGACAAATTACCCCACCAATCTTGAGGATCCAGGGCCGGAGTACTATCATGCCGGACCACCCTGTTGGATCCCCGGCACGATCTCGATATCATACACTTCCCGGAGAAATGACCAATATCATATATTCAGCATTAAAGCCGATGGAACTCAAAATGTCCAGCTTACCAGCGGTGCAGGAAACCAGGCTTGGCACACCTGGACTTCTGACGGTTCCCTCCTGATCTATGATGGTGATCAGGGAGGGGCAACCAGCGACATCTTTCAGCTGAATATGAAAAGTCAGAAGTTAGTTAAACTGACCAACACCCCTTATCCGGAAAGAGCGCCGGTAATTCTTGAATACACACGGGATACTCCCTGACGAATAGCAAACATAGGTCAGGTTCAGGTAATCCATTTCGCCCTTACCCCAACAATATAGCGGCGAAAGACCGGGAAAATAAAAGCATGCAGTTTATTTCCTTCCTTAGAGTTTACGGAATGGAATCGTCTTTAATCTTAGCCCGTCTGTAAGGGTAAGATACATCATACCTGCACTTAAATCCGAAACATCCAGGGTCTGACTGTCTTGTCCGACGGTACCTCTTTTAACCAGGTAACCGAGAGGTGTACGGATCTCATACCGGATCGTCTTACCCACTTCGCCTCCCTTGATATTTAACCAGTCCGCAGTGAGGGTAGGATAGATTGAAAACTCCGTTTTGGATTCTTTTCCGGTATAACTGATCTGAATAATACTGGAGATGTTTACGGTTCCATCCAGATCCACAGAACGCAAACGATAGTAGTTAGCTCCGCTCAAAGGCTCTTTATCCATATAGCGATACTCAGCCTGAGACTCCGGAGAACCTTTGGAGATCTGCCAATATAGATTATTCCAATTGATACCATCATCGCTACGTTGCAAATGGAAGCCTTCAAAAGCAATTTCTGAAGCTGTCACCCAATCCAGCTGAATGCCCTCTTTCGTGGGAACGCCGGTAAAACTTAGCAATTCGATGGGTAAGGAGGCGCACTTCACCTCCAGCATGTAAGGCCCTGCTTCCGCAGTATCATTGACAACCGAACCATCCACGATCACGAAATAGCTTCCGGAATCCAGCATCATCTCTATTTTTTCAACATCAGCTGAATCACTTATGGCCAGACAGGAACCTAGAGAATATTTATTTGTAGAATCGTCCAAAACAGCCTCGGCAAGGACCAACGCCAGATCATTGTCACCTGTAGGAGTCAGGGTGAAAGTCACTTCATCTTCTCCTCCTAATTCAAACAGGTAGGCTATATCTCCGGCATCATAGTTTCCAACCGGAGCACAATCTGCATAATCAGTGCTATTCGTATAACTAACCCGGGCGGAAGTGCTTCCCATTACCAAATCACCACAGGCAATGGATTCGTAATCATTCTCGCAAATCATCGAGAGATTGAAAGAACCCTCTGCCCCATCCACACCATCAATCACTATATAGTAAACACCTACGGGCAGCGTACCATTGATTTCCTGATTTCCTGGCTCTGTACCTCGACCCAAACAACTCCCAGGGGAAGTGCTACCATCAGAGATGTCCGGCATATCGTCCAACAAAAACATGTGAACTCCCGGGCTGTCCAGATTCTCGAGAGTAAATTGTATGTCTGACACTTCCGTTACTTCAATACGGTAAATAATATCGCCAGCGTCACTATAATTAGGCAGATCCTGAGGATCCGTTATTTCTTCAAAACAGGTGGCGTAATTTAAGGCATTGTAATTACCCAGCCGGTTGACCGTAGAACCGCTAACCATCTGACCACAGCTCAATTCTTCAAAGAAATTGTTACACTTAACCGCCAATTCGTAGGCTCCTTCTCCCTGACCCGGACCGGTGCCCGAGATCATACCATCTACGGACAACCAGTATATTCCTGGTAACAAGGCCACTTCCAAACTCATCGTACTGTCTAATCTGAACAAGCAAGTGTCCGGACAGTCCGCCCCGGTGCTGTCCACGGTATTGGTCATCACAAAAACATGCAGATTCGCACTATCAGTCACTCTAAATTGAATTTCGAAAGTATCTGCTTCGCTTACCAGAAATTTGTACAGATTATCTCCGGCATCGAAAGTCTCACCATCCGTGACACAATTTCCGTAATCGGCTTCATCATATGAATTGGTGGCAGCAGTGGTCGTGTCTATATAAATTTGATTGCAGAACAGATCCTGATATTCATCTACCGGAGCAACCGGGCTGAAGAACCAGGAGGATAAACTGAATAATAGAACAAGTGAACTAATCAAATAAAGTGCGGAAACTAGTGTTTTCTTGGCCATGGTAAAGGTTTGTACTAAACGATCTATAAATCAATCACTTAAAGATATAAACTTCCTGTATTTTCTATATTACTTTGATTACAAAAAAATTGCGAACTTCTATCAACTGGTGATAATTCCGGTCCAACCGGTAAAAAAATCTGCATTCCCTTCTATTCCACTTATTCAGATGGATGAATCACCGTGATCCCAAAATGTTGGTTCTTATCCATGCTGGTCAATAATGCCACTGCATCCAGAAGACTGCAATGTTGTCTAATTAAGTCCTTAATATTAAGCTTTTGTTCGATAATAAAGTCTAACATTTCCGCATATTTCCAACTCTGTATTCCATGGCTACCCAAAATTTCCAGTTCCTGAGCCAGTAACTTGCCCAGCGATATTTCAGGAATGCCAGCCTGATCCGGCATCAGACCCACCTGGATATACCTTCCACGCCGTCTCAGAGTTTTTAATCCTGAATTGATCAACGCAGGATGGCCGATAGCATCCACGCACACATCCACCCCTTTTTCCGACCAATTTACCAGATCATGAATTGCGGATTGATTGAGGTTTTCATATACTTTCTCCGCTCCAAAATCCATTGCGGTGGTCAAAGACTCCGGATTTACATCCACGACAGCAATCCTGGCTCCGAGGGCCTTTCCGATCAGTAAGGCGGAAAGCCCCACTCCTCCCCCACCCAGGATCAATAAAAAATCTTCTCTATCAACCCCTCCCTGGTTGACCACTGCACGGTATGCGGTCCCAAACCGGCATCCAAGCACTGCTGCCTCATCGAAACTCATAGCTTCGGGTATCCTGACCAGATTCGTCTCTGCATTTTTGATCTCCACATATTCAGCAAAGGATCCCCAGTAAGTAAATCCCGCCTGTTCCTGGTGTTCACATACTTGCTGATTTCCGCTCCTGCAGTAATCGCAATGACCACAGGCCTGAATGAAAGGGGTGGTCACCCGGTCACCTGGTGTCCATCGATTTACCTCACTCCCTATTTGCACAATCACACCAGCAAACTCATGTCCCGGTACATGCGGTAGCAGGATGTCCGGATCATGGCCCTTCCAACCATGCCAGTCACTTCGGCATAAACCGGTAGCCCTGACCTCCACCAGTACCGATTGGGGCTTGATTTTGGGCAGTGACACGGATTTAACTACTGGTTGCATCCCAAACTGATCGTAGTAAATCGCACGCATTGTAGAAGGTAGTGACATAACTGTGCTCATTCCAGGTTAAAAATGTTCATTTTTCAGATCTTTTCTCATAATAAGATCGTTAATATTTATGCATGAAAAACATCCTCCAATATTTTTCATTGATGCTGGTTCTGGTCATGTTGAGCTGTACCCGCAACGAATTGCGTACTTCCGTCTGTTTTACAACGCATCATCATGAAAAGGTCATTCCTAACATCACGATCTGGATAAAATTTGATTCGGAAACTTTTCCGGGATTCGATCCTCCCGCCAATTTCGACACCTCCATTGAATCCGATCAGAATGGCCGGGTTTGCATGCAAGACTTCCCTTTAGGGCATCACTGGTTTGTCGGATTTGGTTATGATCCCGAAATCGGTCAACAGGTGATCGGAAGTTGGGATCATGAATTTAACCTGAGAAATCTAAAGGTGGATACGATTTTATACGTTGGAGAAGAATAGACCGGTGAATCTGAAGTTCGGTTATGTCCTAGTTGGTTTTTACCCTGAGGATTATTGGCACGATTCGTCCATCACTCCGGGTGCTTACTTCAAAGCCCATATGATCCGGAAAGTAGCGGATGTCGGAAAAGGGCACCATATATTTTCGAAGTAGCCGGGGAAGTTTCAGATCAACGTTTTCATCGGTATTGATCAATTGTTCACCAAGGTAATCCAGGTATTTCGGTTTAATCTTCTTTTCAGAAAACAGAACGATCAAGTGATCCACTCCTTCATGAGTCAGGGTCAAAGCACTTTCTTCGGCTGGTACCACCAGAGTAGCACCGCTGCCCATCAACAGGGCAGATTCATTCTGGTCGGCGTACTTTATATTATAGTCTTCGGATTTGGGAAAGTGTACTTCCGCTTTCCCGCTGGCATCCACGCTGAAAACATAGATATAGCCATTCAAGAACTCACTAGTGACATAAAGCTGAAATTGGTCACCAACTTTACAGTGGCTGAGCTCATATATATTTCCATCCAACTGAACATTCTGTTCGCGAAACAGCGGTTTACGGTTGTACCATTCACCGGTATAGAGTCGAAAGCCGAAGGATCCCGAATGGGTTCTCAAATCGCGCCCGGCGTTGGCGACCTCCAGGGTAGAGCTCGTATCCGGAGACGTATCCAGGTCAAAATCGATCGGGTCACCTCCTTCCAGCATTAAGGTATATGCATGCCGGCAGTACTCACCAAAATGAGCATAGCGAACCCAGATATATCCATCCAGGCCCCAGCCTTTACCCCAGCTATTCATAATCAGAAAAGCTCCCTTCTCCTCTGCCGGTATATCACTACGGTCGGCATGAAACCGGAGATCATCATAACCTACGACAACCATGGCATGGCCACCGGCATAAGTTTGATCTCCCACGGAAGGATACCAACTCTCATCGCCAGATTGGATAGCGTAAAAATTATTCAAGACCTTCATTCCGATAACAACCGGTTTATTTTGGGCCAACACCAATTTGATATTGCGTACTTTATCTTCGGATGGGGCATTTGGCTCAAATAACCGGATAAACTCCTCGATCCTATACTCCGATGCTTTCCGCATCAGGTTCTCATTCGCTTTTTTATGACAGGTGTTGACATCAAAGTCGAAATCACGAGCCAGGCAATTGCCCCGCATCTGCATGAACCGCAGTGCCTCCGGCATCCGGATCGCTCCGCAATCATCATCACTCAACTGGTTATAGACAAAGAGCGCTGAATTTGCACTCTGAGTAATCCGGGAGCGGCTGGTCCAGCCGTTCTGTATGGCCCGTTCGATGGTCATGGCCCCGTATCCGGTAGCCCATCCCACGCAGGAAGAGATATCTCCCTGATGCCGTACCTCCGGACAATAGGCAGAGAGATCGACTTTTAACGGAATTGACTTCTGACCACTCTCCACCTGAATGTTTTCCGTGGTATAGGGTAATTCAAGGTACTCCTCATCATCCAGAATCAAACCCATAGGGTACTTTCCCTGCGCCCTGGAGTCAATGGTCATACTATAAACCATCAGAAAAACCAGAAAGGTTCTACTCAGAAATGGTATGGTGTAAAAGTGAGTCATCTTTCAAAAGTATTGCTTTGTCTTGGCTGGATCAATGTGCTGGCCAAATTTTCCGGCCAAAAAGCCTCCCAGACCGAATCAGCCTGGGAGGTTAACACAATTACTCAACCAAAAAACTTAGATATATGATAGAAGGTTCTGGGATTTACTGGTTCATATTGGGGTTCGTTAATTTGATTTTTTGTCTTTGCTCATGTTCACCTTTCAGTATCCTTCCCCTTACATTTGTCCTGCAATATTCCAAATCTTAACATTTACTTAACACTTTTACGCTGCATTGGTACTAGATAGACGTTGCGTGTGGATATTCTTACTTTTCCCGTCTTAACAGTAGCTATAATGTCTTGAGTGATATTCAATACCTTTATTGTAGCGATCCTTGGAGGATCTGCAACCTCAGGTTCTACCGCCAAAGCAATGGCTAAACGGTACTTTTTAGAGAACTTTAAAATTAATTCACTTTTGACAGGACATTCTGATTCTTAAACACACTGAGTATATGAAAAGCATTACCAATGAAAGTTCTCTACTGGAGGACATAAAAAACGGAGGTATGAAAAGACAACAAGCAATCGCCACCATCTACCGGGACAATCAGTTGAAAAACCAGGTAGTGGGTTTCGTAAGAAACAACAGCGGTAGCAGTGAGGAGGGAGTAGATATTTACCACGAAGGAATCATCGCTCTTGATGATAATATCCGGAAAGACAAATATCGGGGAGATGGAAACTTGAAAGCCTACCTATACTCTATTTGTCGTTTTTTATGGCTAAACCGGCTGAAGAAAAATAAACGGGTAGTATATACGGAGGATGAAAACACCCTTGATCAGGTAAATGTAGATACTCCGGAAACACTTTCACTGGAGGATGAGCAGAAAAAAATATTGAATGAGTTGTTATCCAGATTAGGTGATAAATGTCAACAAATCCTTGAAATGTGGAAGCTCTCTTACAGTATGGAAGAAATCGCCGAGAAAGTGGGATTGGATAATGCCGGAATCGCCAGAAGACAGCGATACAATTGTTACCAAAAATTATTAGGAATTATCGATGCAGAACCCGCTATAAAAAACATCTTAAAATCTAGCTAAAAAATGAACCAGCAAAATAATGTAGATCTGATTGAGCAGTACCTCAATAATGAGCTATCTGAAAAAGATCGTCAGGAACTGGAAAATAAAATCTCGGAGGATGAAACCCTTGCGGCAGAACTTGAAAGACGGCAAATGGCCCACCGTATGCTAGACTTCATGATCAGCGAAAACCTTCGACAGCAGTTAACTAATCTCGAAGCCGAAGACACGAAAGTAGTGCGAATGCCTGCACGCCGGCGTAGCATGTATGCCCTCGCGGTAGCTGCCAGCGTGATCATTTTGATCGGTGCCTTCTTCTTTATACCTACCGGAGGATCTTTGTCAAATCAACAATTGGCACTAGACTTCTA
>JAGQWZ010000560.1 GCA_020436835.1 Saprospiraceae bacterium | reverse complement strand
TGCTTGCATTGTCGGCATAGATCTCGAATCCACCTGCACCGGTGTATCCGGTAGCGGAGACTAAAATATTGCTATGTCCGGCGACGGTGCCTTTACGAAAAGTATAGTACTCTATCTGATCCAGCTTCAGGTCAGTCAGCTTTTGCAGGTGCATCTCTGCCAGAGGGCCCTGCAATGCCAGTAATCCGGTCTGGTCTGAGATGTCAATAACTCTTGTGTCAAATTCATTCTGTTGATTGATCCAATCGAGGTCTTTTTCAATATTTGATGCATTGACGACCAGCATGAAAGCCTGCTCTCCTTCTGCACATTGATCTTCCGGCAACCGGTAAACGAGCAAGTCATCAATTATTCCCCCCTTGGTGTTCGGCAGGCATGAATATTGAGCATCTCCAATTGCCAGTTTTGAAGCGTCATTGGAAGTGACCGTCTGGATCAGATCAACAGCCTCCTTGCCTTTGACAATGAATTCACCCATGTGGGAAACATCAAAAAGACCACATTTTTCCCGGACCAACTTGTGCTCTTCCGATACGGAAGAATATTGCAGCGGCATTTCATATCCGGCAAAATCCGTCATTTTAGCACCTAATTGAATATGGTGTTGATAGAGAGGGGTCTTCTTCATTGTATGCCAAATTTATAAAACAGTAATTTCCAATATGGTATCACCTACTTCGGTATTATTTACAACTTCCATGCCTTCCATCACCTCACCAAAAAGAGTATAGTTTCCGTCCAGATGCGGAGTAGCACTTTGTGTCACAAACCATTGGGCACTTTCGGTATTATTTCCTGCTGAGGCCATTCCCAGATAGCCGGGAGCATCATAATAAAGCTGTGGCAGCTCAGAGCGAATATTGTAATCGAGACTTCCATATCCATCGCCACGATTGCAACCTCCCTGAATCACGAAACCAGGCACTACCCGGTGAATGGGCTTATTAGCGTAGTAATTGAGATTTACCAGATCCAGGAAATTTGCCACAGTGCCCGGAGTTTCTGTTCTAAAAAGGGCAACAGTAAAACTTCCTTTGTTGGTGGTGATCCTGGCCCTGGGTGCATCACCTGCAGCATCCAGCGTTTTCCAATCGATCGCGTGGGTAAATCTGAAGTCATCTTTCGGGTCGTAGACCTTTCCTTCCAATTCCGCTTTTTTACGGTGCAAGGGAATGAGGGCTTCCATATCTCGGGGAATTTGAAGATTCTCTTCCGCCCGGTCAATCAGGTTGTTGATCTCATAGCCATAAGGGGATAAATCCATGTCCAGGATTGCGGATGCTTGTTCAACCATGCCTACATCACCGGAGTTCAGAGCCATCACCAGTTCGTCTATAATTTCTTTTTGGGAGTTGGCGGAAAGACGCCGGAAGCGGGTTGAAACGGCAATATTTTTGAGAGCCTGGATACAGGCGGTTGAGATGACCGGATCTGTCGAATTCTTCTTAAGGGAAATAATGTATCCGAATCGGCCCGGATCTTCCGCAAGGGCCTGAATCCCGGCTGCTTTTTCGTACAAATTAGTCGTATTGTTTATCCTTTGTCGCAGAAAATCAAAATTCATATTACTAAACATGGCATTTCCTGCGGGGATGTGTTTACTCACAGCATGTAATAAGGTGATTTTTACCTGCCAGGGAAAATTGCTGAGGGACAAATTCATATAGGTGCGCCAATAATTCGCATCTCCATATTGTAAGATGACCTCGGCTGCGGTGCTGGCTACCGCAATCCTTCTATCATATAGTCCTTGTTGAATGGTGGTTCGAAAGGCCCGGAAATTGGTCCTTCCCATGGCTCGCAAAGCATTACAATTCAAGCGGAAATCCTTATTCCTGGCAATGCAATCCTGCAATTGCAGGTTAGCCTCTCTGGTGTGGCATTTTGCCAGGACCAGCGGCATGGTATTTTTAAGGTCACTACTATCGAGGTTGCTGAAAGTAAGCGTAATTAGGTCCGAATGGTCCTGCAGATCGACATCGGCTCGTGCCAGATAGTGGCAGGCGACGGTTCGAATATCATCAGGGATTTCGGGATTTGAAAGGAGATTGACCATTCGTTGGGTCCCACTTTCATTAACGATGCCACGTTGCATAAACCGGAAAATAGCCCTGGACTGGCCCCGTAACAAATGGTGGTCCGTATCACGGTAGGTCGTAACCTGACTGAGGAGCGAGAGATTTTTCTGGGTCCCGCATTTACCGATAGCCTCCAGGATCGTGGCATTCAATTCATTGTTGGCATCTATGCTGTCCTCTGCCTGGAAAGCTGAAATTAAAGCAGATTCTGCCCGTACATCACCTACCTGACCCAGAGAATAAGCTACCATCTTGCGCACCTCGCGGACCGGGTCATCCAGATGAGCGATAAGTGAATCCAGGCCAACCGGATTTTTTAAGGAAGCAAAAGCTCTTGCAGCAAGATAGCGGAAGGTAGGATCCCGATGGTTAAAGTACTTAAGCAGCGAATCAGCTTGCAGTCTGTCCTGCAGATTAATGATCTTTCGGGCAAGTGAATCAGAAAGATCGACGTTAACTTCTGTCAGGGTAATCTCTTGTGCTTCATTTGCCGGATCACTGTGACAGGCAATCAGTAAAATCGATAAAACCGTATATAGCAGTACAGATCTTCGATTGAAAAACCTCCATTGTAAGCTGGTTACTATGTCCAAAGTATCAAGATTTAAACATATGGTAGATCCATTTGCCTGATCCTGGACAAGGGTAAGCAAAACAAATCGGATCTCTGGTTTTTTGTAACTCTCTCGTCTCTAAAATTTAACGGTACTTCGGGCTCAAAGATATAAAACCAGTGCTTATCACAACTGCTTCTCTTTACCGGAGGCCTGGGTTAATTTAACCAGGATTAGTTGGGGTAATTTTTCTCAAATGAAAAGATGATTGATCCCCGTCCCAGTTAGCAGGATTAGGGAGATATCTGAAATTCATCTCCAAACTAGAAGAATTCCCTTTCTTCTTCCTGCTCAAAGCTCTCCGGCTTATTGAGAGGATGCAGATCATGGTATTCTTCACAGTCGATGGTGATGCTCAGTTTTCCCTGAGGTTTATAAAATTTAGCATCCTTATCGTAATCAGCAGCCGGATCAGCTTCCAGTCTCTTGATCAGGTCAATAAACATCGGCCTGGCCATGACGGAACCCTGACCATTTGCCAGATCACGGAAACGGATCCATCGATCTTCTCCTCCAACCCATACGCCAACCACCAGGCTGGGAGTAATTCCCATAAACCAACCATCCGAATGATTTTGAGTCGTACCTGTTTTTCCACCTACCTCTGATTCCAGTTCCCAGGATCCTCCCCTGCCGGCGAGGGCTTGTTTCAGCATATCTACCATCACATAATTTGCATCCGGTTGGAGGGCTTGTTCTTCCATTTCAATACTGCGGTAGATCAATTTTCCATTTTTGTCCTCAATCTGTTTGATGAAAGTAGGCTTGATGTAATTGCCATTGTTTGCAAATGCTGCATAGGCACCGGTCATCTCAAAAAGGGAGATATCTGCGGATCCCAGACAGAGACTGGGTACCGGAGGTAGTTTACTTTTATCTATCCCCATGTTGCCTGCCAGGGTCCGTACCGGCTCCACATCGCCGATTTGTTTCATCAGATAGACGGAGATGGTGTTTTTCGATTCGCGCAATCCCTGATAAAGAGTAATCGGGGTGGCTTCATAAGTATCATCAGAATTCTTTGGAGACCAGTCGTTGACCATATGGAAATTGCTTTCTCCCTTGCTGATCGTATACTGGATATCATAAACTTCCGAACAGGGTGAAATCCCCTGAAACGCAATTGCTGTCGAATAAACAAAGGGTTTGAAAGTTGAGCCTACCTGCCGGTTGGTATGAATGTGATCTTGCTGGAAATATTTCATATTAATGCCCCCGACCCAGGCTTTGATATGTCCATTGTGCGGGTCAATAGCCAGGATCCCGGTTTGAAGGTGTTTCCGGTGATATTTGATCGAGTCAAGCGGGCTCATCGAGGTATCTTTTTCAAAATTCTCATTTTCATAGGTGAATACTCTCATTTCCACTTTTTGATTAAAAATCTTGTCTACCTCTTTCTGGAAATCTTTCCACACTTTGAGCAACTCTTTACCCTTTTCATTTTTCAACACCTTTTCATAAAAGTTCTTTTGTTTCTTGCTGACATATTTGTTCATAAGCATCTCAGAAAGATAGGCGGGATCCTGAGAAGCTTTTTCCATCCTAACCAAATCTACATCAGAGATTTCTTCATCGAAATAATCGTTATAGTATTGGATCGTGTCGGCAAATAGTTGGGTCCGGAGACCTTCATAGCGGTCGGAATAGCGTATCTGGCTACGTAGGTTATCCAGCTTAATATCGACAAAGGAGTCATCTTCTGCGTATTCCCAGGGATCTTCTTTCACCAGATTCCAATGTCTGAAAAATACTTTTTGCAGCTTTCGCATGTGATTAACCATGGCCGCTTCAGCATGTATCTGGGTTCGGTGATCAATTGTTGTGTAGATCCGAAGGCCATCACTGTCAATACGCCATGGTGTCCCATCGGGTTTAAGGCACTCCTTTCGCGATAAAATTTCCCTCAGTTCTTTGCGCATTTCCATCCGGAAGTAAGGGGCCAGGCCTGTAACATGAGAGGATTTCTTAAAGTTTGACATATCCACCGGCAGTACTTTGAGCGAATCATATTCTTCAGAGGTGAGGTATCCCTGATTTTCCATTTGTTTGAGTACGACACTTCGGCGCTGTTCGACCAATTCCGGCCTGCGCATAGGATTATAAAGCGATGGATTTTGCAGCATACCTACAATCATGGCTGCTTCTTCCACTTTGAGATCTTCCTGATTTTTGCCAAAATAGGTTTCAGCGGCTGCCTGTATACCATGTGAATTGTACAGGAAGTCAAAATGGTTGAGATACATGGCCAGGATTTCTTCCTTGGTGTAGCTGCGCTCCAGTTTTACGGCAGTAATCCACTCTTTAAATTTGGTAAGAACTAAAGTGAAAGCCCGGCGCACCTTGCCCATCCTGGCAAGATCCGGCCGGTCGAACAATAGTTTGGCCAATTGCTGACTGATGGTGCTCCCACCTCCCGATGTCTCTTTTTGGAGTAGCAGGGACTTGACAGCTACTCTACCCAATGCATGGAAATCAATTCCACTATGACGATAATATCTCTGATCTTCTGTAGCGAGTAGCGCCTTGATAAGGTGAGGCGAGATATTCTCGTAATCGATCGGAACCCGGTTCTCCAGCGCATATCTTCCCAGTACGGTCATGTCACTGGCATATGCTTCCGATGCTACATTCTCCTGAGTGTTTTCCAGCTGCTCAAACGTTGGCAGATTACTCAGTGAGATCAGAAGAAACATGACGAAGACCGCCACCACTCCGGCAATAGCCAATCGCCAGGCCCACTTACTTATCCAGGCCTGTCTTTCTTCGGAAATCCTTATCGCCATTAATTTAAATATTTAAGATTATCATAATAACTGAGATCCCGCGTCCTGTGTTTTACAGATCAATGTAATAATCAATACTTTCTTTAATCTCTTCCGGGCTGACAGTGTGATTTATGCTGGAAGCGCCTATTTTTTCCAGAAAAGTAAAATTGATGGATGAGCCGACATTTTTCTTATCGTGAGTCATTTTCCGCAACAGTCGATCAAATTCGATTTCATTCACGGGAATTTGACCATAAACGGATTTCAAATATTCTGTTATTGTTGCCAATTCCTCCGTAGATAATTGACCACATCGATTGGAGAGGTAGGCCTCAGCAATCATTCCGGCAGCCACCGCTTCTCCATGCAACACCGGCCGGTCAATGTCTATCATAACGCTTTCGATGGCATGACCTATTGTGTGTCCGAAGTTTAGGATTTTCCGCGTACCTTCTTCAAATGGATCCTCCAGCACAACTTTCTGCTTCACCTTGAGTGACTCATAGATCACTTCTTGCCATGGCTGATCTGACCATTCATCGACGGCGGTGATTTTATCCCATATGGAGCGGTCTCGAATCAAACCATGCTTGATCACTTCTGCAAACCCACTCCTTAGTTCCTTATTTGGTAAAGTTTTCAGGAACTCCGGATCAATTAATACCGCAAGCGGATCGTGAAACAAACCAATGGCATTTTTTAGTCCATAAAAATCAATTCCCAGTTTTCCCCCAATAGATGCATCGACTTGCGACAATAGCGTGGTGGGAACCTGTATAAAAGGAATACCTCTCATAAACGTGCTGGCACAAAAACCTCCCATATCGCCAATGACCCCACCGCCCAGATTTATTAATAAAGAATGCCGGTCTGCCTTTAAATCAAAGAGCCTTTGCCAAATTTTTTCACAGGTACCTAAGCTCTTATGCTTTTCTCCGGCGGCAATGATTATGGAGGAGTCGTATTTCAATCCACCATCCTTCAGGAGGGCCAGGCATGATTCTTCCGTGTGGTGATCCGCCAGGACAATTACTTTTGAGGGATCTTTTTCGGAGATCAGCGTGTTTATGAAATTCAAAGTCTCTCCGATAAAGATTTGATAATTAGGAAGATGCAGAGTGGTTTTAGAATCTTTTGTCATTAATGCAGAGATTATTTTGCAGGATGTTTTCTAACGAATGGGTATTTTAGGTGGACATCAATTTCCAAATTTCATAGAGGCTTTCAGGTAATACACTTATTTTCGCAGTCACAAAGGTAGAAACGAAATCGCTAATCTGAAAAATCAAAAACTATTGAGTGAGATTGTTCTTACAATTGAAGGGGTTGATCCGATAGACCTGTATGGAGAAAATAATGTAAAACTAAACCTTCTCAAGGACGCATTTCCGGATATAAATATCACTTCTCGAGGGAATCAACTGAGACTCACCGGCGAGAAAAAGGAGACGCAAAGAGCGAAATCCAAATTCGAGATGATGGTTCGCCTTCTACGCGAACAAAAAGAGCTTTCCACCCAGATGGTGACGGAGCTATTACAGGGCAGTGAGCCCTTCTATCAAGCGCTTTTTACCGATCAGACGACGATTGTACATGGTCGAAATGGCAGGGCCATCAAAGCACGCACTCGCAATCAGAAACGCATGGTCGAGGCCATTCAGACGAATGATATCATGTTTGCTGTGGGTCCGGCAGGTACTGGAAAGACCTACACTGCGGTGGCACTTGCGGTACGGGCGCTGAAAAATCGCTTTGTCAAGAAAATTATTTTAACTCGCCCCGCAGTCGAGGCGGGCGAAAGCCTGGGTTTTCTGCCTGGGGATCTAAAAGAGAAGATCGATCCCTATTTAAGACCTCTTTACGATGCATTAGACGATATGATTCCGGTTGATAAATTGAACCAGTTTAT
>JAGQWZ010000559.1 GCA_020436835.1 Saprospiraceae bacterium | reverse complement strand
ACCTGTTTTTCGCCCTGGGCGTTCTTGTAAATTTCTTTGGTGGCAATGGTGACCCGGGCGATAGCATTGCCGTTTTCCAGTTCTTTGAATTCTACGTCTTTTCCGAGATTACCGATGAGCTGAACGCGGTTCTGTAAATGATTCATTACCTTCGATTTTGATGGATTAAGTAATCTGCGCAGTGGATTATCGTAACCGGTTGATGCAAAGGTAGGAGGTGGAAGAAGGGGAGTCGTTTTTTATGCGTTTAATTTCGTTTGTAAACGAATACAAATGTTTTCAAACGTTTGCAAATAAATAGATTGTATGTAAAACATTGATTTTCATTTAGTTGTTGGTTTAAGGGGTGCGTGAAATTTTTTTTGGTGGAATTAGTATTTGTAGATATTTTGCGCGCAATATGAAAAAAAGAGAACAATGAGAAAATTGGGAATTACCATAATGATTTTTACAACCATCCTGATAAGTTGTAATTCGGACGTATCAAAAACAAAAGCTAAAAATCAAGACTTCACAGCAACTGACACACTAAACAAACACCTAAAACCATTCAATCCGGAATTGCCGACAATCGGACTTCTGATGTACAACGGGGTTTTACAAAGCGAGGTTATTGCAACTTCTGACGTTTTTGCAAAACCAACTGAAGATGGGAAACAGCTTTTTAATGTTATTTCAATTGCAGAAACAGAAGAACTGATAACGACCGAAGAGGGAATGCACTTTGTTCCCGATTATACTTTTGAGAACTGCCCCAAATTAACAGTTTTGTTCGTGCCGAGCGCTTATGATATGTATACCCAGGTCCACAATGAGAAGATTGTGAATTTCATAAGAGAAAAAAACAACGAAACTGAATATACCGTCAGCAATTGTGCAGGAGCTCAACTCATTGGCCAGTCTGGAATTGCGGACGGACATAAGATCGTGACTTGGATTGGTGGCGGAGAAGAATTGCAAAAGGATTATCCCAATTTAAAAGTTCAGAACGACAGCCTGGTAACTTTTGTGAAAGACGGCAAGTTTTTATCCTCAAATGGTAATTTGGCTAGTTATGTATCTGCATTAGAATTGGTTGAAATAATGACCAGTCCCGAACATAGAAAGTTTGTGGAAAGCTATCTTTATCTCGATAGACTTCAAAATTGGAAAGAATAAGTACGGTGGGCAATAAAAAAAGTAAAGAATGACGAACGAAGCAATTCAGGCAATTATGAATGCTACATTTAGTGGATTAGCGATTTTTTGCCGGGACCTGGATCTGGAGGAAAGTCTTATTGCAAAATATCAGCCAAATCAAATTTTAATGGAAAGAGGATTCACTGATCTGAGCTACAAAATAGGCGGAATGGTAAAGAATTGCAGATTCTTAATTGCTTCAGCAAAGGGGAGAGACATATCGATGCTCAGCCAAAATCCTGAATTGGGGCATATCCTCCTCCAGTCAGGGGCTTTTTTCAAAGTGTTGGATATCCAAAAGGAAAATGGAAAAACCCAGATCCTGCTATTGAATATTCCACAGGAAGGAGTGCCCATATTTGCGACTTCAAAGATCAATATAGAAGACCAGATTATCGAGAAGGGAATAGAGATTTTTAAGAAAGGCATCGAATCCGAACCGATCCCGATGTTACAGACAAAAGACTGGGTGGATAGAACTGCATTTCCAATTGGGATGAACCGGGAGGGCGTTTTTTTTATGGATATGAATTAGGATAATGGAAATGCGTCGAAGTCGGAAAAAGAAAAGTGGAAGAGGATCTACCGACGAACGCTAAAAAGGATTTTGGGGTAAATTATTCGGAAAATAAAAAAATGCCGGCTGTCCGCATGCACGCCGACTTTTCCCACCTAAAAGGAATTTAAAGCGTTGATGAATTGTTGTAGCGGCTATGAAGCAATATTCCGTCACCAGGATCGGTGAATTTCATACCAACCATAATGAAGACTACTTTATCAGTCAGGAAATAGGGGAGGATAAATTAATGATAGCGGTAATGGACGGTTGCAGTATGGGAACCGATAGTTATTTCGCTTCCACCCTGATAGGAAAACTGCTGAGGAAGATCTGTAAAGCATTTCACTACAAAGAATTTGTCAGCCAAAATCGAAACACACCCTCCGAATACTTATTGCTGATCATGAGCGAATTGTTCACCGAACTGATTGAGCTAAAGAACAAACTCCAACTTGAAAAGGAAGAATTGCTGAGTACCTTAATACTGGGTATTATCGATCATCAGGCAAGAACCGGGTCAATATTGACGATTGGAGATGGACTGGTTAGTTACAACGGTCAGTTAATTGAATACGAACAGGATGATAAACCAGATTACTTAGGCTATCATTTAGCGGAAGCATTTCCGGAATGGTATGAGGGCGAACATCAAAAGTTGGATTTGAAAGACATTGAGGATCTAAGTATTTTGACGGACGGAATTTACACTTTTAAGCCTTTTGATCTGGGTGAATATAAGCCAATGGATCAATCGGAGATCATGGAGTTACTTTTAATCAACCGGGAAGATCAGCAAAGCGAAAATATGCTGAAGAAGAAATTACTGAATATTGAGCAAGAAATGGGATTAAGGCCTACAGATGACTTGACCATAATTAGAGTCATATTTGAATAGAACAGTTTAATTGCATCACGTTTATGCATCTTATCAATTAGAGGGATATTGCAGAACTTGAACAGGCCTGATCAAAAAAACAGTAAAATAGTGCAACTTCGGATCACCAAAATACCTATTCGTTGCCGTCAAATTTTTATGAGATGAATAAATGGTTCTCTTCTTGTTGTTTACTGCTTTTGGGTATGGTTGCATTTTCAGCCTGCACTGGCGAGACCGATAAAAAACCGCCAAATGTCATCCTGATCATGGCCGACGATATGGGGGCAGAAACCTTGGGCAGCTACGGCAATACCGTTAATAAAACGCCCAATCTGGATGCCCTGGCCGCTAAGGGCATACTATTCAGTAACTGCGTTTCGCAACCCCTGTGTACGCCCTCGCGGGTGAAGATCATGACCGGCCAGTACAACTATCGCAACTACGAGCATTTCGGATTTCTGGGTTCCGATCAATACACCTTCGGCAATCTGATGCAGGATGCAGGATACACCACCTGCATTGCCGGAAAATGGCAATTGAACGGACTGGCCTACAAAGAAGAAATAAAGGACTGGGCGGATGAAACCCGGCCCCGGCAATTCGGGTTTGAGGAATACTGCCTCTGGCAACTGACGAAGGGAAGAAATGAAGGAGAGCGCTATGCCGATCCTCTGATCGAGCAAAACGGTGAGGTGCTTCCGCGCAATGCAGAAGCGTACGGGCCGGATCTATTCAGCGATTTCGTGATCGACTTTATCGAAAGGAAAAAAGACGAACCGTTCTTTGTCTACTATCCGATGGTATTGGTGCATGATCCTTTTGTGCCGACACCCGATTCGAAAGAGTGGAGTGAAGTTGAAAAACGCTACGATAATGACACGATCTACTTTG
Source organism: Saprospiraceae bacterium (assembly GCA_020436835.1). Taxonomy (GTDB): domain Bacteria; phylum Bacteroidota; class Bacteroidia; order Chitinophagales; family Saprospiraceae; genus JABDMH01. The sequence goes on along the minus strand of JAGQWZ010000559.1, from coordinate 1,519 downwards.
GGGAAATGGTGGAGTACACGGATAAGATCGTAGGGAAGATCATGGCCAAACTACAGGAACTGGGCATTGAGGACGAGACGCTCGTGATCTTCACCGGAGATAACGGGACGCATCCTACGATCTATTCACACACCAGTCAGGGGATCATACAGGGCGCAAAAGGCAATACGATCACTGCCGGAACCCACGTACCTCTGATCGCAAGTTGGGGGAGTCGGATCAAAACTCCCTTTGCCTACGAAGGACTGATTGAATTCAGCGATTTTTACCCCACGCTCGCGGCGCTGGTGGGGCGGGAAGTGGAATCGGACGGTAAAAGTTTTTATAAAATTCTGGAGGGCGATCAGAATCAACTCACCCGGGAAACTGCTTTTGTTCATTATGACCCGCAGTGGGGCAAAAATGTCAATAAGTACCGGAATCAGTTTGTCAGGAACAAGGAATACAAATTGTATCAGGATGGCAGTTTTTACGACCTGGAAAAAGACGTGTTGGAAACTCATAAGATACCGGATGATTCCTTAACGATACAGGAAGTACAAGTGAAGGCGCAGCTGGAAAAAGAAATGGCTCGTCATCCTAAGTGGGAGAGGTGATTGGTTTGGAAAGAGGAGGGCTTACAGAAAATCAATATCAATGGCAATAGCAATGGCAATAGCAATATCAATGGCAATAGCAATATCAATGACTGCGAATCAGCTCATTTTGCTATTTCAGTTATAAACAAAAAATTATGAACACCACCTGCCTTAGAACATCCGGACTAGTGCTGATCTGCATGACTCTTTGGACATCAACTGCCTGGTCGCAGCAACTCGTTATGGATAAATATAGCCACATCAAGCCGGTGCGGAACGACGAAAATCCGGTAATGAAAGATTGGCAGGATTATTTCTTTTCTACCGATGATTGCCAATGTGTACAAGGTGACCAGTATTTTATTTCCCTGAAGGAATCGGATCCGAAAGGTGAAAACCTGATGATCTCCCTGCAGGGTGGAGGGGCCTGCTGGCCGGGCCTGGAACGGTGTAAAACGGAGGTCACGGAAAATGACGTCACTACTGCCGGTTTTACGATCCAGTTGGATGACCGGCTGGATAGCGATTGGAATCAGGTGGTGATCCCTTATTGCGATGGATCTATCTACATGGGCGATACGCATCAGGATTATGACCGGAATGAGCAGATCGATCATTGGCATGATGGCCTTAAGATCAGCGTTGCTTCCCTGCAATTTATTCATACAAGGTATCCGGATGTCAAAAAAATATTTCTTACCGGGTGCAGCGCCGGTGGGTACGGCACCATTCTCCACACCCGGCTTTTACGGTATCTCTATCCGGAGGCAGCCATCTACGTTTTAAACGAAAGTGGGCCCGGCTTATTCAGATCCGAAGCCGATTTCTGGCATATGATCGATACCAGTTGGCATCTGAGCCAGTTGATGCCGGAAAACTGCGAAAAATGTGAAGGACAACTCATTTACTGGTATGATGATCTGCTGAACGACCCCGCCATT
>JAGQWZ010000558.1 GCA_020436835.1 Saprospiraceae bacterium | reverse complement strand
CGTGTGACGGACTGTATAATTGTGAGGCAAAATTGAATAAAAATAACCGTGGCAAAATTCAGATTCGAAGATCTTGAAATTTGGAGGGAAGCCATATCTATTGCCTCAGATTTATTCAGGATAGCCCGAAATCTTGAAGAGCAAAAATTATTCAGATTCGCGGATCAACTGCGAGGTTGTGGTATTGGTATTCCCAATAATATAGCGGAGAGTACTGGTACTTCAATGATCAAAGAACAACAACAGTTGCTTCGTTATGCCAAACGGGAATGCTTTGAAGCTGCTAATATACTTGTCATTCTGGTTAACGAATCCCTGGTATCTAATGAATCCAAGGATGAGTTATTTACCCGGATTGAAATATTGAGCAGAAGGATTCAATCATATTCAAACGCTTTGATAAAAGCAAAATAAAAGCAATTGAATCTTATAATACCTAGTCAACCAAAGGGGGACTATCTCAAGGTCCCATATTCTATACTAAGTACTTATGAAAATGACCAATAAAGAATACCATAAAATAATTGCATTACAATGTGGGTTTGAAGCTCCATGCTCCATGCTCCATGCACTATGCCTCCAAGCCTATGATCCAACTATCTAACATTGAACGCCTTTACACCACCGGCCTGCAGAAAACGTGGGTTTTACGGCAGGTGGACCTGACCATTAACCAGGGTGAATTTGTAACCATAATGGGTCCCAGCGGAGCTGGTAAAAGCACCTTGCTGAATATCATCGGGATGCTGGATCAGCCGAATAAAGGGGAATATTTATTTCTCGATGAGCCGGTATTTCAAATGAGAGAAAGGCATCGCAATGAATTGCACAAACAGTACATGGGATTTGTTTTTCAGGCTTACCATTTGATCGATGACCTGACCGTATACGAGAATATAGAGACCCCGTTATTATACCGGAAAGTAAAAAAGAATGAAAGGCAATCCATTATTGCTGAATTATTGGACCGGTTTAATATGGTGGCAAAAAAAGACTTGTTCCCGAGTCAGCTGTCCGGTGGTCAGCAACAAATCGTAGGTGTAGCGCGAGCCATCGCCGCCAAGCCGAAATTACTCCTGGCCGATGAGCCGACCGGTAATTTGCATTCTTCGCAAGGTGAGATCATTATGGACCTGTTCAAACAGTTACACGAGGAAGGGATGACCATCATTCAGGTTACCCACTCCGAAAAGTATGCGCAATACGGTACCCGAATTATTTTTATTGAAGACGGATTTGTACGAAACGATGAGCGAATAAACAGATAGTATTCGAACCTGATAAAATGAAATTATATGTTCTTTAATTATTTTAAGATCGCATTTCGCCAGCTTAAAAAGAACCGGCTATTCAGTTTCACCAACATAGCCGGTTTAAGTATTGGAGTGGCATCCTGCCTGCTTATTTTACTCTTTATTGCTTACGAGCTGAGCTTTGACCGCTGGATCCCGAATATCGACCGGATCGTCCGACCTCATGCTGAAATTAATTTTGGAGGAAACGAAGATGCGTACCCTTTTGTGGGTAGCATTGTTGGCCCGGACGCTGCAGCGCAACTGCCGGAAATCGAATCGTGGTCCAGAGTTCGTACGTATGGAGGCTACCTGGTCAAAGTAGATCAGACCAATCAGCAAAATAATCTGGAAAGGCAGGTGATGAGTGTGGATAACGCATTCATCAATTTATTTTCATTGAAGATGCTGGCCGGTGATGCCGGTAGTGCACTGAACGAACCCAATACGTTAATCCTCTCCGCGTCCGCGGCCAAAAAATATTTTGGAACACCGGAAGCAGCCCTGGGTAATAATTTATTACTGGATAATGAAAAGATCTGGAAAGTAAACGGAGTTTATGCGGACATACCACCGACCACCCATTTCCAGGCAGATATGCTGCTTAGTTTAGCTGGAAATGAAGAAATCAAGAAGGAGTCTCCATTATGGGCAACGAGCAATAATTTTTATACCTAAAAATAAAAAAAAAAAGGTGTGGATTATGATGAATTCAAACAAAAATTCCTGAATCTATCCAGAGAAAAGATCAGCATTACAGCCAGGCAATTACTTGGAATGACACTTCAGGAGTTTGAAGCTACCGGTCAATATGCCCGTATGGATCTGGACAAGGTGGCTGACATCCATCTGTATTCAAAATTAGGTGGAGAATTATCCCCTGGAGGGAATATTCGCTACATCTATATTTTTGGTGCGATTGCCATATTTATATTGTTGATCGCCTGCATTAATTTCATGAACCTGACCAGCGCCAAATCTTCTCAGCGAAGTATGGAAATAGGTGTTCGTAAGGTCATGGGTAGCAGTAAGCAGAACTTGTTTTCCCAGTTCCTCAGTGAGTCTTTTTTAATGTCTTTTTTGGCAGTGGTAGTGGCAGTGATTATTGCATTACTGGCACTGCCCGCATTTAATACGCTCACGGCCAGGCAAATTACCATGCCGTGGACCAGTCCGGTTTTCTGGGCCTGTCTGATTGGCGGAATATTGATAACCGGATTCTTAGCAGGGGGTTATCCTGCCATGGTCCTGGCAAGTTTTGACCCCATCCGTTCTTTGAAGGGTCAGAAATTAAAATCTGCAGGCCGGATTAATTTACGCAGCGTCCTGGTGGTCTTTCAGTTTATGATCGCCATCGTGCTTATCGTGGGATCCATCCTCATCTACCGGCAACTGAACTACATTCAGAACAAGGATCTGGGATTTGATAGAGAACAAATCCTGATTATCAACAACACGTACGCCCTTGGGGACCAGATCCAATCCTTTAAGAACCGTATCCTGAGCCAGCCGGAGGTGAGCAGTGCCACCATCAGCAGCTATCTTCCGGTGCCCTCAAGCTACAGCAACAGTACCTACACCAAAACACGGGAATTCAGACAGGACCAGTCCATCAATATGCAAGAGTGGAATGTGGATTTCGATTATGCCAAAACGCTGGATCTCAGGATGGCTGAAGGTCGTTTCTTTGACCCAAAATTTCCGACCGATAGCTTTGGAGTGGTTATCAATGAAGCGGCAGCCAAAATCCTCAATTTCCCTGATCCTCTTGGTCAGAAGCTCTATGGCATAACCGGTCAGTTGTCCGGCCCGCCCAAGCCGGAAGACTTTACAGAATACACCATTATCGGGGTAGTAAAGGATTTTAACTGGCAAAGTTTGCATGACAAGGTCGGCGCCTTAAGTATGTTTTTGGAGCCTTCACGGGGATTGGTTTCCGTACGCTATCAGGCGAAGGACAGTAAGAACCTGATCCAGTCAATCGAAGGGATGTGGAAGGAGATGGCACCTTCGCAACCATTCTCGTACCGGTTTATGGATGAGTCATTCAGCCGGATGTACGAATCCGAACAACGGATCGGTAAGATCGCTCTGATCTTTGCATTTCTGGCCATCCTGGTTTCTTGTCTTGGCCTGTTTGGCCTCACACACTTTGTTACCGAATTACGTCGTAAAGAGATCGGTATCCGTAAGGTTTTGGGTGCAACGACAGAATCCATCGTGCGGATGTTGAATAAAGAATTTTTGATCCTGGTATTGATCGCACTGTGCATAGCGACGCCGATTGCCTGGTACGCCATGAATAAATGGTTGTCGGATTTTGCATACCGCGTAGCTATTTCCTGGTGGGTATTTGCGTTGGCGGGTATCATTGCCCTGAGCATCGCTCTGCTCACTGTCAGTTTCCAAAGCCTGAAAGCTGCACTCGCCAATCCGGTGAAGAGCATTAAAAGTGAATAATTAAACACTTTCCGGGATGCCCTTGCCACATGAATGTATGAGGAGGCGCATCAACCCTGAAAAATAAAGATCAAAAATCGGGATAAGCGATAGGAGCTGGATAATCGGTGTGAATTACACGAATACCAAAATCAAAAAGAAATAATTCATGTTGCAGTCATTTTTAAAAATAGCCTGGAGGAACATTATTCGCAGTAAGGGATTTTCCTTCATCAATATTATGGGTCTGGCTATAGGTATGGGCAGTAGCATGTTGATCCTGATGTGGATTTCCAGTGAAGTGACGTATGAAAACTTCCATGAAAACGGGGATCGGATCTATGAGGCGTGGAATCGCGCAAATTTCAGTGGCAAATTGCAGTGCTGGAATACCACACCAAAAATATTGGCTAGAACGGTAGAGAAAGATTTACCGGAGGTTGAGCAGGCTGCAAGGGTTGACTGGAGCAGCCACTTCCTGTTTAGCGTTGGCGACAAGCGAATCACCGAAAAAGGTAATGTAGTCGATTCCAATTTTCTGCAGATGTTCACATTTCCGCTGTTGAGGGGCGAGCCGGAAACGGTTCTCAAGGAGCATAATTCCATCGTGCTGACCAGGTCTTTCAGTAAAACGCTATTTGGTGATGAGGACCCCATGGGGCAAATCATCAAAATCGACAACGATCAGGACTTTAAGGTTACGGGTATCCTGGAAGAATTGCCTAATAATACGCTGTTTAGTTTTAAATATCTGGTGCCTTGGTCGTACAAGCGCTCCCTCGGTGATGATGATAGTTACTGGGGGAACAACAGTACCCGCACGTACGTGATGTTAAGACCCAATGCATCCATCGTTTCAGCAAATGAAAAGATGAAAGCACTAAAGCCGAAATACGACCCAGAGGATCCGACCTGGGAAATGTTTCTTTACCCCATGGCCAAATGGCGTTTATACTCCAGTTTTACCGATGGAATAGAAGATGGGGGAGGACGCATTGCCTACGTCAGATGGTTCGGTGTCATCGCGCTGTTCATCCTGTTGATTGCCTGTATTAATTTTATGAATCTGAGCACTGCCCGGAGTGAACGTCGGGCGAAGGAAGTTGGCATCCGCAAGGTGGTAGGTGCCCGGAGAAAAGGATTGGTCAGTCAGTTTATCGGTGAGTCGGTTCTGATGGCATTTATTGCAGGTGTCCTGGCCCTCGTGCTGGTTTCGGTTAGCTTACCCGCATTCAACCGGCTAACGGGTAAATCCCTGCAAATCGATTTTACCAATCCCTATTTCTGGATGCTGTTTTTGGGATTCATCCTGCTTACCGGCATGTTGGCGGGCAGCTATCCCGCCTTTTTCTTGTCCTCTTTTCAGCCATTGAAGGCTTTGAAAGGTGCCATGAATAAGGTGAACACGCTGGTGACTCCGCGAAAGGTACTGGTCGTTTTGCAGTTTACTTTTGGCATCGTCCTGATGATCTGCACCATCATTGTCCGGCAGCAAATCAATTATGCCCAACAACGGGAGACCGGATACAACAAGAACAATTTGATCTACCACCCATTTACGGGAGATATCAGCAAGAATTACCGGTTGATAAAAAGTGAATTGCTATCAAGTGGTACCGCTACCTCGGTAGCTGTGACCAGTGCTCCTATTACCCAGAGCTGGAGCGATGGTTGGGGCCAGGAATGGGAAGGAAAAGACCCCAATGATAAAACCGACTTTTACCGGTACAATGAGGAAGAAGATCTGGGTGAAACAGTTGGTCTGACGTTCGTCCAGGGACGGGATTTTGATTTGTCCCAATATCCTACCGACTCTACTGCCATGATCATCAATGAGACCTCACTTAAGGTGATGGGTTTCGATAATCCGATCGGACAAATCGTGAAGGATAACGGTCAGGAATGGCATATCGTGGGCGTGATCAAGGACTTTATTCTGACCTCCCCTTACCTGCCGACCCAACCCATGCTCATTTACGGGGCAAATTCCTGGTTTGAGACCCTGATGATCAAACTGAGTCACGATCATTCCACAGCAGATAATTTGAAAACGGCCGAAGCCATATTTAAAAAATACAATCCGGAATATCCCTTTAATTATCAATTTGTGGATGAGGAATACGCGCAGAAATTCGCCAATGAAAGGCGCACCGGCACACTG
>JAGQWZ010000557.1 GCA_020436835.1 Saprospiraceae bacterium | reverse complement strand
TTGATGACCAAAGACGCGTCCGATCCCAATCTGTGGTCTATTGAAATCGATCTGATCGATGGAGGAGCACAGTTTACTGCCAATGATGGAGATCTTACTTGGGGCGCATCCGGCTTCCCGACAGATACGGCTGTACTCGATGGTGACACCATTCCGGTCGTAGCAGGAAGATATGTTGTGGATTTCAATGCTTCGACGGGAGTGTATACTTTCACTGAAGTAATCATTTATGATAGTGTGGGTATATATGGTACCGCTACCAGCGTTGGCTTTGAGTCCGATATCAAAATGGAACAAAGTGCGGATGATCCTTCGGAATGGTCGCTTCGACTTGACCTGCTGGATGGAGAGGCTTTGTTCAGAGGAAATAATGATCCGGCCATCAGTTGGGGTGGGGGTGAATTTCCGAGTGGAACGGCCACCCTTGGCGGAGCCACGATACCGGTCACGGCAGGCGACTATATCGTCAAATTCAATTCCTTTACGGGTGCATATACATTCACAGAAGTAGTAGAATATGATGCTATCTCTCTGGTAGGGCGCTCCGGACCCTTCGGAGATTGGCCCGGGGATGATGCATCGCGAGATCTATTCCTGGACAAAGATCCAGCCGATCCCAACCATTGGACCACCACCAACGTCACGCTCACTGATTACTCTCTGGCAGATGACGGTGGTGTTAAATTCCGTGCCGATACTGCCTGGACCATCAACTGGGGAGCTGAGGCTTTCCCAACCGGTACCGGTACTCAGGACGGTCCAAACATTCAATGTACAGCCGGGACCTTCAATGTGGACTTCAACTCCGCCACGGGAGAATATGCATTCATTGATCCCGCTACATCATCAAGAGATTTTCTGAAAGCATCGGAAATCAAGCTTTATCCGAATCCAACGACAGAATTGATCAACATTGACCTTTCTGCGGTGGAACTCAAAGGAGAAGTGCAATTATCGGTCTTCGATCTTAGTGGAAAAATGGTCATGTCGCAAAGAAAGCCAGTAAATAGTGTGCTACAGTTAAATGTAAATCAATTAAAAGCAGGTAATTATCTATTGCAGATACTCAACGAGAAAGTAATCGTGGGTAAACAGTTTGCAATAGCTAAGTAGATAAAGTAAGTAGATTGTAAAGAAAGGCGGCGTCCTCATTTCCGGGGGGGCCGCTTTTTTTTATACCCTGTCCTGCAAATTGGTCCCCATCTCTGAATTGTATGAGTGATTCAAATAAATGAAGAAAAGTTTCTTAATTTTTAGAACGATATTCAGTAATTATGAAAAAAAGTCTTTCAGTCGCATTTTTCATTTTCGTTTTGGTTGGAGTACTACACAGTCAATCGGACATGGAATTGCGAAAAACGATCCTAAGCAAAGACAGTTTACTATTTTCCGTTGGATTTAACACCTGTGATCTGAATCCGTTCAGAGAGCTCGTGAGTGAGGATTTTGAGTTTTATCATGATCAATCTGGCTTTGGTAAATCAAAGCAGAAATTTATGGCTCAAATAGAAAATGGCCTTTGCAAACTGGATTACAAAGCCACTCGCGAATTGATCGAGGGAACGACTAAGATATATCCTCTGAAGGAGAACGGAGTGATCTATGGAGTTATTCAGGAAGGCGATCACCGGTTTTATGCTACGTATCCAGGTCAGGAACCAACCGTCACTTCTGAAGCCCGTTTTACCCATCTCTGGATCATAGAAGAAAAGAATTGGAAATTGAGAAGAGTAATAAGTTTTGACCACCAAGCACCTAAGTAAACTGAAACAGATGAGTGAAAATCCAGGTTCTTTCGAAAAAGCGATCAATTTAATCGATCAATATAACCACGAAGATCCCAATCATGAAGTTTGGCAGGGAGAATCATATCCAAAGGAATTCCTCTACTCACAGCGAATGTCTGAATGCCTTAACGACTTTGCTCCCAATGCCACCCTTCCCCTTCGGATCGCGGCCCGGGCCCAGCACATTGGTCGATGGAAAATTCCCAGGTCAGAATATCCGGACGACCGAAAAGGATACCTGAAATGGAGAAACGATCTCAAAGCGATGCATGCTTCTATCACAGCAGAAATTCTGCAGAAATCAGATTTCAGCAAAGCATTTATTGAAGAAGTGTCTGATCTGATCCAAAAGAAAAATTTGAAAAAGAATCCCGACACCCAGACTTTAGAAGATGTGATTTGCCTGGTTTTCTTAAAATATTATCTGGAAGATTTCTCCCGAAAAAAAGATGATAGCAAATTGATTGAAATCCTAAAGAAAACCTGGAGAAAGATGTCTGCGGAAGGTCAGAAAGCGGCAGCGACATTATCCCTACCGGCCAGGGTGAATCAGTTGATTAATAAGGCACTTGCTTAAAAAAACAACCCATCCATTTTAAGGTGTTTTCGATCCATTATGGAGAAAGTCGAGAATACAAACTTAATTTCAGCAGGTCATGGCTTCGGTATTGAAGCTGCCAATTGACCTGGATTTCATGGTTATTCACTACATTAGACCAAGACAAAAAGAAGTTAAGAATGAGCAATAAATTACGGGTTTTAGTGGTGGGCTGCGGACATATGGGTATTTCTCATGCCAGGGCATATCACCAGATGAATGATTTTGAAATTGCCGGACTGGTCAGCCGGAAACCGGAAAGCCGGAACCGTTTATCCGAAGAGCTGGGTGGATTACCCACTTTTGATAGCTTTGAAAGAGGATTAACCGAGGCCAAACCCGATGTTGTATCGATCAATACTTATCCCGAAACCCACTACCCCTATTGTAAGAAGAGTCTTGAGGCAGGCGCCCATGTATTTATAGAAAAACCACTTGCCCTGACGGTGAACCAGGCTCAGGAGTTGGTAGACCTGGCTTTGGCTAAGAAGCGTAAAATGGTCGTCGGTTACATTTTGAGGGTTCACCCCGCCTGGACGAAATTTATCGAGTTGGCCCGTTCACTGGGAAAACCGCTGGTCATGCGAATGAATCTGAATCAACAAAGTTGCAGTTCTATGTGGGCCACGCACAAATCACTGATGGAATCAATGTCTCCAATCGTGGATTGTGGTGTCCACTATGTAGATGTAATGTGTCTGATGACGGGATCCAGGCCAATCCGGGTTAGTGCCATTGGGGCGAAACTTACGAATGAGATCAAAGAAGATATGTACAATTACGGACAGCTACAGGTCACCTTTGAAGACGGATCAGTCGGATGGTATGAAGCGGGATGGGGGCCTATGATGAGTGAAACGGCTTTCTTTATCAAAGATGTAATTGGTCCCAGAGGATCCGTGAGCCTGGTAGACGAAAGTGGAGAACGTTCTGACGAATCGCAGGATATCGAGGGCCATACCAAGACCGGAGGCATTAAATTGCATCATGCTGAATTAAATCAAGAGCAGGAATTTGCCCGAAAGGACGACTTCTTCAGCACCAAAGACGAACCCACTCATGATGAGTTGTGCTACCTCGAACAAGAGTTTCTGCTGAATGCAATTAAAAACGACGTGGATTTGACCGACCATCTCAATGATGCAGTAAATAGTCTGCGTATTGTCCTGGCTGCCGATCAATCCTTTAAAACGGGAAAAACGGTCGAAATAAACCAGGTTTGATTTAAATCCCGATAATAAAATATAGAGGAGATAATGAATGAGCGATCTATTATTTTAGTAATCTAAGATTCCTTTTTCTTGTTTCCCTATTTACGTAACAAAACAGGAGGTGATAAGAAGAGCGTTTATTCGGACAACCACATTGACTTCCGGCCTATGCCTTC
>JAGQWZ010000556.1 GCA_020436835.1 Saprospiraceae bacterium | reverse complement strand
ATGAATGCGAAAATGCGTATGAATTTACCACCATTGGTATGAACGACATGTGGTGGTGTTCCAAAGACCGGCAATTTCGAATCTCCGATGCCACCCCTTCTGATCCGGATGATCCGACCTGCCACCCGGATACTAACAAGATCCTCAAGGATGTCTGGTTTAAATTTCAGGCTCCCAATTCAACCCTGACTTTTCTGTATCCTTATGACTCATCCGTCATCCATCCGGAAAAAGATCCATTCCCTCCCGATACGAGGCTTCAATTATACACGATTTATCTCTATACCGGTAACTGCGATAAATTGATACCTGACACCTGTAAATTCTACGGTGATGGACTTACTTTGCGCTTTAGATTAAAAAAACTTGTTCCTGGAATCAGCTATTTCATGAAAGTGGCTACGCCCATCGATAGTTTAGTACCTCAAACGGAAGACGACACCGTGGGAAACTTCCAATTCTGTCTGCTGTCTCAGCCGGACAATCCGGACCTATGCAACGATTTTACCATCACCAGCTCTCCGGATACCCTGATCGATTTTGGGGGCACCGCTTCTTTGTCCGCACAGGCAGATACCACCTTTGCCGGTATTGAATACACCTGGTATATCGGAGACAGTGTGATTTGTGCGCAGTGTCCCTCCTTAAGCGTGCAGCCTCTCAGACCCACCACCTACCAGGTGGTTGCCTCAAACACGGACCAGTGTGTAACCAGCCGGCCGGTCCAGGTCAATGTACGCATACGGGATGTCGACCGCATCATCTTTGTGCCCAATGCCTTCACCCCCAATGGAGACCGTCTCAATGACCAGATCACCGTTTTTGGCAGTGAGCTGTTGCAGTCCGTTCTACAGTTTGATATCTACGATCGCTGGGGAAATCTGGCCTTCCGAAAATTAAATTTTAATCCTAATGACGTCGAATTGGGATGGGATGGCAGCGGAGGAAGTCAATATTATTCCGGGGGAACTTTTGTCTACCTCACCCGGGTCCGGTTTATCGATGGCTCAACCAAACAATTTCAGGGTAGTTTTCATTTGTTGAGATGATTAATTAATCAATTTAGAATAATTTAGAACGCTGTCTTCAGATTTATTGTTAAAATAAATAGGACTAATCATTTAGCGGCCTTCCCTCACTTCAATCGAACATGTAATGAGATTAAATACTCATCTCCATAGGGCACAAATTCAAAGGTCATGTTAAGTACTATTATATTTCTTTTTGTAACCTCCGCTTTATTAACCTGGATTTTTTCGATTGTATTTAAAAATCCGGGTCCATGGAACAGCTTCTGGGTATTACTCACTGTGCTTTTCCTGATTATGTTTGGCTTTATTCTCTGGGTGCCTCCGGTCGGACCGGTATGGTACGACATTGCCTGGCTTGATGCCATCTTATGTGGTGTAGTGATTGCCTTGTTGATCGGTGCAACTTCAGAAAAAAAGAGCGATTTTCCTAAAAATCAAAAAGGCGAAGTCGACCTGGTGGCTGCCGCCGAATCTGAATCAGCGAATTTCTCGATATTTGGTTTATTCTTCTGGTCATTCATAATCACCATTTCTGTAATTATTATCTTCGGAATTATTCACAAAATTAATGTCAGTGGATAATTTCAATTATAAAATTAAATAAAACAAGCCCATAAGCAAAACTTATGAGCTTGTTTAAGGATTAATTTACCTTTGGGATTCTAATGTTCAGGCTCTTTTAATCCAATGTTTTAAATTCAATCGGTATAGTGACTTTCGTCCCCACTGATTTTCCATCTTCGAGGGCCGGCACCCAATCATCGGGCATAGCGGCCACTACCGAATATGCAGCAGTCTGACAACTTTCACAATTATTGTGTTCAGGTTCTACCTGAATATCGTTCACTTTTCCTTCCTCCGTCACATGAATGGTTACCAATTGTTTCCCTTCGTGACCGGCAGAAATAGCTGCTTCGGGAAATTCCAGATTATTCCGGATGAACGCTGCTACTTTATCACTCGAGCATTTTACCGGATACTCCATATCAAGACATTCCTCACCGAAGAGTGGAGGCCTGTTTACCTGCAAATCCAGACGCGGACTACTTACAATAATTTCCACCGGACCAAGTTTTTCCTCCTCTGCACCTTCTGGATCCGTGGAT
>JAGQWZ010000555.1 GCA_020436835.1 Saprospiraceae bacterium | reverse complement strand
CATAATTTAAAAATGGCTTCATTACTATGCATATCCGCCGCACTCTGAATCTCAAAACGGTTTTTATCCTTGTCCACCAGATCGACAGAATCGACCGATCGCAGTTGTTTTAACTGCTCATAAACTTCCTGATAACTGGGAGCCATTATCCTGACTTGAAGCACCTGTTTGCCCTGCGCTTGTTTGCGCAATGTGTCCGCGGTACCATCTGCCACGATTTTACCCCGGTTAATAATGAGAATTCGATCACAGGTAGCCTCCACTTCGGGTAATATATGCGTACTGAGGATCACCGTTTTTTCCTTTCCCATTTGCCGGATCAGTTCCCGTATCTCAACGATCTGATTGGGATCCAGCCCGGTTGTGGGTTCGTCCAGGATAAGTACCTCGGGATCATGAATCATGGCCTGGGCTAAACCTACCCGCTGACGGAATCCTTTCGACAATTCGCCGATCTTTTTATGCTTTTCCACATCCAGACCGGTCAGTTTCACCATCTTTTTGATCCGCTGATCGATTTCCGATTCCGGCACATGCTGTAAAGCAGCACAAAAATGGAGATAGTCAACCACCGGCATGTCCAGATAGAGCGGATTATTCTCCGGAAGATATCCGATACTCCGCTTCATATCATTCGTCTTAAGCGATTTACCATTCATCAGAATATCACCTTCTTCAATATCCAGGTATCCGGTGATCATTTTCATTGTAGTGGTCTTACCGGCACCATTTGGTCCTAAGAATCCTAATATTTCACCGGTTTTCACCTTAAATGAAATATCATCTACCGCTTTTTGAAAGCCATAACTTTTTGACAGTTTATCAATTTCTATATCCATAACCAATCTCTAGTTAATTCAACTCCAGAAAGGAGTCAGCCCACAACATGGGTTTTTAAAAGACGCGCAAATTTACTTATTTGTGCGTTATATTACAATCTATTGCATGGTTGAACTGGATCTTCTTTCTTACCAGTCGAATCTCAAAGTCAAAAAAAATGAAGATCAATCGCTTATCTGGGACTTCATAAGACGAAAATGGGTACGACTCACCCCTGAGGAGATGGTGAGACAATTAGTAATCCAACATCTGCTCGTTTCCGGATTCTCCGAAAGGTTGATTCAGGTGGAAAGAAAAGTAACATATCACGGACTCAACCGTAGATTTGATATTGTCGCATATCAGAAAGAACTGATCCCATTTCTGTTGATCGAATGCAAATCTCCTCAGATTACGATCAACCAGGATACGTTCGATCAGATCGCCCAATACAATATGTCCCTTACCGTTCCTTTTCTCTGGGTGACAAATGGCAGAGTAAATTACTGTTGCCAGATGGACTACACCAATCGATCTTACCGGTTTTTGGATCATATACCCATTCCCGTCTGAAAATATACCGGAATCTTCCCGGTTCAGACAGATAACCTCCGCTGATCTGGGGCAGACTTATCGGCCCGCATTACTCCTTTCTAAGGATACCAAACCGGACTGAGGTCACTTCAAAATACTGGATTTATTACACATTCAGATTTTGTCTTCATCCCAGATTATCGGAAATTGCAAAGAGAATAATAGAAAGTATGGCAATTCTAGTTACAGGTGCCAATGGACAGATCGGCACGATCTTAACCCGGATGCTCCGACAAAAACATGGCAGGGAGGAAGTCATCGCCAGTGACATTATCCGTCCCAATTATGACGATGATCCCTTTCTCATGCTGGATATCCTCAACGTGCAGCGTATCCGTGAGGTCATTGAAGATTTTGAAATCAGGGAAATATACCATCTGGCGGCCATTTTATCTGCCAATGGAGAATGGAATCCGATCAAAACCTGGAATGTCAATTTAAACGGGTTGCTCAGTATACTGGACCTTGCTCGCGAATTCGAACTCGACAAAGTCTTTTTCCCCAGCACCATCGCGATTCATGGTCCCACTACCCCCAAGAAACAGACTCCCCAGGAAGCATCGTTCTTACCTACCACAGCATATGGAATGAGTAAATTGGCAGGAGAGCACTGGTGCCACTACTACCATCAAAGGTTTAAGATCGATGTGCGATCACTGCGTTATCCCGGTATCATTGGTCATGATAGTCTGCCGGGAGGAGGAACCACCGATTACGCGGTTGAAATTTTTCACGAAGCGATAAAAAAGGGGCACTATACCTGTTTTCTCGAACCCGACACCCGGCTTCCCATGATGTATATGGACGATGCCATGCGAGCCACCAGAGAACTGATGGCAGCTGAAGCAGAAAAGATACATGTGCGAACGGCCTACAACCTGACCGGTATGAGCTTCACACCAGCTGAGCTTGCCGATGAAATTCGAAAACATATTCCCGGATTTACCATCGACTATAAGCCGGATTTTCGGCAGGCCATCGCCAACTCCTGGTCGCAGTCGATCGATGATTCCAAGGCCAGGGAAGACTGGGGATGGCAACCGGCCTATGACCTGGAGAAAATGACTTCCGATATGATCGTCCACCTTGAAAAATATTATTTAAACAAACCGCAGTAATTATGTTTCAATCCATCAAACCTCAATTGGAGTCTGAAATTCAAGATATAAAAGATGCAGGGCTATTTAAAGATGAACGGATCATCACGACCCCGCAGGGTGCCCACATCGCCACTACCAAAGCCGGAAATGTATTGAATTTCTGTGCAAATAACTATCTCGGCCTATCCT
>JAGQWZ010000554.1 GCA_020436835.1 Saprospiraceae bacterium | reverse complement strand
GTAAATTTTACAATTTGACCTGCTGCACGATTAGCCACTAATATGTGGCCGTCATGGGCGTATACTCCATGAGCAGTCTGGAATTGCCCTGGCTTATCACCTTTGCCACCCCAGGCCAATTTTCCCCAATTCCAGGACCCTTCCTTCTCCTCAATGGTTAAAATAAAATCACCTTTAGAATATCCGGTAGATGCGTAAATTGTCCCGTTAAGATAGGTCACATCGGTCACACCAAAATTACTTTCTTCCGATGCATAAAATTCATTTGCCTGTGCAAAATCAAATTCGCTCCCAATCGGCTTTACAATATCACTCACGATTGATCCATCAATATTCAGCACAAGTACTCTTTTCCCTTCCTGGGCAACGGCCAGGTATTTCCTGGAATTATGTACAAAAAAAACAATTCCATGGATATTGTCCTTCAACCGCTCATCCGTTCCAATTTTTGTCCATTCTTTTAGATCCGGGCTGATCGCACATAAGCCATAACCGGGTATGCCGGTATAAACAATGCCTGTTTCCGGATCTTCATTAAATCCGCCATGCATGGCAGGTTCAAATTCACGTGCAGCTTCTGGAAATGCCGCTGTTAAATCCTCATCCCAGGAAAAGATAAATTCCCCCTGACCGGTGACCAGTTTGGATTGTTTAGGTACAATTTCGGAGTCGTGTGTATGATGATGTATGGCGTGCTCATGATCGTGATGCGTACCCTGACCAAAAATAAATGCAGCATAGGATAGAAATACTGCGACAATAGTACTCTCGATAATTCCTCTTCTCATTGTGGGAGACATATTAGATTTTTCCTAAAGATAAACATCTCAGGCCAAGTTTTAGTCAGCAATTTGATTCCCGGTATTTTGCAGTAGCAATCGGGTAAAAATCAATCCGGTCGCAAAATTTCGACTTTCTTCAGATCATCCCAATATGCGCTTATAATTCTCCACGTTGTAGCCGGCAAATGGCTTAGCTCTGGCAACCAATTCCTCCATAACTGCCGGCGACAATTCTTTGAAATCGGATAGTGAAGAAACATTATAATCCAGTTTATCGATGGTATCGCAACCACTGACTAATGCCGAAACCGGTAATGAATACACATACTGGTGGAGTTCTCTAAAAGAGAAGCCGGCCTTGGAAACCATATCCGGAATATCTTCTGTGGCTAAAGAAGCCGGGGTCGTATCAATCCTTTTTCCCATCATGCTCCCTCCCGACATCGTTTTCATCGCAAGGATACCGTACTCGCGCTTCAACAATTCCGGTAAAACATGGATCTGGAAAGATTCGAAACTGGGATCGCAGACATTGAGCGGCATCTGACAGGTATCTAATTCGATGCCCCGTTCCGCGAGGATTGACAGCAGATGCAAATGAACTTTCGGATTTCGATGTCCGGTAAATCCAATATAACGGGTTTTTCCTTTTTCCTTAGCGTCTAAAAAGACGTCCAGCACCCCGTTAGCCAGACGATTATCAATATCTTCCAGCGTATCAAGTGCGTGGATCTGCCATAGATCTAATTGATCGGTATTCAGTGCTTTTAGGGATTCATCCAAATGTCTCCGGGCATCATCAGCTGTTTTGGCCGGGCTTTTAGTCATCAGAAAAATCTGGTCCCGGTACTTAGGGGTTAGAAAGCGCCCCATATATTCCTCCGATCTTCCGCGATGATAACCCCGGGCATTGTCAAAAAACCGGACTCCCAACTCCAGGGATCGCTCTACCATCTTTTCAGCATACTTTGGATCCTCTGTAATTCCCAAATGATAGCCTCCAAGACAGAAGGCGGTGACCATTGCTCCATCCCGGGTGAGTTGTCTCTTTGGTAAAACAGCGCCGATCTGATCCCTGTCTGTAGCCATTAATGACCAATTCGTCAAAAGTCCCGCACTGGTTAAAGCCGATGCCTTCCTGATAAATTTTCTTCTTGTTGTCATTGGTAATTTCGATTACTGCATGAAAGAATATGATTTAACTGTCCTTAAACTCATGATCAAAAATTTCCCGTATTTAATACTAATTTCTCCCCCTTTAATATAGAAAACCCAGAGCACTTCATATAATAACTACAAGGTAAAAACGGTAAAACAGCTCCGCTTTTATCGTAGCTCCAATTTGACGCTTCCTGGATTCTCCCTTCCCCTGCCGGGAGCCACTGTGCAAGAAACCTTTGTGCGAGAACTACCACTGAAATCAAACCTGATCTTATAAATTTCCCGCAGTTTTTGTTGACGCTCGCGCCTCTCACTGAAAACTAGGATATGTCTTTTTCACTGAATTCGGTGATTTAACTGGTGATCCGTCATCCTACCTTCGAGACAAACCTCTGATAAACATGAAAAATATTATCGCCGTAGTCATAATTATTCTGGTACCGACTTTAACGTACGCCCAACCTGAACTGACACTATGGATTACTCCGGATGGATATCATAGTGATCATCAACATGATGCTTCGCAACAATATTTCTGTGATGGGAGCTATTATGTCTTCTATCATACCGATCCGGATACCGTATTTGTAACGGCGAAAAATGAGGGTACCGAAGCCCTGGAACTGACGGCAGTCAATACACATGAAATAGCTGGTGCCCATTTCGAAGCCATCGGGTTTAGCAGCCAAATTCTCCAGCCTGGGGAGATGTATACGATCAAAGTCCTGTACCAACTACCATCCACCTATTTGAATGGTGTTAACGGTCATATTTCCGTAAGCACCAATGACCCGGTCAAACCGAACTGCACTCTCTACTTTGATGTGGGTTGCTTTGTCGAATGGAACTTCAGGGTCAATGATTTTGCCGGAGTGGATGGTAACTGCAAAACCCCTATCGTATGGACCGAAGAAAGTGGCGTTTTGGGGAATGCCAATATCATGTTTGATGACTCTTTAAGTTTCTATGCTTATAATCCCAGTCCGGATACTGCCTTCAAGATTATGGAAATAAATCAATACGGGGTGGTTATGAGAAATGATGTCATCGCATATGATTACTTCTATGCGGGTCTGACCGGCAATGGATCTGAGAGCGTATTTAGTGTTGATAATTTCGGAGTGGGTGTAAACGAATATCTTAATGTAAATGCAAAACTACATGTGGTGGACATCCTGGATGCAGACAATGGGATAGCCTGTACTGGAGCGGTGAATGTAACCGGCGACACCAATGTCGATGGTAATATGGAGGTCACCGGGAACGCTTCGATAGATGGAACACTGGAGGTAAATACCATGACTACTCCTTCGGATCTCCGTTTGAAAGAAAAAATATCTGAAATACCGGCTTCGCTGGATAAGGTAATGCAACTCAACCCCAAGACTTACTACCTAAAGGATAAAGCTTCGGCCGGTCTTCGTCAATATGGCTTTATCGCCCAGGAATTGGAATCCGTATTCCCGGAGATGGTACACAATAACGCAGAAGGCATGAAATCGGTCAATTATCAGCAACTGATCCCATTGCTTACTGCCGCACTCCAGGAACAACAAGCAACCATAGAAAGGTTGGAGAAGCGACTGGCTGACCTTGAGTAATCATTTACTCCAGCACAAATCAAACATTATAGGATGTCGAAGACGTATCGCCTCCCCGACCGGTCCAATTGGTATGAAAAAATTCACCCCGGGGTTTATCCAATCGTTCATAGGTATGGGCGCCGAAGTAATCCCTTTGGGCCTGCAATAGATTGGCGGGCAGCCTCTCTGTCCGATATCCATCAAAGTAAGTTAATGCTGCCGCGAAGGCGGGTACCGGAATACCATTGCTTATGGCTGTTCCTACTACATCCCTCCACCCTTGCTGCAGCGAATCGACTTTATCTTTGAAATAGGGATCTAACAGGAGGTTGTGCAGTTTGGGATCGGAGGTAAAAGCTTCTTTTATCTTTCCCAGAAATGCAGATCTGATAATACAGCCCCCTCGCCATACCTGGGCAATTCCTCCGTAGTTTAAATCCCAGCTATATTCCTTGGCTGCCTCACGCATTAATACATATCCCTGTGCATAAGACACGATTTTAGAGGCTAAAAGCGCCTGCCGGATGGCTTCTATGAATGCTTTCTTTTCACCGGTAAATCTGATTTCGGGCCCCTTGAGCACTTTAGAGGCAGCTACACTATCTTCCTTTTGAGCTGATAGACAACGGGCAAAAACTGCTTCGCCAATCAGAGTAAGTGGAATTCCCAGGTCCAGTGCGGTTATTCCGGTCCATTTACCAGTCCCTTTTTGGCCTGCAGTATCCAGTATTTTTTCTATAAGCGGTTCTCCGTTTTCTTTGAAAGAAAGGATATCACTGGTGATTTCAATCAGGTAACTATCCAGTTCACCCCTATCCCATTCCGCAAATACCTCATGCATTTCATCGGCTGTCAATCCCAGTAGGTCTTTCATGATCTGATATGCTTCACAAATGAGCTGCATATCTCCGTATTCGATGCCGTTGTGCACCATCTTTACAAAATGACCGGCTCCATTTTCTCCTATCCAGTCGCAGCAGGGATCTCCATTCACTTTAGCGGAAATATCCTGTAGTATCGGCTTGACTTCGGGCCAGGCGGATTTTGATCCTCCCGGCATAATCGAAGGGCCATTTAAGGCACCTTCTTCGCCACCGGATACACCGGTACCAATGAAGAGTAGACCCTGGCTTTCGAGATATTTTGTCCGCCGGTCTGTGTCGGGAAAATGTGTATTTCCTCCATCAATCAGAATATCTCCCTTGTCCAAAAGAGGAACAAACTTTTCGATCATCTCATCCACCGGCTTTCCCGCTTTGATCATCATCATGATCTTCCTGGGCCGGGAAATTGAGCTGACAAACTCCTTCAAATCACTGAATGGCTTAAAATTTTTGCCTTCTCCCCTTCCCGCTGCAAATTTCTCCGCAACTCGTTCTTCCACCCCCGGCACCGTACGGTTATAGACGGACACGGTATAACCTTTGCTCTCCATATTTAGGGCTAGATTTTCCCCCATCACTGCAAGTCCGACAATACCTATATCTGATTTTTCTTTCATGATCATTTTTTTAAAAAAAGTGCTATGAGACCTATTTCTCCGACATTGTCATCATGTCTGAGGATTGTCTTTAAATCTTCCTTTGTAGGCCCAAAGTCCCGTCGCCGGATTAGAAATGAAATACACTTCTTCTCCGTCCGGCATGATATTATACCCCTCCTTCATCGTTTCCGGGTCGTATTTCTGCATTGTTTCCTGCAGATCTGCATATTGATAGTTCACACCTTCTATCTCAGCCTGGCTCACTGCCCCCGGACAATAAGTAATCGTAAACCGCCCTTCACTGCTGGCTTGGATGAGATGTGCTGCCGCACTCAAATTATCCCGGAGATCCTGATTATTTTCAAGCGCCTCCAACGTCTTTGGAGTACCCCGGTATCCGTATTTTCGGATCAGCCGGTCGATTTCAAGGTCCTCACCAAATTCTTTTAACCCGGGTGCCATCACGATCAACTCACCTTCATCTGCCATGGCCATCCGTGTCCGATAAACACTCTTGTTGCCCAGCCAGGTAGTACGAAACTCAGACGGATCAAGGTACACTACCGCCTTTTTCAGGGGTTTTTCCAGTAAATTGAAATTCACTTTCAGGGACAATTCAGCTGCTTTCGTGAATACATCATGGGAATCACCGACAAAAAGCCCCCGGGTAACCAATTTACCTTCGTCGTTTCGACCCACGACAGTATGGATATAAACGACGGGCAAATCCGGGATAAAGTTTTCAGACGCGTAATTTAGTAAGTCCCTCACCGGATTCTCGGCACGTCCCAGAATATTCTCGATGCCATAAGCGGCACCTACGAAATGACTTTGATTGATCCCTGCGGAACCACCGGTGCCGACGAAAAGATTTTTATTGTAATTGGCCATTCCGATCACCTCATGAGGCACGACCTGTCCTACTGAGATGATTAAATCATGTCCTCCACTCCAGACCAGTTTATTTAATTGTGCAGGCCAGGGAGTATCCACCAAACCTCCGGTGATGTCCTTAACCTTTTCTCCTGGTATGGTACCGACAGTCACCACATCATTTCTCCAGTCATGTATGCGAAATAAACTATGAGGAACACCAGGAAACATTCTGTCTATCTCTTCGGTCGTCATTGGCGCATGTGTACCCAATGCCGGTAGTATATCTGTAAGATGTTCCCCGAAATAGTCGTAAATATGGGTAGTAATGGCACCTGATCCTGAATGAAACCGGGTAATATCCGGAGGCACTACCAAGACCCGCTTTCTTGGTCCCATTTTGTCCAGGGCAGAGAAAATCGCTTTCTTGATCTCTTCTGTAGTAAACTGATTCGCCTCAGATCCGGCTTGATAATACATCATAGCAAGAGAAAGATTAATATTAACTATTAACTAAAGAGTCCGGATAAATAAAGAAGTCACTTAGCGTTGCACCCTGGCATTGCCTTTCCAAATATTCCAGACCATCTCCTCATCGGAAGCCCTGGCATAGTCGGTATTGAGCGTGGTTGCCAGGGCACCGGTAGCCCAGCCAAACTGAGCACATTTCTCCGGTTCCCATCCTTGTAGCAGGCCGTATAACAGGCCACCGACAAAGCCATCTCCCCCTCCAATTCGGTCAATGACCTCAATCTTCCGGGGTTCTACAACTTGCCAGGTTCTATCATCCAATACAATTGCACCCCAATAGTGTTCATTGGCGCTGACGACTTCCCGGAGGGTTGTTGCGAAAATGCTGGCATTGGCAAACTTCTCTTTCACTCTGCCGATCATTTCCTTAAATCCATCGATTTTAGCCTGGAGACCTTCACCACCCGCTTCCGGCCCCCTGATGCCAAGACATAATTGAAAATCCTCTTCATTACCCACCAGAATATCTGCCAGGGAAGCTATCTCCGTAAAGGTTTCCCGGAGTTCTTCCTGACGCCCTTTCCAGAAAGTAGCCCGGTGATTTAAGTCAAAAGAAATATGTGAACCGTGCTTCTTTGCTGATCGGGCAATTTCAAGGCAAAATCTGCTGGTATCGGGAGACAATGCGGCGATCAACCCGGAAATGTGGACAATTTGTACTCCCTCCTCTCCGAAGATCCGGTCCAGATCAAAGTCTTTGACGTTAAGCGTTCTACCCACTTCTCCGGCCCTGTCGTTGTGTACTCTGGGGCCCCTGCTGCCATATCCATTGTCCGCAAAATTTATCTGATGCCGGAAACCCCAGGGTCCTCCCTGATCCACTTCCGGACCTTCATAATCGATATTTCTTGACCTTAGACTACTCTTGATGTAATCGGCTATAGGACTTCCTTTTACGAAAGCGGTCAAAACTTTGCACCGGAGGCCCAGATAGGAAGATACACTGGCTACATTACTCTCCGCACTCGTAGCATGCATTCTAAAAACATCAGTACTGTAAACGGGTTGCCGGTCTTCCGGAGTTAATCTCACTCCCATACTGGTAGGTACGAGGATCGCATATCGACAATCTGCTTTTAAAGAAACACTCATTTCCAATCGTTTTTATGAATTAAAGCAAGAGAAACAGATTATTCCGCTAACAAGCGGTTGGTCTCATTCCAAGCAGTCTACTCCATTTCCCCACTGGGAAAAAGATGCAAATTGAAGGCAATCGGCAGTAGTCATCGGTGGCCTCTCCGCCTGTCTCTCCGTTAGGTGCGAAGATAGAAAACCATCATCAAATCCCGGAAGGTTTAGCAGTCGATTTCCAAAGATCGGATCGATCAGCAAACAGCGTAAAATCCTTCCCTTAATCCACAGAAGAACAAAACCAGACCGCATTGTCTCTGGGACCGGCACCTGGTTATTCTCCCTCACCATTGGAAGCGCTTTGGCACCCGTCGATCTTTTTGGATTAATATTTGTAATTGGTCATTACAACAAAGAGTTTGTAGGCCAGGTTCTGCAAAAAAATCCCGGTAGGTTAACCACTTATCAGGCTCCCAAAAGATCACTACCAGAATAATAATCAATTATAAAACACAGACAAAATATGTATCGAAATTCAATCCTTATGATCAGTCTCATTGCTTTGCTTTTCACCGCCTGTAAAAAAGACGAAAATGATGACAGTTGTATTCAATCAGATTTTTTGGGTAGTTATTCCGGGATGAATCAGTGTGAAGGTGATGATGCCGAAGCGGTCACATTTACCATCTTTGAAGAAGGGGGTGAACTGATCATGAAAGATAATGAAGGACAGGAACTGCCAATTGATGTAAATGGCTGCACTTTCTCCATTCCTACTATCGATGTGATCTTTGCCAAAGTCAGTGGAACCGGTACCCTAAATGGTAATAAACTAACCATCACGCAAAACCTTTCCGTCTTTGGAATTACCACCAAATGTACATTCGAGGGCACCAAATAATGTAAACATTTAGTTCTTCTATCTGAACTTAAACCGCCCAATTTACTGGGATAAGTTACCGGCGATTTTATTCTCGCTGATCTGTACTGCAAAATCGTAGACCCGATCACAGGCGACTGCAACATTGGATTCATCCATCCTTGATTCATCGTTGGGCCGGAGGAGCCAATACGTTCGGGAAGCAATCAACTCTGCGCCGGTGCCATTGATGTAGTCTTCGAGCATTCTTTTCGACCGGGATGTCGATCCACTTCCCAGTGTGATGGCAATCGCAGCCTTATCCATAAAAATTCGCCGGTTTCTACGAATAAACCTGGAAATAGACCAATCCGGAGCCCAATTATAGGTATTTGCACAAAATACATATATCTGGTAATGATCGAAATTTGTCTTTTTTAAGGCTTTAACCGTTGCAACGTCAATTAGAAATCCATTTCCGGCAAGACCTCTGGCAAAGGCTTCACAAACTTGTCTATCCAGATCATAAAATGGATCCGGATCGTAAACCACCAATATCCTTGAAGGTGCTGTTGCAGGTCCTATCTGATCGCTAATAGAAGGACCATCCTGCTGAACAAAAAGGGTGAGCATGAACCATGCACTCAGAATAATCAGCAGAATTTTAAAAGCACGCTGGAGAGCCAAATCAATGTTTTTTTTTTTACAGCAATGAATTAGTCCTCTTTAAGTACCAGGACCGGAATATCGCTCATAGACAGCAAATGTTTCGTATGACTATGGGTAAACATTCGCTGAAAAATATTTTTCTGTTCATGATAGATCACTATCAGATCGACTTCAAAGGTACGTGAGTATTTTTCCAGTTCTTTATCGATATTTTGTCCGATCACATGATAAAAGATCAATTGCAAAGCTGCATTCTGGGATTCAATATATTTTCGAATTTTCTGCTCCTTTTCCAATTCCTCATCATCCGCAAATTGACTCACATGGAGATACCGCACTACAGGAGAAAAGGGTTTAATCAGTTCCAAAGCTCTCCAGAGGTGGTAGGGATCGGTGGTTAAAAGCTCCGACGCATAGGCAATCTGTACAAAAGATTTAAAAATCGCTCCTTCCGGTACAATCAATACCGGCACCGGTGCTTCCTGGGCGATGTCGGACGAACGGGTACCCAGCATCTTTGCAAAGGTATTTTTATGTCTACCTCTCGCCCCCATTATAATGACATCTGCATCAATATCTTCCGCCACCGACTTAATATGTCCGGTAGGATTGCCCACCACTACCTTCTTATTCACCGCTGCGATCACATCCTCCCAGTCACCATCAATACCCTGAGCCAGCTCCACCTGAGCATCCATGGCGAGTTCTGCTGCATCCTTTCGTGCCTGATATGCGGATCCGGAGGGCATAGGAATGTCAAGCACCTCCATTTCCAATTCAACAACATGTAGCAAGGTAATAGTGGCACCGGTTTCATATGCCACTCCCAGTGCATAAAAAAAGGCATTATTTGCATTTTCCGAAAAGTCTGTTGGAACCAGAATTCTTTTCATTACATCTTCATTTTATACTTTATAAACATCGATTCAATTCCAGGTTTATTCTTCCAGAACCGGTATCCGCTTATAGTCGGAAACTACCGGCACTTGCTTCTCAAAAAAGACTATTTTGAGGACTCCGTTATCCAAAGTAGCTTCAATCCGGTTTTCCGCATGTTGATTGGTGATCCGGAATCTCCGCTCGAAAGATTCCAGTCCAAACTCTTCGGTAATGAACTCATCGTTTTCTTCCGGGAGCTCTGGATGTTTACTGCCTTTCACAATCAATACTCCTCGCTCCTCAGTAATTTCTAATTCTTCCCGGGTAAATCCCGGTACCAGTAATTCGATATGGTACGCTTCTCCATTCCGGATAATATTTGCCGGAGGAAGGGTCTTACTCCAGGGAATATCAAAGGATGATCTACCCAGAAAATGAAGCGGGTTAATTATTTTGTTGAACCGGCCACCAAATCGATCAAAGGGCCCTTCATTAATGTTATAGACTGGCATAATTCCAAATTTTTACAACATATTAATCGTATCATTCAAATTCTTCAATGAGTGCACTCAATTCCACTTATGATCATCATCAGGTCATCCCTTTCTTCCGGTTATCTATGCGGCATCAGACAAGAATTTCCAGTTCTTCATAACGTGAAGTTACCGCATCAGTTAAAGCCTGACCAAGCTCTTTACCTTCCAGTTGCCGGTTACCAATTTTGTGGATTCTGCGGCTAAGTTCTTCATCATGCAGGGTTGAAGACGTCCAGGCTTCGAAATCACCCCTGTGCAGGTGATAAGCAAGTATTTCAGATGGCACGCGCGGCAGGATTCGCATAAAATCATATAAACTGGAAGCACTCGGTATCCTCGTCTTATCCAATTCCTTAAAGTAGAACTGCTTGTCCGCAGGCAAAGGAGCTCGTAAATATTTATTCAAATGCCGAATATGGGGTACTTTCCTGCGAGTACTTTCCATTTCAAGAATGCCTTGTTGAATCTTACACTTCCTGGATTCTTCCTTGATGAAATAACATACCTGCCGGTCTGTCAAAAAGGGCAATTTCTCCCTTATCTGCAAATCCATTGAATTCTCACAAACCGTCGAGATGAGACGTTCTGTTTCATCATCTTCTTCAAAATGAGTGATCATCAGATTATCGAGTTTCTTAATGTATGAATCATCAATGTCTCTTGGCCGATAACTCAGTAAGGCAAATCCTCCTTCCTCTATCCGGTCTGTCCACTGCAGTTTGGATCCTTTTTTCAAGAAATAATGCGCCTCGTCAATGAGGAACCAATGAGGTTTGCCTCTACGCTCACGCAAATTCAACAGTGTCTCCATGATTTCAGCTACATATTCCAGCTTTTCCTGATGCGTATATTGTGATAAATCCATCACCAGGCTCATTTCACTATATTCGAGCAGGGTCGACACAAATGAACTATGAGGTGGTGGAGATCCCTCACCCCCTAATAACAATGTATTTGGGAATGCTTTTAAACCACGGTAGTCTCCTTCAGGATCTATAATACAAATCTGATATTCGAGGCGGAGCAACTTCTCTGCAATTAATCCTGCTAACCACGATTTACCACTACCACTGGAACCGAAAATACCTACATTCTTCAAGGTAAAACTGAGGGGATCCAGCATCATTGCCTCACTATCTTCACGATAGCCAATGATCATTTTTCTGTCCTGCCTGCCTTTTAGTCCCGGCGGGAATTCCTTTTCCAGCAATTTACGCATGAAATTTGCCACACCCTCTCCGTCGGGCTCTTCCAATTCAATGTCAGCCAGTTTTTTAATGGAAGCATCCGCATTTTCCACTGCCAGTGCGACTTCTGCCTGTTCAAACAAACTACGATCGTTTTCCGCATCACCAAAAGCCACGACGTTATGGTGGGAATAGCCCAATTCGTGCAAAGCCACCATCAAACCGGTTCCTTTTGAAGCACCTGGGGGTATGATCATAATTGCCCCTTTATTATATTCTATTGTTGCGGCACTCCCCATATTACTAATTGCCTCAACTACAAGTTGGCCATGTGGCTCTCTTGTTGCCACGATCGACATCCCTTTCTCAAGAGGAATATTTAATGCTGATAATTTTTCGACTAATTCTGAAGGAAGATGTCCAAAAGGAAGAATGACAGATTGATTGGAAGGAATATAAATCGCCGCTCCATTTTCTGCGATAATAGCTTCACAAAGATCTTCAAGAGGACCCAATTGTTGAATGTCATCCAATCGCCTGCCGGTGACAATCAGAATTGCTCTACCCGATTTCTTGATCTCTTTCAGAATCTTCCATGTGCCAGATGCAATTCGGTCATGCATAGCAATAGTTCCATCCAGATCGAGCGCCACTATTTTAAAATACATAGGAGCAAGTTTGATCGTTTGTCTTTAATGCTAACTCTTAACTTGTTTTCCGCTTGGCTTTCGTTTTTTGTACTGGTTTAACCGATTTTTTGTTTGGCACCGTTCTTTCCGGTTGTGTATTGGTGCGATCCTTATTTACGGTTTGATTGCGATGATATTCTTTCGCTCTCTCCACTTTTCGAATCTGTTCCTTATTCTCTATTTTATCTTTAGCCGGACTGCGGGCAGGTATGTTTTTCAGATCTTTGAGGATGTCCCGGCTGATCTTTCCGGCACTATTGCCAGTTCTATTATTCTCGGCCTTTATAGGTTCATATTTTCGCTCGTATTTCCTTGCGTATTCGGATGAAGAGAGGGTACGGGAAGGATTTCTCCTGTTGTATTTTTCCCTGTTTTCTTCCATTTGTCCATAAAGCTTCAATTTATGATCGAGATCTCTTCCCGCCAGGAAATCGTCAGTTATGATATCCCGGTTTGCAGACCGCCATCCGTTGACGGCAGAAGTGATCGAACTTCCATGCTCACGATGCGTGTTCCGGTATTCAATAATGTGTCTTGACAAGTGGGTATAGCGATAATGATGGCGAGGTTTATTCAAATACCACCAGATCGTATGGTACCGGGGCAGGTTAAACACGACAATTGTCCGGAATCTGGGGTAGAAACCCCAATCATACCATATCGGATAGGGTACCCAACGTGGATATTCGAACCAATGAGGATAACCGAACCAAAAAGGATAATGGTAGAAATAATACTCTGAAATATGTTGATAAACATCATCCGCTTTCGAATCTTCTATAGACACATTTTGGTCATAATACACATCGTCAAATGGATACTCGTTTGCATACTCATTGAGTGATGAAAGTAATTCCTCCCTGGCTTCCGGATCTTCTGACAGTGACTTCTTCCAGTCCTCCAGATCACGGCTATTCTGGGCAGCCAGGGCAAGATTAAGACTGTCCGCTTTTTGCATCACCCACTCTTTATCCCCGAGATAAAGATTTCCAACCAATATAGCCAGATCCAGTTCCCCAAACAGAATGTCTAAGACCTCCGGATTATCCAAAAGAACTTGATAGGCATTCCGAATATTTATTGGAGTAGTATTGATCAATTGGAAAGCTTCATCTTCCGCATCCAATTGCAGCGACACCACATCCTGGATCAGTGCAAAATCCGCTTCATCGAGATTTAAAACGGTTTCTCTAATCTCCGGAGGATAGGATTCCAATATTTCCTCCAATGCTCGCCGGGAATGATCGGTCACGATGATTTCTTTAAGGAGAGGATCAAACCGGGTCAAATCCCAAATTACTTCCTGCCGGGTTCGGGAATAATCCTCTACCAACTTCTGAAACCGTTGCTTACTATTCTCCTGGATTCTCTTCAGTTTTACCATCATAGCCGGCTGACTACATACTTCCAGTACTGCAATTCGCACATCCAGAGGATACAAGGCAATCGCTTCAAGACTTCTTCTCTCCCCTTCCGAAAGATCATCCAAACTAAACCGATGCTCCTGAGCGGAGACCATCCCGCACATTAAAAAAGTGATCACGGCAACCAACAATCGAAAATTCATGATAAAAAATTTTATGATTACTAAACTGGAAGCAGGTCTTCATAAAATTTATGCAAAGTTTAGTTCGAATTTCTGTGAAAAGAAATGATCTACATCAAAGCTCAGGTTGATTCTGAAACGGTATTTCTTCTAATTTGACAATAAAAGGAATACGTACAGTATGAGACGTTAGTAAGACAGTAAGGAGTGATCTCTATCATCTTTTCTTTTGATAAAACTCATCATCCCCTCTATCTTCTTTGGATACATTTAAGTCAATGAATTCCTTCTGGATCAAATTCCGGAAATGAGTAAGGAAGGTTGGGGAAAAAACCCGCACGAATAGGATTATAAGTAATGCTATTCTGATCCAGGAAATCAAGTAAAATTTTCGACCATGAAAATTCTATGTCCAGTCGACTTTTCCATCGCATCTATTGATGCAGTATACTTCGCCGCAGCTTTACTAAAAAAATTTGAAATTAAAGAAATAACGATCCTTCATTGCAGTTTCCCAGGTGATATCGCTGAGATATTTGATGAGGCAATCGAAAAACAGCGAAAAATCATTCAGGAGAATTTGAAAAATGTCATGGAGAAAATGGGCAATCTAGCGCCAGAGATCAGCTGGGAACAAAAGCTCATTTATGGTAACCCCCTGGAGGAAATCTCAAGGTTCATTAAGAAGAATAACTATGATCTGGTGATCATCGGTACGAAAGGTCTGCAAAATCCCAAAGACCGGGTTTTTGGCAGTCTGACCGAGACGTTGTTTGAAAACTCGAAAGCTCCCATCCTGGCTATACCTCAGGGCTATGTCTTTCATCATCTGAATTCCGTTGTGCTATCGATCGACGAAGAAAGTATTAGTTCTGAAAAAGTATTGCATACATTTCTTGACTTGGTTCGCAAATACGACAGCAATGTGATGGTGCTCCACGTACAGGATGAGGATGAGCGAGATCTGGAATCAAATCGTGACCTGGATGTCTTCTTAAAGGGCCTCCATTATGAATATTACGCCAAATCATCTGAGGAGTCACTGACTAAAGCCATTAATGAAGTTTGCCAGGATAAATCGGCCGATCTCTTATGTATGATTCACCGTGATCGCGGATGGATGCTCAATCTGGTGCATCGCAGTCTGGTCAAGGAAGAACTGGACCAACTCAGTATGCCTATTCTAATCCTGCACGACTAGCCATAGGCTTAAGTTCATTATGGCTGCAAGGATCCGGATTTGGTCAATGAATCTACCTTTGACGACTTTGCCTTTTTTCGAAAATACCTGCGAAAAAGGAAATTGTGTTGAAGGGCCTCCATATCTTCGTTAAATTTCGCACTACCAGACTCAATATTTTTGAGAATATTTTGCAGGGATTCAGCATTTTCTTTATCATAAATTAACTGATTGATCGTTCCTTCACCTGTTCGGATATCTTCTAATAACCCATTAATCTGCAGGGTGGCAGTACCGAGATGATCTCCCACCTGATCCAGGGAATTAATGAGACTATCCAAATCATGCACGAGCTCCTCGTCAAGTGCATTGGAAAAATTCCTGAGATTAGACATGATCATGGTGTCATGTATCAGTTGATTGACCAGTCCCTGTTGATCTTGCATATCAGTCACCGTTTTATCCAGTCTCTGTACCAGTCCAAGCGTAAGTCGACTGGTATTTTCAAGATTGATCAAGGTCGTTTTTAAGCTGTTGGACATTACAGAGTCTTCCAGTAAGAGATTGAATGTACCAGATCCATGGGTAATCTTGCCCGAGATCTCCAAAAGATCCCTGGCAAACAGGGCAATATTTTCATTGGTACTACCAAGTGTTGCTATTAAATCTGCGGTACCGGGTAAATTGGCTGCCTGGATTAAATCCCCTTCTTCCACTGAGGCAGCTTCGCCAATACCGGGAGTAATATTAACCAGTGCACTTCCCACTATACCATCTACACTTAGATTTGCGACAGCATTTTTTCTGATGTAGGGCTGTACCTTCTGTACGAGTTTCAGGTCCAGTCTAATTGTGGAATCGGTAACGATGGTTATATCGCTTACCGTGCCAACATTGATACCGGCATATCGGACGTTGTTTCCTACTTGTAATCCTCCGGCATTGGAAAAGACCGTACTTATCGTAAATGTACTTCCAAACAGACTCTTTTTAGTGCCTATGAAATAGATGCCGGCAATTAGAAGTACGGAAGCAACAATTACAAAAATACCGAGTCTGAAACTGCTAAGTTTTTCTCTGGCCATAACTATTCATAATTAAAAAATGCCTTAATATTAGGATCTGTCGATTCTACCAAATCATTATATGTACCGGTGGCATAATCGATCCCATCCCTCAAAACGATAAATCGATTGGCAATGCTTTTTCCAAAATCAATATCATGCGTGATAATCAGGGAAGCGGTCTTATAGATATTTTGAATGTTGAGAATTAATTTACTTATCTCTCTCGAGGTTATCGGATCCAAACCACTGCTGGGCTCGTCGTACAGAATGATTTTGGGCCGAAGGATAACGGCCCGTGCCAAAGCTACCCTCCGCTTCATCCCGCCGGAAAGTTCTTCAGGCATCAAATCGATGGCGTGACTTAAACCTACATTATGCAGAGCCTGCTCGATCAACTCATCCATATTTTCATCCCTGATTCTATCCTGATGTCTTCTCAATGGGAATTCTAGATTTTCCCTTACTGTCATAGAGTCGTATAGTGCACTTCCCTGAAATAAGAATCCGATGTCGGCCCGCAGTATGTCCATTTCCTCTTTTGAGAGTTGGGGTACATTTTTGCCTAAAACAAACAGTTCTCCTGAGTCAGGTTTGTCCAATTTGACAATGCATTTCAACAAAACCGATTTTCCTGATCCGGATTTTCCGACGATCACCAGATTTTCCTGCTCGTAGAGGGTAAGACTAAATCCTCTCAACACAGCATGCGATCCAAAGGATTTTCTCAAATCCCTGATTTGGATCAGTGCCTTAGCTGTTGGTACAGAGGGTCCTGATTGCCTTAGCGAATTCCGATCTTGTTTGCTCCCAATCATAATTCATAGAATATATCCGAAATAATTACCGCTACAAAATCAAGAACAAAAAGTAAAAGTGAAGCGATAACGACCGCTGAATTCGCAGCCCGTCCAACCCCGGCTGTACCAAGCTTTGAATTATACCCTTTATAGCACCCGATTAATCCGATAGCAAAACCGAAAAAAAACGATTTGGTGAAAGACGGGATAATATCTCCGAATTCAAGGACTTCAAATACTTTTGAAAAATACAAAGTAAAGGACACCTGACCTTTGAAATGTTCCATAAGAAAAGAACCGATCAATGACAAGGTATCCGACATTACAACCAGCATTGGGAGCACAAGGGTCATCGCTAAAATTCGGGTAACGACCAAATACTTAAATGGATTTGTTCCGGATACCTCCATTGCATCAATTTGTTCCGTGACCCGCATGGATCCCAATTCCGCTCCGATACTGGATCCGATTTTCCCCGCACAGATCAATGCAGTAATCATGGGTCCAATTTCACGCACAATGGCAATCCCGATCATGGAGGGCATATAAGCTTCAGCTCCAAACTCCACCATAGTAGGTCTTGTCTGAAGGGTTAAAACTACACCCATGATAAATCCGGTGATAGCTACCAGAAAAAGGGACTTATTTCCCAACACAAAACATTGGCGAAAGAACTCCCGGTATTCAAAGGGTGGTCGAAATAACTCTTTGAAAAAATGGAGAGCAAAACGAAATATTTCTCCTGTTTCTTCGAAAAATAACTTAACGGAATCCATTCGAAGATTTTCAAAAAGAGACTAATGGACAATAGGTTTCAAAATCATATATCAATACGAAAGAATCGAAAAAACCTTGATCTACGAATGATAGCAGTCATGCAAACTTATGATTCTCATATCCGGCTAGAGGTCATCTGGATCAAGGTTTGATCGTGAAGGCTATTAGGTGGACGCGTTTCCACGAACATCTGAAGTAGTAAGAAGGTATTACAAACACGGTGGTGATAGTCATTGCAGTCCAGGCCTCATTCTGCAGGTTGACTTCGATCATTGACTAAAACCCATCGAAAAAGTATTTTAGGATATAAACTGAAAGACATGATACCCTCAGCAGAGAAATTGAGTAATGTTCATTTCGAGCATCTGATCTGGCACAACGAATTGGAAAATTATTTGCTTGAAATTCAAATAATCGATCAAAGAATTGGCACTTTGCTTAAGGAAATAAATAATGAAATACTCACTAAAGAACTAAGAAAATACCGGGAAAAATTTCATGAAATTCGGGACGAGATCAGAACCGGAAAAGTAGCTATCGGGAATCATGAGTACCGGATACTGGAAGTTGCTGCCCTGGATGGATCAATTAAGCTTATCACAGATTCTCAGCATGATGAAATCAGAAAGACGGTCCACCGGCTCAGAAAAACCATGATGCGCCAGAAAGACCGGTTTCAGTACTTTCTGGCGAAGAAAATCTAAGATTCCATAACAGTAAGAAAGTAATAACATGAAAACTATAGTGGCAGACATAAAAAAGACATTTCTACCTAGCCGTACCTTTGCCTATATCCGGCATCAGGGACCTTACATGGGTGATACTCAGCTCTTCGAACGGATTTTTAACCAGGTAGCCACCTGGGTAACAAGGAATGGTCTATTCAAAGCCGATTCAGAAGCAATCACCATCTATCACGATGATCCGGAAACGGTTTCTCCTGATGATCAAAGAATCAGTGTCGGCTTTACCGTGCCGGAGGGTACTGAGGGAGATGCCGAAATCAAAACAACCATTATTCCATCGGGCGATTTTGTGATCGGGTCGTTCGAAATCGAGGAGAAGGAATATGCGGACGCATGGCAATCTTTATTTGAGTATTTAAATTCCAACGGTTTTAAACCTTCAGGACACATTATGTATGAATCATATAAAAACGATCCCACCAAACATCCGGAAGGAAAACACATGGTGGATATCTGCATTTCCGTGTGACTATCGCGACGGGTTTTTCCTTAGCTAGTAAAACTGCAAATCGGAAATACCCGTTTGGTTTCAATTAATTTTAACCCTTGATCAGAGGCATTCAGCCTGGTAAAAGATCAGAAGTTTTACCATTTGACAACGATCTTTCCCACCGACTTTCGCGACTCGAGAAATGCATGGGCTTCAGCAAGTTCTTCAACCTGAAATTCTCCACCTACATGGGGTTGGAGGATTTCAGCGTCCGCCATTTTAATGACCTCTTTCATTACCCTTGTTAATTTTTCCGGTCTTTCTTCACCCAGCTTGAGCATATTCACACCAATGATCCCCCTTGACCTGCTTAAGAATTGTACCGGATGATAAAATCCAAATTGCCACAGGACTTTTATTTTTGCAAAAATAGATTTTGCTTGATTCATCGAAGACAGGCCATAAGAGATGATTCGACCACCTGCACTGAGCGACCTAAACCCTTTCTTCAGTGAATTTCCTCCTATTGGATCAAAAATAACATCCAATTTTTCATCCCCCAGATAATCCTCGAAATCCCTTGTACGGTAATTTATTGGATGATCGACACCCATTCCCTTAATAAATTCTATTTTTTCTTCTGAGCCACAGGTTCCAAAAATCTCGCATCCCTTAAATTTTGCCATCTGTACCAGACCGGTACCTACACCTCCGGCTGCCGCATGGATTAAAATCCGGTCCTCCCTATGCAGATTAGCCATATTAAAAGCAAGAAAATATGCCGTGCTATATTGAGTGGACAGCGCAGTTGCTGCTCCCGGGGAGAGCGTCTCAGAAATTTTATGCACAACACCTTGTTCACCTATCGCATACTCTGCGTATCCACCGAAACGAGTTAGCGCCGTAACCCGGTCACCCACAACGAAGTCTTTGACATTATCACCTACTTCCTCCACTCTGCCGACAACATCATATCCTAAAACGGATGGCAGCGGCGGAGCATCACGGTAGAGGCCCAGTCGAGCCATTACATCCGCGAAATTCAGACCAAACGCTTCCACTTTAATTAAGATCTGTGATGGCGTAATAGTTGGTTTTTCAGTGTCCCTTATTTCAAAAGCATTCTTCGCTTCACCGTGTCTCATTAGATATGCAGCTTTCATATATCTGGTCATTATTAATTCGTACTAAAAGTCATTTTGCAGCCTGTTTTTCAATAATCATTGTAATAATATGCCTTTTTTCGGCTACTGCTGGGTTGACTTGAAAGCTTCCCGTTTTGAAGGATAAGTCCTTTTAGTATAGCTCAGTTCAGTAAGAACACTACCATGCTCTATTTTTATACCAATTAAAAATAGGTCACCCGGACAGCAAGATAAAAATATGACTATTTCAGTCCCCTGCATATTTAGCCTTCTTTATTGCACAATTTGATGTTGTCCTGCTCCAATGCAAATCTCCTAATATGCCTATGTGGTAAAAGTCCGTACCGCGTTTTTTTTAGTACCACATAGAAACATAGATCACATAGTGAATAAAATGACGCAGCATCCCTCGAGTATTTACCTTGAATAATTGTAAACTCTGATCCTGACATGACCCAACACCTATGTCACCTATGCGCCTTTGTGGTAAAATCCATAACTGTTTTTCTCCTAATACCACATAGATACATAGTTCTCATAGTCAATAGGAATAAAATGACGCAGTAGCCACCGGGTATTGCCCTGACCCAAAACCTATGTCGCCTATGCGCCAATGTGGTGAAATCCATACCACGTTTTTTTATTACCACATAGAAACATAGATCACATAGTGAATAAAATGACGCAGCATCCCTCGAGTATTTGCCCTGAACAATTGTAAACTCTGATCCTGCCATGACCCACACCTATGTCGCCTAGGCGCCTATGTGGTAAAATTAATACCCCGTTTTTGTTTTAGTACCACATAGAAAAATAGTTCTCATAGTAAAT
>JAGQWZ010000553.1 GCA_020436835.1 Saprospiraceae bacterium | reverse complement strand
CGGAGGTATTAAGCCGAAGCGACCGGTGGAATTACTTCCTGACGAGCAAATGGCAGAGTGGGATGGAGGCATTATTTTCGAAGGCACTCAGGGAAAGCTGATGGCTGGATTGTTTGGTCAGAATCCAACGTTGCTACCTAGCTCAAGAATGCGGGATATCGATCTGCCTGCACCGGAAAAACCGCTGGTGAAGGGAGGTACGGAAGGGCATCAGCAGCAGTGGGTGATGGCTTGCAAGGAAGGTTTCGGAGCAGTGACCAGTTCACCTTTCAGTATCTCCGGTCCGCTCACCGAAACCGTACTGATGGGCAACCTGGCCGTGCGTAGTTATAACTATCGTGAAAAGGCAAAAAGCCGGGATTTTCCGGGAAGGAAAAAACTTCTGTGGGACGGAGCAAGTATGCGGATCACCAATTTCGAACCGGCAAACATGT
This sequence comes from Saprospiraceae bacterium, assembly GCA_020436835.1. Taxonomy (GTDB): domain Bacteria; phylum Bacteroidota; class Bacteroidia; order Chitinophagales; family Saprospiraceae; genus JABDMH01. The sequence goes on along the minus strand of JAGQWZ010000553.1, from coordinate 16,037 downwards.
TTGTGAAACGCAAATATGAAGGTGGGTATTCGTTGTAGGATGGAAGGTGCCGGATGTCCGATGCCGCAGGTGGGAAGACGGGAGACGGGAGGGGAATCAATTATCAATTGTCAATTAGGAATTATCAATGGTCAATTATCAATGGTCAATTATCAATTATCAATGATCAATGGTCAATTATCAATTAGGAATCAATGCCGTTAAGTTAAGGAATTGATATTGTTAAGTAATCCAATTTCTTGTAAGTAGTGATAGCGGCGAATCTAGATTCGCCGACTTACTCACGATAAATTTTAGGCTTAACTTAACGACATTGAATTAGGAATTATCAATTGTCAATCAGGAATTAAAAAATTAAGACCTTTTCGAATGATGCGGCTGAGGCCGAGGATCTGGTACCCCTGGCATATTTGTCTAAAGCAACTACTCCGGATAAACCCAGGGACCTCTATACTCGCGGCGCATTAGTTTTTGGGCTTCAGGATCTTTGATCGTGTTTTGACCATCCCACTGCACACTGCGTCCCAACTTGAGTGAGATCATGGCAAGGAGGCTCATATTGGTAGCGAGCATGCCATCTTCAATGTCACAAACCGGCCGGCCGTTCGTCTCAATGGCCTGAATAAAATCTGCCCACAACTCTTTGATATTTTGAAAATCAGGTTCGTTTACTCTGGGATCCTCATGCAGGATGGAATCTGATTTTTTGTTTGGATAGAAAGTCCATCCATCTCTCCAACCCAAATGCATGGTTCCTTCTGATCCGTAGAAGTACAGTCCAATGGGAGAGTCTTCATTGGCATTGCTCGCTCCGTACTTATGTTCCCAGCAACATACGAAGTCCTCAAAGTCGAAAGTAGCCAACTGGGTATCCGGGGCATCGGTATTGTCCTGGTTGACGAAGCGGCCACCGGTACTAAAGACCGAATGAGGAAATCTTTCTTCCGTCCACCAAAGTACCTGGTCAAACCAATGAATACCCCAATCTCCGATCGTGCCATTGGCAAAATCGAGAAACTGACGGAATCCTTTCGGATGGATCTTAGGATTAAAAGGACGTTCGGGAGCCGGCCCGAGCCACATATCCCAATCCAGACCTTCCGGTACCTCTGTATCGGCTACCGGGGCCTGGAAATTTCGATTCTGATTGACAAAGCATTTCACCATAGTGATTTTACCGGCTTTTCCGGATTTTAGAAAATCCATGCCCGAGATCATATGCGGAGATACCCTTCTATGGGTACCAACCTGTACTTTGCGGTTATTGTCTCTGGCTGCCCGCAACATCGCCTGAGCCTCACCAATGGTGTGGGAAATAGGCTTTTCGACATAGACGTGTGCACCGGCATTTACAGCTTCGATAGTGGGCAGTGCATGCCAATGATCCGGAGTACCTACGATAACGATCTCCGGTTGAGCATTCTTTATACACTCCCGGAAATCAGTATACCATTTGGGTTTTTCACCATTCCATTCGAAAATCTCATCCGATGCCTTTTTTAGCTGATTTTGGTCGACATCACAGATGCCAACGATTTTTGATTTACCGGATCGATAAGCTTCCCTTAATATATTCATTCCCCACCATCCCGATCCAATCAGCACGGTTCGATAGGTTTCTTTTTGTTTTTTAATTAATGGAAAACCGAAGCTTCCGGCAGTTGCAGTAGTTAATGTATTTCTTAAGAAAGTCCTTCTGATCATTTCGAATCGGAATTATATTTTTCGGCAATGATACTCAACTGAGATTCAATAAAATCTCTACGTATGATTTTGCCCCGGTAAATGACGGCATTAATTTTTTTTACATTATTAATATCGGTAAAGGGATTATCCGCAATTAAAACCAGATCTGCAATTTTACCCTCTTCCACGGTGCCCCGGTCTGTTGCATTAAAAAACCGGGAGACATTAACAGTCCCGCTTTTGAGCACTTCATAATTGCTAAGACCGGCCTCAACCATGGACTGCATTTCGTGGTGGAGTGAAAAGCCTGGAACGTTAAATACCTGCGGTGCATCCGAACCTAAAAGTATGGGGACTCCTTTTTCAAGAAACATCCTGAGGAATTTATGCCTTAATTCAATGAACTGATCATAAACCTCCTGGCTATAGTTCAGTCTTTCCAACATCTGCTCCTTGTTTTGTCTCCAACTATATCTTAGTGCGGGAGAGATAAAATCCATTTCCGGTTCCTGTACCATTAACTCCGGTGCCCTGGGAGACAGCCAGCGGGTCATCAGTGTCTGGGTAGGAACCACGGCTGTATTCTTCATTTGTGTGGCTTCCACTAAGATTTTTATTCTTTCTTCATTGGCACGGTCTGCTAACAATACTCCAAAAAAGCCACCTTCTTCCCGTACCGCTTCCGGAGCCAAACCTTCTATATAACCATCCAGATGATCAATGGTGGCATAGCCGGAAGCAATGGCGTGATCGATACCGACATCAGCCGGTACATGACCGGAAAAATCGATGTCCACAGATTTGGCGGTGCGAGCCATTTCGTCAAAGACTTCTCTTTTTATGCCGGGATGTATTTTTAAAAAATCATAGCCATCATCCTTGTATTGAGTCACCTTTTGCCTGGCCTCTTCTTTGGTGGTAATGGTATTTCCGTTCAGCGAAGGACTGGAGGTATAGACCCGGGGTGCCGGAAATTCAAAGGCATTCACCTGCTTTTTAAGGTCCAGATGGTAGGGATTTCCCAACATACCCCGTATCGTGGTAATTCCGTTCGCCAGATAAAGAAAGAGCGTTTCGCGTACCAGAGTATCATTTCCATCCTCGGCGACGGGGATATGTGCGTGCATCTCTGCCAGCCCTGGAATCAGGTATTGTCCCGATGCATGGATGACAATATCTGCTTCTAAATCGCTCCCCGCCGATGCAATATCTACGATTCGATCGCCTTCAATCCTGACATCCTGATGGCTCAACACCGTCTCACTGGACATAGGTACCACATTTACATCTTTTAGTAAAAGACTTTGAGACCTGGCATCTAACTGGGATATGAGGAGGATCAGCAATAGAACATTTCTCATTGACATAAACTCAGATTTTATTAAATGACGGAAAGACCGAAAAGAAGCCTTGCTAGCAGGAACTTTAGGAAATCAAATTAAGATACATAAATTGCCGGTTGTGAGGGAGAATAAAGCTTTACGGCCAGTAGCTGGGACGTTTACGGCTGCTATATTCCAAATTCAGGCAGTTGCAACAGATCCTGAAATCAATATCCCCGGGAAAATTTCCATTTAACCCACAGAGAGGTAATTCGTCGAAGGGATCTACCAGATCTCCGCGGGTCACCAAAATCACTTTCTTTTTTTCATCTATGGCGCTGAAGTATCCCAGCACTTCTTGCTGCGGATCGGAAATGCTATGGAGATTTCCCTCAATAGAGGCTGGTGGACTGTCAAAGATCGTACTGCCATTGGCCAAGGTGTTCTTAACTTTGTCCCAATATTCAAATGCAGGTTTGGTGAGGGCTTTTTGTGAAACATAAAAAGAGGCAACCAGTCCGAATGCATAGTCCAGCTCCTGGTGGATAACTGGTACGTGATATCCGGCTCCGTCGGTATATTCTTCACCATTCAGGATTAATACCTGATTTTTATTGACTCTTCGCTCAACATAACAAACCTTCGGTGGGATAAGGGGGCTACAGTCGATTTCTGCCACCTGGTAGATATGCTCTACATCCCATTTCAGGAAAGTGGCACTATTGTCCGTAGGAATTTCACCTTCCACAAAGAGATTAAAAAAACTTCTCTCCAATACCCGGTTCTCCCGCTCTACTATGTCTTCAATAGAAAAATTGAAGGTAAGACTGTCAATCTCCGGAGCCGGTAAAATGGTTTCCGGATCAGAAATATATTGCTGCCCGTTGTTGGTAGTAATTTCAATATGATAGGTACGACCGGTCTCAATGATCATTTGATTTCCAGCCAGATAATATTTGCCACCTCCTAAATCCTGATAGACTTCACTTCCACCAACATCATCGAAAAGAGTGATCAGGGCTCCGGTTTCCCCGGGAAAAATCTGTTTGTTCAATTCATTGGTACGGATCAGATGGATAAAATTTGAATCGCTGCTCGTACTCAATAGTCCATCGACCACCAGAGTGCCGGTTTCCCCTGTGGCATCGAACTCTATTTCCTCAACACAAGCAAAATGGGCAATAGATATTAAAAGGAAATAACAAACACTGTAGAAGTAAATAGAAGTTTTAGCCATCGGTATTTAGTAACTTAAAAAATTATCAAGTGTTTTAATTTCATGGCCAATATATTGGTCTTTTCACACTGGCACCAGCCAGTAAGGTACAATCACAACAGACTGCTGGTTTTATGTGGGGTGGAAGGGAGAGGTCCGGATGACAAAGAGGTAGTTTACTTCTTTTTACGCCAAGTTCTCCTTTAGTGACTATTTTTAAAACCTTCCTTTCGTCCACGGCGCTTAAATACCCTAGAACTTCTTCATCCGGATTTTCTACTGATTTGATATTGCCCTTTATGGCCGCGAAAGGAGTCTCCAGCAAGGTACCACTTTCACGAAGTATTTGATCAACCCTTTTCCAATATTTGAATGCTCGTTCCGTCAAAGACTTTTGAGATACATAAAATCCGCTTGCAATCCCAAAAGTAAAATCCAACTTCTCGTGCACTACTCGTTGCTTAAAATGGGCATCACTTTTATAAATAGTGCCGTCAAGTAGAAAAACAGTGTTTAGGTTTATTGGATTTCTTACATAGCATGATTTTGGACCACTTATTGGGCTACAATTTTTTTCAGTCATTAGATAGATGTTTTCAACATCCCATTTTAGAAATAGCGCACCATCGTCTTTCACTACTTTTCCATAGACCGATAGGTTGTAGAAGGTGCCTTGTAGTACTTTTGTTTCATTTTCCGTATAGTCTTCAAATGTAAATTCAGAACCTAAGCTATCAATCATAGGCACTGGTTGGATTGTTTCTATTTCAGACTTGTACTGATTTCCACTCTTTGTTGTTATTTCAATGTAGTAGGAATTTCCAACATTGATTTGGATAATTTCTTTTGGAAAAAAATATTTACCATCTGATATTTCTCTGAGTGGTTCATGTTTTGAATTTGAATCATACAGCACAATTTCAGCCCCTGTTTCAGGCCTGTAATTTTGAGAACTGACTTTGTTTGAACGTGAGATGAATACAAAATTTGAATCGCTACTCGTACTCAATAGTCCATCGACCACCAGGGTGCCGGTTTCCCCTGTGGCATCGAACTCTATTTCCTCAACGCACCCGTAGCAGGTCAATAGGAACGCTATGACTATTATGTATTTCAAAAGTTAAAATTCCAGTTTAAGGAGGGGAAAAGTGTGCCTAAAATAGAAAGTTTATATGCCCTCTGAATATTCAGACTATCCCTACGGAAATAAATAGTATAAGGATTGCTCCTCCCCAAAAGGTTAATAAAAGACAGTACAAAACTGCTGCGAACTCCTTTTAATTTAGCCTGGCTTCGATCGATGGTATAGCCAAAATCGATTCGCTGAAAATGAGGAACCCGAAATTGATTTCTGTCAGAATAGTGAGTGATCAGGACATCCTGTACCCGGTAGGTAGCAATCGGTACGGTAATGGGCCGGCCGGATTTATAAGTAAAACCCAGGTAGATTTTCTGAACAGGATCAATTTCCCATTGCAGTTGAAAATTGATTTGATGCGGCTGGTCATAATGCACAGGATACCATGCATTATTATTGATGGATTCCGCTTCCAGTGTTCCATTTGTTCGGGCTTCACTTTGACTATACGTGTAGGCAAGAGAACCCGTGAGTTTTCCACTTTTTCTTTCCAGGCCAAATTCCAATCCATGGGAACGCGCACTACCGAGCAATAGTTCGGTCTCCAGATGGCTATTGAGCTGCAGTTCGGCAAAGTCCTTAAATTGGGGAAATTGGTCAATTGTTTTATAAAACCCTTCCACTGAGTATTTCCATTGTTCTCCTGGATTATGAAAGAATCCGAGAGAAAAATTGTCCCCGATTTCCGGTTTGAAGAAAGTATTGGAAAGTTGCCAGATATCGACCGGAGTTGGACTTACCGTGTTACTGATCAGGTGCAGAAATTGATTTACCCGGTTGTAAGAGAATTTAAAAGATTTATTGCCGCCAACTTTATAGTTCAGGGAGACACGGGGTTCGAATGCGGTAAATGATATTTCTTTTTTATTGTCACCGATGGTTTTCGAATCCACGATGTTTTCTTCAGTTCTTGGTTTGCCGGGCTCGTAGACGCGGACTTCCGAAGGTCCCAAAGAAAGGAAATTAGCCAATCGCAGACCGACCGACATAGAAAGGGAGGATGTGAGTTTTATTTCATCATTCGCATAGATCGCCCACTCATAGGCTTTGTTTTTATCCAGCCGCTGTTCCACTATGTCCGAAAACTCAGTAAGCGGTTTAATTTCTTCCGGATTCATTTGATATCTTATTCCTTCAAAACCGGTATTAAGGAAATGGTGATCATTTTGATAACTGAGATTTGAACCAAGTTTTACGTTGTTTATTCCATTTAACAAATTAGAAGCTAAGTCACCCTGAGGGATAAATTGACCGCTGCTGTATTGTCCGGTAGATATATGGCTCGCCAAAGTCATTTGATCGTTTATCAGGTATCTCCATCGTAAACTTAATAAATAGGTAGTCCATTCATATCCGAATTCATCCGAATACCGAAAGTAGTCGTCACTTCTGTAAGCAGTAATACTGGCAAAATTCTTCTCTGAAAAACTGTGAGACAATTTCACCACAATATCATTAAATGTAAATTTGCTGTTCCGGATATCCGGATTTTTAAACAGTTTTAGTAGCCAGTTTGAATAAGAACTTCTGGCTCCAACCAGGAGACCGGTTTTCGCGTTAATTGGACCTTCTGCGGCAATTCGGGCACTGGCCAGGCTTACTGCACCACCGCCTCTCCACCGGCTTAAGTTGCCGTCTTTCAGGTCAACATTTAATACAGATGATAACCGGCCTCCGAACTGCGCAGGAATGTTCCCCTTATATAAAGAAACGCTGCGCACGGCATCCGGGTTAAAAATTGAAAAGAATCCCAGTGCATGGCTGGCATTAAAAAGAACTGCATTATCCAACAGCATCAGGTTTTGATCGATGTTACCCCCTCTGACGTTAAATCCTGCACTTGCTTCACTCACCGTGTTCACACCCGGCAACCGTTCAATACTCTTCAAGACATCTGCTTCGCCAAGAAGAGAAGGTAATTCCTTTATTTCCCGGGTGTTGATCAGTTCTATTCCAATTTGGGTCTCCTCCACCTTGTCTTGTTGGGCTGTCGCTTCGACGATGATCTCGGAAAGATCCAGGGCAAAAACTTCCATTTGTAGATCCAATGAATCAGATCTGTACCAACCCAGGGTTAAATCAATATCCTGGTATCCCAGATAACTTACATTGAAATGATATTTGCCAGGTTTTGATTGCATTTCAAAAATGCCATTTTCGTCGGTAGTAGTCCCGAGATTACTTTCCTCGTCTTTAATGACGGCACCGATAACCGGCTCCCCGGTATATTTATCAGAGATCGCGCCTTTGAGCGTTACGATTTCTTTCGGGGGATTTAAAGAATCACCCAGATTGACTGACCGTTCTAAAGCGGTGGAAGCAAGTGGTTTTGTAAAGGTTCCGTTTTTCCATTTGGCGATTAATTCTTCGATAATTTCGGCAGTGATAAAATCTTTCTCCGCAATAAGGAGATTTTCTTTGTATTTAATCAGGTCGAGGGTGCTACCTTTTAGAAACTGATCTACTGCCTGGTACAGGGGTACCGAATCGAAATGATATGAATGCTTGAAGAACGGGATTTTACCCGGATCGTAGTAAATCCTGATTTGCATCCGGTTTTCAAGAATTTCTAAAAATTCGACTACGGTAATATTGTCGAAATTTCCAGTGACCGGGCGATTTAGGACAGTTTGAGCAACCGTTTTTTGTAGGGTGGAAAGCATTAGAATGAGAACCATTGCTGTTTTTAAGTTCACACCGTTTGTTTTTTAGGGTAGAGGACATTCATAGCGTATCTTATTTACTAATATTGGCCTGTAATCCGATAAAGAAGGAACGCGTGGCAGGGTAACTTTGTATACTTTCAAATCCACCGGATAATGACGAAAATTCGAGTTCTCGATATCCTTTCATGGGAAAGGCCTCCTGGTATCTTACTTCGGGGTCCAGTCCGGAATATTTGGACAAGGTAAGCAAATTACTACTCCCGGCAATCAGGCTAAAGCCGGACAGAAAAGACCTGGTTAGCTGGCTGAGATTGTAACTAAAATAAAGTTGATCGATTCTGAGGTAGGAAGCCTTTTCGGCAAATCTTTCTGAGAACACATTATAATAGTTGGCTTGATTGATAAAATATTTTGTTTTCACAATATTTTGTCTTTCGATGAGGTCCCGGATCTCATAGTTAAGCCGGCTTTCGCTGACAACCCGGTGACCGGAGGCTGCATTGAGTCGTAAGCTGATCGTCAATTTGCCGACTTTCAGGTCATTTTGAAGACCAAAGATCAATTTCGGGTAAATGCTGCCTGTCACCTGATAGTCTTCCAGATCCAGACCGTTGTTGCCCCTGTCTACTTCGATATATTGAGAGCCATTATAGGTCTCTTCCCAGGTTCGCAGTTCACCCAGATTTTCATCCCTTATTATGTAAAAGGGAGCGAAGGCACGGCCACCACATCCGCAGCGCGATCCGATATTTTGCTCGAATTCCGGACTCTCGCTAAGTTTAGATCGAAATCGGAAAGTGGTCAGAGACAGCGTCCAATCCAACTTTTTCGTCTTGACAGGATTGCCTGTTACGGTGATTTCCCAACCCCGGTTCTTGATCCCGTAGGGATTCTGCCATTGCTCCGGAGGCTGACTGAATCCCTGCGATATATATACTTTATCCAGCAGGTCCGAAGCATGACTATAGAATACCTGATATTGGAGGATGAGTTTATTTTTCCATATTCCTTTTTGCAGGCCAAATCCCCATTCTGTTTTGTTTTCCCAGGATAGATTGGGATTTCTGTCATGGCGAAAGGTCACATATTTGATGTAATTTCCATCATGAAGAAATCGGTCGTACGATTGATCAAAAATGTATTCCGATAGATTATCTGCCATAGGAATATTTCCGACCCTGCCGAAATTTAAATTAAGCCCAAATGAATTATGGCTTTGGAGATTCATAAGCTCATTGAGGTTCAGATCGGAACTAAATCCATAAAATAACCCCCATTGCCGGTTAATGCCCAGGCGTGAAGACCCGCTGTAATTTGCAGTTAGATCCAGTGAAAACAAATTTTTATAGACTAAGCTTTGAGTAGAATAAAAACGGATGTAATGGTGTGCTTCACCAAAGTTAGTGGTGGATTTATTGGAAGCTTGCCAGGGATCCGTGTCTGACGAAATTTCTTCGGTAAAACCAAAAGCTTCCAGTTCTCTGATTTTTCGGGTATATTGTTGAAAACTATATCCCGACTTTCCCGTCAGTTGAAAATTACCGAAAGAGAAATTTTGCCGAACGTAGGTATCCAGCCATTGGCTTTTCAGATTCCCCTTTGATTCTGTCATATAACCCTGTCCGTTATAGGAATTGAAGTAACTGGTGGAGGGCATCCAACTTTGTCCGGATTTATCACTTTTTTCCAGGCTATAGTTAATTCCAAGCAGTATTTTCGGAAGGATTTTTATACTTGCACGGTATTGATTTAAGCTTCCTGTTTCGGTTGCCGAGCGATGCACCTGATCGACTATGCTGACGGGATTGTAATACTGAAAAATCTGCTGCTGATAGTAGCCTCCGTATTCCGGTGCCTCATTGTCGAATATTGGAGAGGTGGGATTAAACGTATTGGCGAATTGAAATGCCTGGGGAGCGCCATAGACATGTTCTCCCATATACTGGTAATTATTCCATTTTAGTCTGATTCTGTTTTTCCATAGCGATTGAGAAAGTGACAGGCGTGAATAAAGGTTGTCGCTATTTGTGTTTTTCAGGATTGGCTTATGATTTCGCAAATTTCCCGAGATTTCGACCTGAGTGTTTTTCCACCGGCCTGCAATCGACAAATTGTGCTGTTGTTCAAAACCATTTTGTTGAACTAATTCCTGAAAATTATGATTTTCTCCCAAATCCTGGCCACCTAATTGGACAAATTCCTTTGCGTCTGGAATGGGAGTAAGGCGCTGTGCTGAGATGCCGGAAAAGGTATTTCCATAGCTGATTTCTAATTTATTCTTCAGCTCGGTATTGGTAGAAAAATTAAGGGACCCTTGCATTCCTCTTACTCCATGTATGGCATTTTGGGCTGCGCTTGCCTCCGTTGCGACCGAATTAATATTAAATACATGATAATAATGGAGATTTTCGACGGGCATATCATCCAGGAATATTCGTGGAAGTGTGTTTGCGGCATACATGGTGTTTTGGCCCCGGGCACGTATAATATAAGGTTCGAAAGGATTGCCTCCAGGATGGGTGATATGAAAACCGGCACTGCGTCCTTGAATTAATTCATACGGATGACTGATCTCTCCCCGGTTATGATCTTCGATTAAAATCAATTGATTCGTCTTTCTCCAGGCAGTGTCTACTATCAGGGAGTCGTTTTGGGCAAGAACTGTATTTGTTATCAGGACCCAAATAATAAATCCGCCGCCTTGTATCAACTTCAATAGCATGGATTTTGGATTAATTCAGGTTGTTCAATTAATTGGTCCTGGGGAATGGGGAATAAAGTCATGCAATTGGCCGATTCCGGTTTTTCCCACCAGGCATCGACAAATTTGCCAAAGCGAATTAAATCAGTACGTCGATGTGCTTCCATAAAAAATTCCCTTCCTAATTCGTCGATAAATTCATTTTGATCAAGATTCAGCAGATCGGACAACCCTGCGCGCCGTCGAACCTGATTAACCAGATTCAATGCGTCCTGGCTCTGGTCCAGACGCCAAAGAGCTTCTGCCTTCATCAACAGGACTCTGGCATAGCGAAAAACGGGAAAATCGTTGCCCATATTCAGATCTGAGTTGCCCTTGATTTCATATTTACCCACCCGGGCTCCATCCTGACGATAGGCACTGTCTAAACTACGGATTTGGGGGGTCAGGAACACTGCAAGTCCATCCGGATCGTAGTAGGGCAGATTGAGATTAGAGGTGTCATCGTAGAGCGTGTCTCCGTCTTTGGTAAATTGCTGGCCATAAATAAAAGATCCCCGGGAGTTTCCTTCCCCCTTGCGAAGATCGCTATTGTCATATGAGTGAAAGAAGTCGGCGATAGTACACCAACCATTCCATGGTTCACTTATCAATTGATAAGTTCTTTTATTGGCTGGATGTAGGGTCATCATCCCAATATTTAAACCGGGCGCATTTTCCGGATCGTAGGGAATGGAAAAAATGATTTCCTGGGAGGAGGCGTTTTCGGATTCGAAGACAGCAAAATAGTCCGGATCAAGATTATATTGACCGGATTCAATAATTTCATCGCAATGTTTTATCACTTCCGGCCAATTAGTGGTGCCGGTATATACTTCCTGATTCAGATACAACTGAGCGAGAAGTGCTTCGACAACATAATAATTTATTCTTCCATAAGTTTCTCCTGCCTCCTTTGATAATTTGGATTTTATTTCCCCCAATTCATTTAATATAAAATCATATAATTCGGCCCTGGTCGAGGTTTCCGGCATTTGAAATTGATTATATGAGGTGACAATTGGCACGTTGCCGAATAAATCGAGTAGCCAGAAATAGAAGAGGCCTCTCAGTGCTCTTAATTCGGCGATGAACGTATCGCCGTTTTCGCCACCGAGTTCCTCCAGGGCTCTCATCAACCGGTTGCAGGTATTAATGCCATCATAAAGAAATCGCCAGGTTGAAGAGATCGTCTGATCTTCCGGATACCATTTGTGCCGGTGTAGTCGCAACCACTGGCCCCCGTCATACCATTCATTTCCCCGGGTGGGTATGCACATTTCATCACTGCTGATTTCCTGAAGTGCCAGCAATGAATTGGAATTGGTAAGTTGCCGCATTGTTATATATGCCGGTGCACTGAATTGAATATAATCTTCATCTGTTTGAAAAAAGTCTCCACTCAGCGTATCCACCTCATTTTCTATACTCAAATCAGTACAGCCAGAAAGGACAAGCGCCAGTAAAATCAGAGATGATCGGGCTATCTTTTTGATAATAATTCCTGGCATCATAATGATACGGCGAAAATGTTTTTTACTTCCTGAAATCATTTCACCGGATTAATGTAATTGTTCCCGTGAAATGCTGGGTAACCTGATCCGGAAATAGAATTTCGGCGGTCCAAATATAAACTCCAGCCGGCACTCCGGAACCATCCCATCCACCGGAAGGATCATCGATATTTATTAAACGTTGCTCACTCACCAGCGCTCCCCAGCGGGTGTAAATCTTGAGGCTTTTTATCAAACCGTTCGTGCCATATATTTGCAGCCGGTCGTTAATCCCATCTCCGTTTGGTGTGAGGGCATTAGGGACATAGATTCGTTTTGTCGGGTCTACCAGAATATGCAACGTGTCGAAGACCTCGCAACCACGTTCGTCGCGGATCCTTAGGAAGGCACTTCCATCTCCACTAGCAATAACACCCGCGACGGGACAATCTGAACAATTGAGGCTGAGGTCTTCGGAAACGGACCAGGCAATTTCCTGGATAGCCGACATATTGCTCACAAAGTCAAGTTTCAGGGGATCTCCCAGTTTGACCTGGCGGTCCGGTCCCAGATCCAAAAAAAGTACGCTTGTGTCCATTTCCACTTGAATGGAGTCGAAGAAGGTGAAACAGTCGGTCTCAATCGTAACCATATAAAGCCCCTCTTCCAATACAGGAAGTTTGGGCGAGGTAGCCCCTCCGCTCCATTGGTAACTCCCTGCAATAGGCGTGGTCAAATAGACAGTATCCAAATCGCAGGAGGAAAAGGCAAAGTCCTCTAATTCCATTTTTTGAACATCCAGGATCGATATAAAGGTGGAATCCAGCTGGACCAGCGTTTCAGGATCGTCCGAGACAACCTGATGATTGAAAGCAAGGGGTAAATTAGAAAGTAGAGCCTGGCTTCCATAGTCACCCGGTGACGCAGTGCCAAGTCTGGCATGTATAGTAAGTTTGTTTTCCCCCAGTACCAAGGTCCATTCATCTATGTCAAGGACATTGGTTCCCACCCCACTTCTTACGTCCACCGTAAACAGATTTTCCATCTGAAGATCTTCAATTTGTAAAACTGATGGTAAAATATCCTGTAGACGGGTGTAAACCTGACCGATTCCAGCTTGATTATTGAGGATGTACTCAATTTCAACTTCCTGGCAGCCAAACAGCTCGTTTGGAGTTATCTTTTTGTAAACTTCAATCACAAAAGGGCATGAACATCCATCGGTATCCTCTCCACCTGGCAGGCGGTCGATTTTGCTTGTCCCGCCTCTCGATTTATTGATTTGATACAAAGTGTTTTGATCACCGCCCGGTCTTCCGGCACTTGCCAAGCCATAGAGTTGACCTGACCGGCCAAAGAACAAGGCTCCAAATCCCTCCTTTACCTTTTCTATGGGAAAGGGTGAGTGATTGGCCGTGGTTGATCCACTTCGATTTGTTTCTACCAGTTGTCCACCCAAATAATCAAAACCGTAGGTAACGCCTACGAGGGGATCGACGGCAATATCCGTTAGTGCAACGGGAACATCAGAAACGACGGGAAAAAAGCCGGCATAATACCTGGGAGGATCATTTACCTGAATAGAATACACCCTTTCATCAATACCGGTCATTGGATTGCGGGCCAGCACGACCAGTCTTCTGCCATCTGCGGTCATATCGCCGGCATAGTATTGGAATGCCGTATCGAGGTTTTCCGGTCTACCGAGGGATGTAAGCAGTCCATCCGGACCTATGCGGAGAAGCTCATAGCTGTTGAAATCCAGTCCGTAGATCATCCGGTCTTTCACATTATAACCCAGACAGGTGATATGTCTTTTACGGTCAGCGATCAGGGGAATCTCCTCCACACTGAAGGTCAGGTCTGCCTCCCGCATGATTAAACGATAAAAAAGACTTTCACCCTTACGATCCGTTGAGACGAAGTAGAAGCTACCATCACAGGGAAAACCCTGCGCGGATCCTGATACGATACATCCGGCGACAAGGAACAGGATATTCAGGTATAAAACCAGAACCCGGCTAAGAGAAAGGCTGTAAATAAATCTACCTAAAGATCTCATTCTACAGAGGTGGTGAACATTATCTAAAATTACAACAAAAATTGCCGGTCCCGGATAGATCAGGCATGTTGTGAAACCGGACCAGGTAAATTCACTATTGTAAAGGTGGACCTTCAATAATTTTCAATGCTACCAGCGAGTCATTGTTACGGGCAATCAGAATGATTTGATTATTTCTCCAGGAAATGGACTGAAGATCTCTCACTTCACCCTGAACGTTGATACCTGATTGCTGCGAGGACAGGGGTAGGAAACCACGCGATTCCTGTCCTTTCAGTACGAGCCCGTAACTGGCATCATACATGCCGATTTCCGGTTTAGACCGGTAAAAATTACCTCCCAACAGAATGTCCGGACGATGATCGGCATCGAAGTCCCCAATAAGAAGGGCGTAAACCGGAGCAAACTGCGCTTCCGTCGGCAGACTTTCAAGCGAAAACCGACCATTGCCTTGATTCCAGGCAATCGATGAAGCAGTATTGGTCACTTCTACTTTCGCGGCTGTTTTCAACGCTTTTTCATCGAGGATTTCGTCGATCGTTTGTTCCTCATAGTCTGAGAAATACAAATATTTCTTTTTCAGCACCGGCATTTGCATGACGAGATCAGTCCTCCTTGTCAAAGGATATGCCTGTTCACCATTGTACATGGTAATGATCTGTTCCGGTGTCCGGTTGTTGTCAAAATCATTGATATACAGTGTGATGGGTTTTTCATAGCTGGCTTTTAGCCTTGTATTGAGTCCATGATTACCCAGAACCAGGTCGGGTTTGCCGTCACTGTCCATATCTGCAATCCGGATACAATTCCAAAGGCCTTTAGCATCTTGCAGACCGGAATCAGTAGAGAGAGCAAGGTGACGACCGTCATTCCTGAAAATTGAGACCGGCATCCATTCACCAACCACGACCAAATCCAGCAATCCATCGCCATCCAGGTCTTTCCATTCGGCATCGGTGATCAGTCCAATTTGCTTCAGACCTGGGGCTACTTTGTCACTAACGTCCTCAAAATTTCCCTGACCGTCGTTTGCCCAAAGGTATCCGCTTACCGGGATACCATAAACAGCAGGAAGCAACCGCGTACCGATAAAAAGATCGATGTCTCCATCCCCGTCAAAATCAGCGGGTGCCACGCATGAGCCACTCTCAAAGACTTCTTTTCCAAAGGCATCTGACTTACGGCTGAATCCACCATTTCCATCGTTCAGGTAGAGGCGATCAGCCAAAGCCATGTGTCCACGCATAAATTCATTCCCACCACTGACTACCAAGAGGTCTGCATCACCATCTCCATCGGCATCAAAAAATACAGCTTCTTCATCTTCGGATTGCCGGTCTTCTTCCAATAACTTTTCATTGGTTGATCTAAATGAACCGTCGCTTGCCTGAATGAACAAGGAACCCGGTTGCCCACTGGCTCCCCCCAGGAACAGGTCAATCAGCAGATCATTATTTACATCACCCACACTCATTCGCGGGCCTTCGGCAGAAATCATATGAAATATCAGCCGGTCGCGATCAAAATCCACAAAATCATTTTCCTTGTGCTGATAGGACAGGGGGAAATCAGGCAATGATTGCATAAGTGTAGCGGTGGCAGCCGGTGGTTTTCTGTCGGGAGAAATTGCCTTCCGTTGCTGTAATTCAATTCGTTGATCTGCTTTGATGTTTTTCTCTCGTGAAATCATCCCATCCGGCCAGGTTACCAGTAT
>JAGQWZ010000552.1 GCA_020436835.1 Saprospiraceae bacterium | reverse complement strand
TGAGCTTCTCTTGAATAAAGTAGTCAATCTCATTATCCGCCTGCCATCCTGATCCGTTATTTTCTGGTACGGTGGCTTTGACCGGAGAAATAAAAGACCAATGCGGCTTATATTCAGCACCTTGTTCGATCCACTTAATTAACATTGCCTTATCCCGGTTCGAAAGTCTGAGTTTTGACTCAGGGGGTGGCATCAGATAGTCATTTTCACTCGAAATTATACGGTCGTAGAGGGTACTCTTACCAGGATTACCATCGACCAATGCAAAATGACCATTGCTCAATTTTGCTTTTGCTTCCTGTTCGATATCCAGCCTCAAATCAGCTTTTCTGGCTAATTCATCCGGACCATGGCATGCAAAACATCGATCTGACAAAATGGGCTTTATATGAAAATTGTAATCGATATAGTCCGGAAGTTTCGAATATTCGGAAACCAGGTCTTGCGGTAAGTCGGGACCGCAACCGAACAATGTCAGCATACAAAAGATGACAGTAAGCTTGAATAATTTTATATTCATCTAGAATAGGATGGCTCTGAAATTACTGAAAAAATAACTTTCCCTCGTGAGGTTTTTAGGAGTTGGTACAGTAAATGAAGGGTATAACAAAGCTGTGAATTTAAGGACTTTGATCATGATGACTTCGCTATTCCTAGTATTATGGGCTTGTCATAATAATGTCATATCAAGACAAGAGGGTTTGGCATCATACTATGCCGATCGCTTCCAGGATCGGGAAACCGCAAGTGGGGAGTTGTATGATACCAGTGAGTATACCGCTGCACACAGAGATCTGCCATTCGGTCAGAAGATCAGGGTAATCCGGAAAGACAACGGTAACGCAGTATTGGTGACGGTAAATGATAGAGGCCCTTACAACCAAAACCGGATTATTGACCTTTCGAAAGCTGCAGCAAAAGATCTTGAAATGCTGGAGGAAGGGGTTTTAGAAGTTACCTTAGAGATTTTGAAAGATAAGTAGTCGACATGAATATAGGCGAATTTAAGCGTTCTTTGAAGAATAGTGAGCTACCGGCCGGCCTGACGGCTGAACTGAAGGCTCTTTGGTATGATGGTAAAGGAAACTGGGATTACGCTCATGAAATAGCCCAGGATATTGAGAGCAGATCAGGATCACACATTCATGCTTATCTGCATCGAAAAGAAGGAGACTTGGCGAATGCCGGATATTGGTATCGTCGAGCGGACCGGCAGATGCCAAACAAATCTCTTGAAGCGGAGTGGGAGGATCTCGTAGAGATATTCTTGTAGAGTTTATCGTCTGCTATTAATATCGTATATTTTCACAGTCAAAATTTTAAGGGATGAAAAGAAGAAATGTCTTGAAGAATATGTCTTTGGCGGCTGGGGCCATTGCTTTAAATAAGAAGGTCATGGGAGAAAATACCAATCCAACTTTGTTTGCTGACTCTAAAATAAAGCACTCTGTTTGCAGGTGGTGCTACAATAGTATTGAGTTGGAGGTTTTATGTGAGGCGGCTCAGGAAATTGGGATTCGCTCAATTGAAATTGTTGGACCTAAGGACTGGCCAACGCTGAAGAAGTATAACCTTGAATGTGCGTTAGGTACGGATTCTTTTGCCAGTATACCAGAAGGTTTTAATGATCCGAAGAATCATCATGACCTGCAGATGAACTACAAGGGTCTAATCACCTCAGCCGCAGATAACGGAGTACCCAATGTGATCGTTTTCTCCGGCAATCGAAATGGAATGGATGATATGGTGGGTTTGGAGAACTGTGCCGTAGGTCTCGAACCATTGGTTAAATATGCCGAAGAAACCGGAGTGATGATCGTCATGGAGTTGTTGAATAGCAAGGTCAATCATAAGGACTATATGTGTGACCATACTCCCTGGGGAGTGAAACTGGTGGAAAAAATCGGATCGCCTAATTTTAAATTACTCTACGATATTTATCATATGCAGATTATGGAAGGGGATGTGATTGCTACGATACGGGATGCTAATCAGCATATAGCCCATTATCACACAGGTGGAGTTCCCGGCAGACATGAAATCGACGAAAGTCAGGAACTGTACTATCCTGCCATTATCAAAGCAATACAGGAAACCGGATTTGATGGCTATTTAGCTCAGGAGTTTGTTCCCGCCAGGGAAGATAAAATCGCCAGCTTACGACAAGGGGTAGAGATCTGCAGTGTTTAGAAACGACTGGAATTACGTTTTTTAGGAATATCAAGGACCCAACTTTCCTGAAAATCGTTCTATCATTGTGCTCTAAAATATACCAACACGATGATATATCGATCCTGGAGCTATATCTTGTTTTTCACACTGGCGTTCGGTTTCATACGATGCGGGAATCCTTCAGGGGAGAATTTCGTTCCTGCTCCGGAAGTAAGGACCAAAGGGGATATTGAGCCACTTGCTATTGGTGCACCTGCCCCTGATTTTCGATTGCCAGGCGAAGATGGGGTATGGTATTCCCTGAATGATTTTGATAAAAAAGTACTGGTCGTAGCCTTTCTTTCCAATCACTGTCCCTATTCTCAGGTATATGAAGAGAGACTAATTGAGTTTTATGATACATATCAAAATCAAGATGTTGACCTGGTTGCAATATCTCCGAATAGTCCCCTGGCAGTACCGGATGATGCAATGGGTTACAGTGACCTCGATGATACCTACGAATCCATGAAGATCAGGGCTCAGGACCGTCAGTTCAATTTTCCCTATCTATATGACGGTGATCAACAGTTGGTATCGATGGCTTTTGGTCCACCAGTTACTCCAACAGTATATATTTTTGATGAAGATCGGAATTTGCAGTACCGGGGCCGGATTGATTATTCCCCTTTTAAAGATGGCGCCAATGCCGAGGATTTGAGGTTGTCTGTAGATGCCGTATTAAGAGGAGGAGAAATCATTCGGAGAGAGCGGGATTCGCAAGGTTGTGAAATTTACTGGTCCTGGAAACAGGAGGGTATGGATGCTTTGGCACTGGCCTGGGAAGAATCTCCGGTCCGGCTTCAGAAAATTGATCTGGATAGTTTAAAAACGGTATTGGTAAATTTCTCAGGGAAGCCACGGGTTATTAACTTCTGGGCCACCTGGTGTGGTCCCTGTAAACAGGAGTTTCCAGAATTTCTACGCATGCGAAGGATGTATCGCCATCGTCCTGTAGAGTTCATCTCGGTCTGCCTTGATGAGACAAAAGACTATGATAAAGCATTGGCATTTTTACAGCAGCTGCACGCTCCGGGTACGAATTACTTTTTGACGGAAGAGGACAAGGAGGAAATCCGGGAAAAGGTTTATGATGAATGGGACGGTACGTTGCCTTTTACTATGATTGTAGAACCCTTTGGCATACCATATCAAATTTGGTCCGGACCCTTTGATCCGGTTGCAGTGAGGAAGGCAATTGTCGAATACCGTCTGCTGGGGCGATTCCTGACTTACTGAATTCATTTTTAAGGATTAGTACTTAATTACCAAAGCCTCATATTGATCCAGCGTAGGTACCTTGAGGGTCAGGTACCCATCATCCCAATCAAACGGCATTTTCTGCTTATTGACCAGTGAGTAAACCACCTCGGGTTTTACACTGCAGCGAATTTTGAAAGGGGTGTCAAATACCGGCAAGGGAGTGAAGTAGGTGTTTCCACTAAAACCGGTGAGATTGATCAGGTGGAGGATCAAACCATCTTTCTCTTCAATTTCAGTTTTGGAGGCCAGATTCTCCGTGAATTCCTGGAGAACTACTTCAATTCTCGGGTGCGTATTGGTTTGTACAAGATCATTGCTCCCGGGGAAAACATGATCAATTAGATCGAGGAGTATATTCTTATGCTGTTCATAACCGTGTATATAATAAAGTCGCCCCAGATTAAAGGGAACAGTAGCAGCCATACCCCTTCCGTTTTTCTTTAAGCCTACGGCATGGAATCCCGAAGGTTCATGTCCTCCGATTTTTTCCGGAGGGCCTGGTCTTCCCGGAGTTAAAATGGGGAGGTATCTTTCATCGCAACCGGACATGTCATAGAATCCCAGATTGAACTTGCAGAAGAGTAGTCGTTGTGACCCAAAACGCCTGAAAAAAAGTTTGTCCTTTGGTTCGAGATAGTACCCGTCGGCATTATTTTCTGTTTTGACGGGTTTTACGCCAAATAAGGCAGAAAGAAGGGCTGGATTCTTTGAGAACGATTGATTAGTTGCGATCAGGTTTGCGCCGCTACCGCAAAGATCTGCCAGGACTTTGGCGGATTGCTCGGATACTTCTGGAATCTGAGGAATAATTATCACCTTATAATTACTCAGTTCTTGCCTCCTGTTATAGATTTCTGCATAGTTAATTATATCGTACTGCAGGTGTGCTTCTTTGAGCATGAGTTGTATGCCTCGATATTCCTGACCGGAGACGCCTCCGGGCCAATACGAGGGGGAAATAACACAGATTTCCGCTAAAGAATGGTATTTACCGTAGTAAGGTTCAAATTTCCGGTGAAATGCATAGATTTTCTCCCAGGTCTCGAAATTTCGTTCATCTTCATATTGGCGAAAATCACCCATTAAACTCATATCCAGTCCGGAGCCAGCAGCAAGATTCTCGTAGAGGCGGATGGCGGTCTCTTCCGGTTCAATGGCATTGTAACGAGATCGAAATGAGATCTGCTGAATGCTGGCATTGCTGACGATATGATCAGGTTGTGAATGAACAGTATTGGTGACATTGTCAAAAGACATATAGGGCCAGTATGGGAGTGAATTTGTTTGAGACTCGTGCCGGATGATATCGACATATTTCTCCTGATAGGTGCAAATGGCGATATCAGGATTAATGGACTTGACCGCAGTGTGTATCTTCTTCATCCAATCGTCACTGGTGAATTTTTTAAATTCCTGATATTTTTGAAACACCGGATCCTCTGGATTTTCCTCAACCGGAAGATTATCGCCTCCACTAAATTGATAGAACCTTTTGCGGTCAAATTCATTTTGATCAATTCCGTGATAAGTGCCTTCATAAGCATTACTGGTATGATAGCCCGGCATATTGATGAAGATCCCATCGACCGGATATTTGGTAATCAGTTCACGTATAATTTCGACCGATTTTTCCTGTACATAGGGGCCATTGATAGCTGCCATGTACATATCATCGTTGATAATTCGTTCACCTGAAGGGGAGATATAGGCCCAGTCAGGATGTTCATCGAAGATAGATCGATGAAAGCGGCTAAAGTCAAACCGGGTCACTACCCGGATATTCAGGGCGTGGCATTTTTGAACGACTTGATCTAACATCTCCTTCTGCATGAAAGGGTTGGTGTACTGAAAGTCCAGGTCTGTCGGATAAAATGCCATGATCCCGCCACCATTGATGATCAGCGTATTTACGGAAAAGCGGACAAGATCTTCCAGTAGTGAATCCACATTTAAGGTAGCCTCATACGCCGGAAGATTGCATTGCATGACGCGGAGGTTGTTGCGTTTCCACCAGGGTAAGTCCGAAGGCCATTGATCTTCTGAAGATGCTCGTACCGGTTCAAAATTTTGAGCACCTGCCGGGGGAAATGCCGATACCAAAAAAAGGAGAAAAAGAGGTATCAAACAGACGATTCGTCCATGCTTTCTTGCCGAGGTTGTAAAATCCATCAAATAAATATACCGGTTTAAATGAGGTTAAGTACTGACATATAAAGAGGATAATAAGATCATGACAAGACAGGTTATCCGGAATGACGGCAATCATTGAAACTTAACTAAAATTGAAAGTAATTTTATTTCTCTCTGGCCAGCAGATTTGAGCAATAAGATATGACATCGCAAAGTGAACACCAACTGTTTACCGTAATTACCGGGGCGAGTTCCGGATTGGGTAAGGCACTGGCTTATGAATGTGGAGAAAAGGGAATGAACCTTGTGTTGATAGCCCTGCCACACGATAATTTATTACGAGTCGCTGGCGAGCTTCAAAAGCAATTTGACATCCGGGTTTACGCCTTCGAACTTGACCTGACCATTCAAAATGATTTTGATTATTTGATTCAATCGTTGGACGATATTGAAGTAAACTGGTTGATCAATAATGTGGGGAAAGGAGGAACAATTTCCTTTACCGATGTGTCGGAAAATTACCTTACTGAAATCATCAATCTTAATGTCCGCACTACTTGCTTGTTGACATATCAACTATTGCCAAAACTCCTCCGCCATAAAAATGCATTTATATTAAATATATCAAGTTTGCTTTCACAATATCCCACTGCTTTTAAGACCATCTACCCTGCCTCCAAATCTTTTATTCATTCATTTTCCCTGGGCCTCAGACATGAACTTAGAAATTCAGGCGTATCAGTCAGCGTTGCAGAATTAGGACCTATGTTGACCAATAGTGACGTTTGTCGTCGCTTGCGAGAAAAACAAAAAAGAGCCGCCAGGATGGCCATATTGCAAACGGAAATCGTGGCTAAAATTGTTATTGACCAAACCCGTCGAAAAAGAGGTTTGATCATCCCCGGGGCAGTCAATAAACTATACTGGCTCTGCATGAAACTTATTCCCTACCGAATTGGCATACCTTATTTATCGAATATATATTACCGGGAAAAAAATATCAAAGAAATGCCAGTGCCAAAGTATCATGTGGAAGCTACCGAGATGATTGTCTAACAATTTTGGAAGTTATTTGATATCACTCATCTTTATTTCTTCCGGTAGTTGACAAAAAATGCCTGTTTTTTTCCTGAATTCTGCGTACAAGACGGGTAATTTCATTCCTGGGTAAGAATCGCTGAATAAATAGTAGCAGATTGTTTAAAACCCCAGGCACTACGATCACTTTTCCCTGAAACATTTTTTTTATTGCTAATCTGGCCACATTTTCTGCACTATCACTAAAGAAATTATTTTGGGTAAAACCGGGATTACCCACCCCTACGCCTTTCTGAAATCCAGTGCGGGTCAG
>JAGQWZ010000551.1 GCA_020436835.1 Saprospiraceae bacterium | reverse complement strand
TGCGTATCATCTATTTTCTGCCAAAACATTTTCCTATTTCTCCTTCTCCAATAATCGTTTTGCCCAGAACGCGATCTCCAGTGCAGTTTTAGTCTGATCTAGTGCAATTCTCGACTTTATCTGCTGATGGATAATAATCTGCATTTCACTCGCTGAGCGTGAAGAATTTTTGAAAGAAATAAATTCCTCCGAATTGTCAATCGTTTCGATAGCTTCTTCGGTGGGTAAGCTGGTCAGACTTCCGAGGATACCCAAGTCATTGGCACTCAGCAAGTCGCTTTTCTTGATATGATCCGGTAGTTGATCTATTCCAATGGCTGGATCCCGGGATGGTTTGGTCACCTGAAATACGGCCTCTCCGGAGGCTCTGCAGTACCAGTTGTCACCCATCCTTCCCACTAGGTCAATTTTTGTAGTGTCCAGCTTTCCCGCAGAATCCAAAAGTTCCTCTCTGACTTTGATCCGGTCAATATCACAAATGATCATATTGCCGGCTGCCCCGGTACCTCCCAGTGAGATGATCTCACGTACCCTGCACTCGAAAACTACCGGAGCCTCCGCAACATAGGGAGGCTGGATTCCATCACATTTAGACATGTTAAATCCGGCTTTAAGGAATTCGTTTACATCTCTTGGATATTGGCTGCTGGATAAGGACATTTGTTGGACCATTGCATAGCTCACCATATTTATCGCCACTTCCGGTATTTCAAGAACATTCAGGTGCGTGTCTTTCAATGAACCATCGAAGCCCCTCCGGGAAACTGAAAAAACGGCAACCGGTGGATTGGTACTTACTATGTTGAAGAAACTGAATGGACTCAGATTGACCCTTCCTTGTTTGTCGATCGTGCTGGCAAAGGCAATGGGCCGGGGTGCCACGGCTGATGCCATAAGTTGGTGCCGTTGGGGATTGGTCAAATCATTTAATAGAAAAGTTTTCATCCGGTGAAAATAATAAACAGAAATTATGAGTGAAATTAAAGTGATGCTCAACCGAGGGCTGGTAAGACCTGACCGGTCAAAGGCCCAAATCCTATTCGAACGGAGCCTTGCTGCGCTTGTCCCCGCATCACGACCGTATCATAGTCTTCCAGAAAAGTCCGTTTCAAATCATTCTTGAGCTTAATCGGTTTTTTGCCACCTTTGGTCAACTCCAGCAGAGATCCACAGGAGGATGATTGAGGGCCGCTGATGGTTCCTGTGGCTAAGATATCACCTGTTCTCACGTTGCAGCCATTTACAGTATGATGCGCCAATTGCTGTCTGATATTCCAATACAAATATTTGCTATTGGATTTTACAATGACATTTTCTTCACCCCCTTCCGGAATAAGTGATACCTCCAGGTCAATGTCGTAATTAGCGTGACCGGAGAACTGGAGATAGGGGAATTGTTCAATTTCCGGTTTCGGACCTTCAGTCAGAAATGGGCGGAGGGCATCGGTTGTGATCAACCACGGAGAGATGGAGGTGGCAAAGTTCTTGCCCAGAAATGGACCCAAAGGTGCATATTCCCAGGCCTGGATATCTCTGGCGGACCAATCATTAAGTAGCACCATTCCCGCCACATGGTCCAGGGCAGTCGTGGTATCGATGGAATGACCAAGAGGCGTGTCCCGGTTTATGATAAAGGCCATTTCCAATTCAAAATCCAGACGGCTACTGACACGAAAAACCGGATCTTTGTGCAGATCCAACATTTGTCCTTTCGGCCGGTGAAAACCCGTACCACTTACCACCACTGACGAAGAACGGCCATGATAGGCCACTGGAAGATGAAGCCAGTTGGGTAATAAGGCACGGTCAGGATCCCGGAAGAGTTTGCCCACATTTGTTGCATGTTCTCGACTCGAGTAAAAATCGGTATAGTCGTTGACTTCAACCGGTAGGTGTAAAACCGCATTTTCCTGTTTGACGAAAAGGCTGGGATATTCCCTCAGTGACGAATCTTCCTCGGTGAGTAATTTCTGAATAAAAGCCCGGACTCGGTTCACTCCGTCATTGCCCATCCCGATAAAGCGGTTGAGAGAATTTTGGGCAAACAGATTATTTTCAAGCTCCAGGTCTTCCATCAGGCCCATGGCTTGCATTGCCGACAAATCAATGATATCATTCCCAATGGCTGCACCCACCCGTGCCGTTCTCCTTGGAGTGGAAAAAACTCCAAAAGGGATGTTGTAAATGGTGAAGTCCGTGTCAGCTGGCACCTCCTTCCATGCCGTTAATTGTTGAACTGGGTCGTCTTTTTTATTCATAAAAGGTCGTTGCAATTACCTTGGAAACATAGGCTTTACTATCTTAAAATTGAGGAAATCCCCCTTCTTACTACGGTCAATTATTTTTATTTTTGTCTAGTCCAACCAGGACCTATAATATTTTCCATCATCGATGGTAAGACCTTCCTCCGTGACCATCAGAGGTCGGAAAGTATCAATCATAACTGCTAATTCCTCCGTTTGTTTTTTTCCGATACTCCGCTCATACGCTCCGGGATGAGGTCCGTGGGGAATACCGGCAGGATGCAATGTAATGTAACCCGGGGCTATATCATTGCGGCTCATAAAGTCACCGTCCACATAATACAGCACTTCATCCGAATCAATGTTGGAATGGTTGTAAGGTGCGGGTATAGCCAAAGGGTGATAGTCGTATAACCGCGGACAAAATGAACATACAACGAATGCTTTACTCTCGAAGGTCTGATGTACGGGAGGTGGTTGGTGCACTCTTCCGGTAATGGGTTCGAAATCATGGATGGAAAATCCATAGGGAAAATTATATCCGTCCCACCCGACCACATCGAACGGATGATAGGCGTAGATTACATCATGGATAACGTCCTGTTTTTTTATTTTCAGGAGGAATTCTCCTTTTTCATCATGCGGATTTAGCTCTTGCGGCAGCTTGTAATCTCTTTCACAATAGGGGCTATGTTCTGCGAGCTGACCAAACCAGTTTCGATATCTTTTCGGAGTATAGAGCGGATGAAAGGATTCGGCATAAAGTATCCGGTTTTCATCATTGTCAAACTCTATCTGATAAATTATTCCTCGTGGTATCACCAGATAATCACCATATTCAAACCTGATATTTCCCAACATGGTTATCAGAGTCCCTGATCCCTTATGAATAAAAAGTAACTCATCGGCGTCCGCATTTTTATAAAAATACGGACTTGAAAGTGCCTGAGGGGCTGCGACCCCGATATAGATATCCTGATTTACCAACAGCGGTGTGCGGCTATCAAGATAATCCGGCTGAGGAGAGACATCGAAGCCAATGAATTTCCTGGAACGGATCGACTTTTTCTCCGCGATCTTAGGTGCCACATTTGTGCTGGCAAGTAGAGATTTTACCTGGGTCGGAGGGTGAATATGATATAATAATGATGACATTCCATCAAAACCAATGGTTCCAAAAAGCTGCTCATGGTAGAGTTCTCCTTTCGCATTGCGAAACTGGGTATGTCTTTTAGGTGGTATTTTACCAAGTTTATGATAAATCGGCATAGCTTATTTAAATCAACATGTGTTGATCTAAAAATACATAATTGTTGATTTATATGCAGAATTAATTTATTTTTCCAAAGAATTAATGGAAGCTTCTTATGACTGACCGGCATCAACTGTTTGAGGAGAAGGCACTGGGCCTCATACTTGAAAAAGGATTTAGGGGTATGACCATGCGGGATTTGGCAGCATCGATGGATTGTGATGTTGCTAATATCTACAATTACATCCCTTCAAAACAGGCATTTCTCCATGATCAATTATTTGGGATGTCGACACGTTTTCATCAGGGGATTGATGAAATTGTCAAATCCGGTCTGCCTTCATCTGAACAGATCAAGGCCTTGATACAGCTTTATGTGAGGTTGACCGTGGAGTTTCCCAAACAGGTGGCCTTGTTGTCCAATGAATGGAGACATCTGGAAGCTTCCGACCGTTCCATGTTTCTGGATGAGCGTATGCGCTACGAGAAGAAGGTAAAGACCATGCTTTCGACAGGAATGAGAAAAGGGGAGATCCGTCAGATGAATGCTCAGGTAGCGACCCATTTGGTATTGTCCGCATTGAGATGGTTGTTTATGCATATTGATAGCAATCCTGTGAAAAACCGTATCCGCCTCGAACGGGAAATAATGAGTTTCGTGCTTACGGGTCTCGCATTAACTTAAAATCCGGGCTTTACAAACCTGTTGTTGGCTTGGACCCGAAAACATCACCAAACAGGGCAAAATCTGTATTGGGATTCTTTGCGGATACATAAGAATTTGTACATTTAGTAGGATAGGGATCACAGATTAGGGGATCTCAGATTGCCAAATCACACATAATTAATTGATTTTTAACCTTTTCAAATTGTTTTGCTATGAAGAAAATGCTGGGATTATCAGTCTTGGTTATCGTTGGAGGCCTGATTTTTCAGGGATTTACCAGTACCGGAAGCGATGGCTCTGCGGAAGCTCCTCCAACCATCAAATTCCCGAAAAAAGTAGATGCAGTCATTAAAAACAAGTGTTACGGATGTCATAGTGCAGATGGTAAGAGCGACAAAGCTAAAGCCGCTTTAATGTGGGATGATCTGGCTAGCCTGGAACCAGCCATGCAGGCGGAAAAATTAAAAAACATAACCCATGTGCTATCTGAAGGAAGTATGCCTCCCAAGATGATGGTCGAGAAAATGCCAGAAAAAGCATTGACAATGGCAGAGAAATCTATCATGGCAAAATGGGCAGGGAAAATGAGTAAAAAGGTGTCTAAAAAACTGATGTAGTCATCTTTTAAGTAAAAGGATAAGAAAAGGCAATGTCCATCAGGGATGTTGCCTTTTTTTATCTTCGGGTCCCAAACCTTTAACGAATTGCCAGGTGCAAATTTTCTCCTCACTTGATTTGAGTACGCTGGACTGGTCGCTGGTGATCCTTTGTGCGGTCATTTGGGGGCTTTCGAAATCCGGGATACATGGTATCTCCATCATTGCGGTACCCGTTATGGCATATGTTTTCGGAAGCAAACCATCCACAGGAGTGGTTCTTCCTATGTTGATTCTGGCCGACCTGATGGCAGTGAAATATTATTCCCGGCATGCACAATGGGCATACTTGCTGAAATTGCTTCCCTGGACCATGGTGGGAGTGATCATGGGGACCTGGATCGGGGATCAGTTGGATGAGCAGTCTTTTAAAAGACTTATGGCGATTGTGATCGTGACCAGTGTGCTCACCATGTATTTGTGGGAAAGGCGCAAGAGAAATCAGGTGCCAGACTATTGGTGGTTTGCCGCTCTAATGGGTATTACCGCTGGATTCACTACTATGGTTGGCAATCTGGCAGGTGGTATCGTGGTCATCTATCTGCTGGCCATGCATTTACCTAAAGATGAGTTTATCGGGACCGGAGCCTGGTTTTTTCTAATCATCAACTCTTTTAAAATGCCGTTTCACTGGTTCTTCTGGCATACCATAAGTGGAACAACACTGGCGCTGAATATAGCTATGCTTCCCTTTATCGCTTTGGGATTTGTAGCTGGAGTGTATGTGGTGGGAAAATTTAATGATGCCCTATACCGGCGATTCGCACTTCTGATGACCGGTTTGGCTGCCATTGTCATGTTATTTCAATAATGTTCGAGAGTCAGCGCGCTAATTTATTTCTCTTTCCGCCACGCTGACCGCCGAGACACAAAAAACACCCAATGCATTATTTTGATTATCACTTTGAATGTTGCCTTGAGAGTTGGCTATAGGAAAGGCAAATATCGTATTACTGCCGTTTAGTATCTGATCACGCACCATGCTCATAAATTCAAATGCCTCCAAACTGATAGAATGAATTTCTACCCGGATTTTATCTCCTTCCTGATAGGGTGCATCATCAGCCGGAAAATCGTCTGGAATCGGATTGGTTAGTTCACGAATCGGAGGAATAAATATTAAGCCATCCAATTGCGAACCACCGTCGAATCCGGCATCAAAGGCCAGGTTAATCTCCTCGGGCTTGTTCAGGTACTCCCCGTTTTTAAATGACTTGATCCAATAGGTATTTCCCAGGCCAGGTAAGTCCCGGGCAAAAAATTGCGTGTAAATACCATCGGGACCACTTAGTTCGTCTTCCCGGTACTCCTGTCGTATGCTGTCGACCGCCGGTACCGGAAACATTGTTGAACTGGCAGTGAGTGTCTGATTGTCCAAAACAATAGTTAGTTCAAATTGGTCTCCTGGATTCCCCAGTATTTCATCACTGGCACCGGTCCAGGAATAAATACCGGTAGAAGTCTCTTCAAAAAAGAATTGTTTCCCGGTACTGGACATGATTTCGACGGAAGCACCCGTTGCTGGTTCTGCAAAATCGGAGTTGAAATATGGCTGGCTGTAGGTTAGCTTGATCTCCTGACGGACAGGTTGGTTGGTCAGCCAGGCATCAACAACGATTTGTTTTGGCGCATCTGCGGTTTGCACATCTACCACGTCTTCGCACGCAAATACGAAAAATATAAATGGTAGAATAAACAGTGTTTTAAGATGATCTGTAATATCAGCCATTTTATTGAAATTTAAAATTGTAGGAAATAGAAGGAATAACACTTCCGACAACTGATAATTGTACGGCTTGCGTATTTGTGGTCTGGTCGGGTAAAACCCGTTCGGAGGGTTGTTGAAAATAAATCGAAAAAGGATTTCGCCGGCTATAAACATTGTAGATGGAAAAAACCCAGTCAGCGACCCATCGGTCCGTTTCCTTTTTCTTTTTCCCCTTTAATGTAGCAGAGAGATCCAGTCGATGGTAATCCGGGATACGCACATTGTTCCTGGTCTCGTTGGCAATGTGCGGCACGATATATCCTTGCTGTTCGTACCGGCTGGTGGCAAAAGTGGTTGGAGTTCCTGTGTTATACACAAACGTGCCGCTGAGAGACCATTTGTCATTTAATTCATAAAAGGCCGATATACTCAGATTGTGGAGTTGATCATACCGCGAAGGATACCAGTCATTGCCATTGATACCATTAACCAGCCTTTCGGTGCGGGCTAAAGTGTAACTAAGCCATCCACTCAGGTCTCCTTTATTTTTCTTTGCCTGAAACTCCAATCCGTATGCACGCCCTTCACCTGCTAATAAATCACCTTCCAGAAATTCGTTTAGTAACAGGTCGGCCCCGTCAATGTAGTCCACCAGATTTTGCATTTTCTTGTAGTAAATCTCAGTGCTCAATTCGTACATGTTATTATTGAGATTCTTAAAGTATCCCAGCGCTACCTGATCCCCGATTTGTGGTTTTATATTGTTGGTACTGGGAGTCCAAACATCCACCGGTGTGGATGCAGTGGTATTGGAGATCAGGTGGATATACTGGGTAGTCCGGTTGTAGCTGCCCTTGACCGAAGCACTGGGACCTAATTGCCATTTAAGGGAGAATCGTGGTTCCAGGTTTAGGTAAGTTTGAATGCTTTCCCATTGATCGTATTCTTTTATGTCGACAGGAAATCGTCTTTTTCCCGCTTCCGCAGTGCCATATATGTAGGCATTTCCTTCACCGGTATAATTGAAATGGGATAATCTCAGACCGTAATTGATAGAAATAGTTGAACTAAGATCCTGCTCCATATCCAGGTATGCAGCGCTTTCTATCGCATATTTTTTATCGAGACTTACATCACTGAATTCACCCTCACTGATCCCGACCGCATTTCCGGGTTCAAAGGTGTAAACAATACTCTGTCCGCCGAATCGCAAAATATTCCTGGGATTTATAAAATAGGTGAACTCCGGCTTAAAACTGAAATTTTCAATGTTTGCATTCCAGATGAATTTATTTTCGGCTTCTTCACCGAAATTGATTTTATAATCGTAATCACTGTAATACAAGGTGAAGTTGCTAAACAGTTTTTCACTAAACAGGTGATTCCATCGTACTGTACCGGTACTGTTTCCCCAATTAAATCCGGCAGCTTCTCCAAACCCGAAATTGTCCCGGCCAAAGTAGCCGGATAGGTACACCCTATTTTTATCATTAATATTGTAATTGGCCTTAAGGGTCAGGTCATAAAAATTTAGTATCGATCCGGACAAGTCCTCATTAAGAAATGGTTTGGCGAGGACATCGATATAAGACCGTCGACCGGCTACGATAAATGAAGCCTTGTCTTTCACGATCGGCGCTTCTATTGCGAGCCGGCTGAATATGAATCCAACTCCTCCGTTCATCGTAAAATCTTTTGTATTTCCCTCCTTCATCCGTACATCCAGGATCGAAGAAATCCGGCCTCCGTAGCGGGCAGGAATACCCCCCTTGTATAATTTGACGTCCTTAACGGCATCCGGGTTAAAGACTGAGAAGAACCCGAATAAATGGGCTGAGTTAAATACCGGTGCTTCATCCAGCAGCACCAGGTTCTGGTCAATACTTCCACCTCGGACGTTAAAACCGGATGCGCCTTCACCCACGGTCGTGACTCCGGGTAATAATTGTAAACTACGAATGACTTCTACCTCCCCCAGTAGCGATGGAATGCTTTTGATAGTGGTCATATCCAACTTATTCACACTCATCTCAATGTCAGTCACATTTCGATCTTCGGCTTCACCGGTCACGATCACTTCGTTCAGTTCGGTAGTCATTGCTTCCAGTTCGACGTTCATTGTCTGATTCTCACTGAGCTCAATTTCTTTTCGTTGAGACTGTAGACCCAGATAGGCATACTCCACGGTGTAAGTGCCTGGTTCTACGGAAATACTGTAAAATCCATATTCATTACTGGCGGCACCCTGTTGATTTTCGAGAAGGAATATGGTAGCTCCGATCAGCGATTCGCCGTTTTCGGCATCTTTGATATATCCGCTTAGGGTGACTTTGCTTTGACTGAATGCGATTTGGGCCAGAATTGAAAAAATAAATAACGGTAACCACTTTAGTTGCATGTGAAGAGGCTTTGTATCAATGTCAATTAGAACGAAGTAAAGGGGGGATTGTTTCCGGATATTCTATGAAAATAAAGTGATAGTCTACCAGTATGATATGGGTAGAGTTGGGGGACGAATCAGAACGAAGCCAACCGAAAAGGTTATTTCAAGGATAGCCACGCCCGCAATTGTATTTTTCCGGTCCTTGTTGAGGCTGGTGAAGGCGATGCCACCAGAGTTTTGATTTGTTCTGAAAAAATAATCTATGTTAAAACTATATTAATTTATAGGCTAATGATTTAAAATTAAAATAAGTCAATCGTTTAGAATATAAAATCAGATTCTGATGCATTTACTTCGTTTTTTAATCCCTGTTGTACTGATATTCAGTAATCGATTGATGGCAGAAGATTCAATCCAATACACAGTCATGTATTTTGGAGCAACCAATTGTTTTCACTGTCTTGTCGAAGATCATATTGAAAATATAAAACTGATCCGAAGCGATTTTTCCGGCAAATATCCAAAAGCGAAAACCAAGTTTGTCATGGTCGTCTTCGACAATGAAATTGAAGCGGGTCTAAAATTTATCGATCATTATGGCTTTTGGGACGAGATTTCTATCGGGTCCCGGTATAATAACGAACAGTCGCTCGCTGTGCTCAATCATACGAAACTGCCGGGATTGCCTCATCTGGTCGTGCTGGAGGATCATTTTACCACCTTACCCAACAATATTGAAGTGGTGGATAACCGGAAGACTTTGGTCGATCTGGTTGGCCGGAAAGAAATTGGAGATTGGGTAACTAAAGGCTTTCCCTTGCAATAGCTGCTGATTCAGGAGGAATGGATTTAAAGCGGTGCGAGGCGATACTTTTCTATGTTCAGTCTTAATTGATCCTGTCGTAAATCTTGATCAACTCCCGGCTCCGGATGATGTGTATGGCCTTTTTGATATCCAGTGCAAATACCCGGTCTTTTCCGGCATGATCGATGTGCTGACGTATGTGAGCATGGCATGCTTCCAGAATCGGACCGGATTTTAGTGGTCGGTGAAAATCAAAGGCCTGAGACGTGCATAACAGTTCTATGGCCAGAATTTTTTCCAGGTTTTTTACAATTCTTAGTGTTTTTCGTCCGCTGATCGAGCCCATGCTCACGTGGTCCTCCTGGCCAAGAGAGGTTGGAATACTGTCGGCCGATGCCGGAAAGCAAAGGGTTTTGTTTTCACTGACGAGGGCAGCAGTGGTATACTGAGGTAACATAAATCCGGAATTTAGGCCGGTATTACGCATTAGTAATTTGGGTAGCCCGGCATTTTTCCCTTCAAGCATGAGATAGATCCGTCGGTCGGAAATGTTGCCGATTTCGGCTGCTGCCAGTGCAGCGTAGTCCATGGGAAGGGCAATCGGTTGGCCGTGGAAATTTCCACCACTTAAAGCTTCACCATTTTGCAGGATGATGGGGTTATCCGTTACGGAATTCATTTCAATTTCAGTGATCTCTTTCAAATGGTGCCAGGCCTGAAGGGAAGCTCCATGCACCTGAGGAATACAGCGAAGAGAATAAGGGTCCTGAACCCGCTCACATTTCGCATGGGATTGCATAATTTCCGAGCCATCGAGAAGCTGCCTCAAACGCCTGGCGATGATCTGGCAAGCGGGGTGCTGTCGAAGACGGTGTAATTCTTCCCGGAAAGGTTGAGCCGATCCCATCAGTGCCTCCACGGACATCGCTCCGATAATATCCGCATGAGTGAGACAATTCTGCAGCCGGTCAACGATGTGGATGGCGTAAGCTACCATAAATTGCGTTCCATTGATCAGAGCCAGCCCTTCTTTTGGTCCCAGTTTTATTGCCGGCAGACCGAATTGCTTTAAGACTTTTTTGGTAGGAATGACAGAACCCTGATAGTGGACCTTTCCCAGTCCTATCAAGGGAAGAAAGAGATGGGCCAGTGGAGCCAGATCACCGGAAGCACCAACAGACCCCTGTCGCGGGACGACAGGAATAACGTTATGGTTAAAATGCCAGAGTATTCGCTCTATCGTCTCTACCCGAACCCCACTGAATCCCCTGGCCAATGCATGGATTTTAAGAAGAAGCATGAGTTTGGATAGCTTTTCGGGCAAGGGATTTCCCACCCCTACACTATGGCTCTTCAGTATGTTTAACTGAAGTAAACTCGTCTCTTCGGGAGAAATCAATTGATTGCACAAAGGGCCAAATCCGGTATTGATTCCATAAACTACCTTTTTATCCAACAGGATTTTGTCTATGGCTCTCTTTGATCTTTCAATCCCTCTCAGGCTTATATCTGAAAAATAGGCATGGCATTCACCACGGGTTACCGCCAGGGCTTTTTCCACGGTAAGATGATCTTCGCCGAGCCGAAAAGAGGGGCGGTCCACTGCGTCAGACATACATTTTTACCGGCAAAGTTATATGATGTAATAATAAGGAATGATTCATAATAGTTAATAATTGATAGTTAGAGATTATCAAATGGATTTACGCAGACTGGAGTATTTTGGCGTGCTGGCGGAAGAACTGCATTTTCGTAAGGCCGCAGAGAAATTGTATATCAGCCAACCAGCCCTGAGCCGGCAAATACAGGAATTGGAGTTCGAGCTGGGCATTAGCCTGTTTGAGCGAAATAACCGAAATGTCCAACTGACCCCAGCAGGTCGGTATCTAAAGGATCAGGTTGGGCAACTCCAGGAACGACTAACCAGAATTCAGCGAAATGTAAGACGGATCGGGGAAGGTTCTACCGGTGAACTTCAAATCGGATTTGTTGGTTCAGCGATGCAATCGGTTATTCCCGAAGCCCTAAAGAAACTCAATCATCTCTTTCCGGAAATTCAGACCTATCTGCAGGAACTGTCCAACCAGGAACAAATTAAGGCCGTGCTTTCGGAAAAATTGGATGTGGGATTTGTGCGGTCCGAACACTTTCCGGTAGAGATTTCATCTCAGCTGGTACTGGAAGAAAGTTTTGTGTTGGTTTTACCGAAAAATCATTGGTTGACTACGCGGAAATTAATAAACACTGAACGGCTTAAAGGAGAAAAATTTATTTTATTTGGTACTTCTTACAGCCTGGATTATTATGAATTAATTTTAAGCATATTTTCCGGTTGGGGATTTAAGCCTGAGGTGTCCCACCGGTCGGTCCATGCGGCTACCATTTTTCATCTGGTTGAAAGTCAACTGGGTATTGCCATCGTTCCGGCTTCATTGACCCTGGGTTTCGATCTGAAAATAAAATTTATTGAATTAAAAAATATACCTCAGAAAACCAGATTATATATGATCTGGAAGTCTGATCATAACAATCCATTATTGGACAATTTTACAGCACTTTTTTAGAACAGTTCCGGTTTGTCTTTCCGTCAGCATATGAGGCGAGCGCCTTGTATGCTAAATGTGGCGATATTCCGGCAATGTACAAGGATAAGAGATATATATATTTTCTGGTAAATACTTAAAATTACTATCTTGATCGCAGTTGTCATTTTTTAGAAACTTATCCGATATGCGTACGTTACTTGCCTCAGGGGTAGCCTGTCTTTTTTTGATAACGGTGGTCCATGCGCAAAAATTGGCGTCCATAACCGTATCCTCCGGATCTTACGAGCGATTGAATTCGGTTGTGTCGGCGTCACTCGATGGCTATGTGCTGGAGACAGAAGATTTTGATCTTGAATTAAGAGAATGGTCGGGTGGAAAATTGGTCCCCGTGCCCAGTCAATTGGAAGGAGGGATTAATT
>JAGQWZ010000550.1 GCA_020436835.1 Saprospiraceae bacterium | reverse complement strand
CAGGTCAATGATGGGGTTGCCAAACTGATTGTGACCCGTATTTCCAGTAAAAAACCAGTGATCAAACCAGGAAAAGGAATCAACTTTCCGGATTCTACCCTGACCATCTCTTCTCTTACCGATTTCGACCGGGCCAGCCTGCCGTTTATCAAGAAGTACGGAGATATGGTGGGCTACTCGTATTTGCGCAATGCAAAGGATGTCATTGAGCTACAGGAGGCTATACAGGATCAACCCGATCTTTCCATCATTTTAAAGATCGAAACGCCGGACGCCGTGAAGAATCTTCCTGAAATTTTATTCCAGGGCATGAAAAATGAAAATTTCGGTGTCATGATTGCCCGGGGCGACCTGGCCGTAGAGGTGGGATTTGAGCGAATGAGTGAGGTGCAGGAGGAGATCTTATGGATCTGCGAAGCCGGTCATGTACCGGTCATATACGCCACACAGGTACTGGAAAACCTGAATAAAGCCGGATTGGCTACCCGGTCAGAAGTCATTGATGCAGCCCACGCCGCTATGGCGGAATGTGTGATGATCAATAAAGGAACCCACACCATAGAAGTAATCGAAACGCTGCGTGATATCCTATTAAGGAGCGGTGGGCATCATCTTAAGAAAAGGTTTACGTTCCGGCCATTACAAATTGCCAGCCGGTTTGTTGGCGGTTAGCCGGATCATTTCAGGATCCAAATCATCCCCATAACCTTTCAGTGCAAAAATTGGCAAGGTTTCTTCAGAACCGTTAACTTCAATAGTACGAAGCGTGGTTACACACGTTGTAAATGATAATTTCTCCTGATCTTCCTAATGTAAATCCATGCTGGAAATTTATGGCATCAATGTTACGCTAATGGTTGCAAACCTGGACCGGGCAATTCTTTTTTACACCGAAATCCTTGGCTTAAAATTAAAAAGCCGGTTTGGGAATCACTGGGCGGAAATCGCAGGCCCAGGGATTACCATTGGTTTACACCCCACACGGGAGCCTGTTGCATCAGGTGATAATATGCAAATAGGTATACGTGTTCCGGATATCCAAAATGCCCGATCAATATTAATTGAAAAAGGAATTGTATTTAAAACAACAGAAGACCAGGTCAGGCTTAGTCATTTTAAAGATCCGGATGATAACATACTTTACCTGGTGCAAACCTAAGATCAATTTAAACACACCTTTTTATGGCTTCCAGTAAAAATTTAATGCAAAAAATAGTTGACGACCTTTCAGGCCAGATCGAACTTTCGTACAAATCCATGTTTGGAGAATACGGCATTTATTATGATGGCAAATTTGTAGCGATCCTAAGTGACAATCAATTTTTTGTTAAGCCTACCGAAGCCGGGCGGAAATTTATTGGAGATCCGATGGAAGCCCCACCCTACCCGGGTGCCAAGAATTATTTCTTTATTGATGAGCCTTTTATGAAAGATACCAAATGGCTTGGTGAATTGATCTCCCATACGGCAGATGAACTACCACTCCCAAAACCAAAAAAGAAAAAATAATTCAGGGAGGATAAAATTTATCCTGCATTTTCTTTTTCACAATTACTAAACATCTGTTTTTTGAAATCCAATAGAACCATTTCCTGGTGGGGTCCACCCCGTAAAATCTCCTCTAAACGGGAAGAGCGCAAAGTGAGCTGGTTGGAACTATTTTATGACCTGGTGTATGTCATTGCCATAGCCAACGCCTGTCATCATCTGGCAGCACACCAGAACCTGCATGGGTTTCTGGATTACGTCTACATGTTTGGCATGATTTACTGGGGATGGCTCAATGGTAGCTTATACCATGATCTGCATGGCACTCCCGGTGTCCGCACCAGTCTGATGACGTTATGGCAGATGGTCATTGTGTCCGGAATGATTGTCACCCTCAATAGTTCAGGGGAAAACATGGTCCATAATGCAACAATTGCAGTCATGATCATGCAGTTGTACATCACGTATATGTGGTGGAGCGTCGGCATTTACGATAAAGTGCACCGGATATTAAACCGGCCATACACCTGGATTTATTTAATTTCATTCGGCACCCTTTTCATTACATTATTTACAGGAGAGCCCTATACCCGAATATTATTTTTTATTTCCCTGCTTCTAAATTTTTTACCTCCGGTGGCAACAATGATCATTCGCTGGACACAATCCAGAGAATTCATTCTATCCGGTAGCATGACGGAGCGAATGGGATTATTTACAATTATTGTTTTCGGCGAAGTGATCGTAGGCGTTGTTAACGGCGTAAGTCATTTAAATGACCTAAGTTTAAAAATGTGGGTACCCTTTTGTCTGTCGATCATCATCGTATTTGCCTTATGGTGGATATTTTTTGGATTAATATCCGATCGTTCCTGTAAAAAAGGCATCCTATTTAGTTTCCTGACCGAATTAACCTATATACCCACATTAATGGGGCTGGGCATGACCGCAGTTGCTTTTGATGGCTTATTTGGGTATTTCCAGCATGAGCATTCCGAGGGGGTTATTTCATTTCCTGTTGGGTTTAATTTTGCCATAAGTCTTTTCTTAACGGGAATATTCATCATGCTTTTCTTTTTAGAATATCCACCGCGCTATCAACAATTAAAGTCAAAAATCCAACTTTTTGTGGGCATTGCAGTTGCCCTTTTATTGACCTGCATTTTGTTCTTGGAAGACTGGACACTCACCACCTTGCTTATCATTGATCTGTTGATTTTATTGCTGTTAATCCTTGCAGCGGCTTTGAGCAGTATTTTCGTTTCCACGGATCAGGAGCTTATTCCAAATCAGGATTAAAAAACAAATCGCCGGATATCTGACCTGATGAAAGAAATTGTATTTTAACCCCTATCATGCTGTACACTGTGGTGTAACAACAATCTAGTCCAGTATCCTTTACCAGCAGTGTTTAATGAGTACAAATAGGTTAATCCAGGTAATTTCCGATAATATGGAGCCAATCGAAATTCGTCCCCGGTTTAAGAAAGAAAGCGACCTGCCACCGGCAACAATACTTGCCCGGTTCAAGGAAAATCTTCGGGAGAATTCCGGAGAAATACGCGGGTTTGTAGCCAACAACCACGTTTACATGCGGATACCCTCCGATGAACAACATTTCTGGTCTCCCCAGCTCAATCTGGAAGTGATGGAAAACGACCAGGGCAGTACCATTTACGGTGTTTTTGGCCCCCGCGAGTCGGTCTGGCTGATGTATATCTTTTTTTACACCCTGCTAGGGTTTGCCTCATTGGTAATCATGATCGTCGGCTTTTCTCAGATGCAGCTCGGGCTTTCCGGACGGATATTGTGGACACTACCTGTTCTGGCTTTGATTACTTTTTTCGCCCTGATGACCGCCCGTACTGGCCAGAAGCTGGGCAAGGACCAAATGAACCGGCTGTACCACTACTATAAGAAGGTCTCACCGGCCGGATAAATCACCGATGGTACAACTAAAATGTGGTTTAAATCCCAGTCGCCTCACTTCTTCAGCAGGTCCGTCAGAAAGAGTTTATGGATACGCTTG
>JAGQWZ010000549.1 GCA_020436835.1 Saprospiraceae bacterium | reverse complement strand
CTGATCCCTGCCGGCGACTTTAGCCAGCTTCCAGGATAAAAGTCACCGTGAATCAGACAACGCCCCTGAGCAAGATAAATAGCGCCAAGACGCTGAATTTTATTTTTTAGAAAACCATCGGTCTTGAAGGGCGCTGCTACTGCATTGAGGCCCTTTTGGGTCTGATCCAGGTCCAGTCCATTTTTTTTTTGAAAAGGAAAATCAAATATATGTTCATGGTTTAATTTTCGCATTTTCGCATTTTCGGGAAATCTATCTATTGGTAACCCGTGCAATATCTTTAAATATTTTGTAGCATTTTCCAGATCAGATGTACCAAATTTATTTTCTTTTTTATAAAGGAAAGTGTAGTCAGTTGCTTCTCCAAGATCTTCCATGGCCAGGATAAAATTATCCGGATCGGACCACAATATTTTTGGGCTGAAAGCAGACAGTTCCTTTTCCTCCTGTGCTTTTTGTAAAAACGTAGATTCCACCACTGAACGTTCAACTGGTGCTGGTATTTGCGGATACTTTTCAACCCATGGTCTGGCTTGCTTTATGATGAAGGACCGATGATTTGTTGTTATTCTGAGTACATAATTCATGTTTCCTTCTCCAGGTTTCGAGGCGGCGATAATCTTTTCTTTATCACTCAGACGATCTCTGCTATTGAGATACGTCTCAAGAGAGATCATATCTTTTCCATCCAGAAAAAAAGCCCGGGGAAATTGCTCCCGAAAAATGGATTTTAGGGACATGAGTTATTTACTAATCTGAACAATAATTCTGCGGTAGCTAACGAGAGAAGGTTCTCCATTGTCCGAAATTTTTAGAAGGATATGTAAATCACCCTCCTGGCTATCATCTTCAACAGTTAATACGGCAGATGGAGTAGACTCATGTTCCAGTCTGGCCCTGGTGCCCTCGGTAGAAGCTTCGGGATACATCATCCATAGGAACGAAAGATTGTCGCCATCCGGATCCAGAGAACCAGCGGCAGACAACTTGATAATTTCATTCGTTTTAGCCGGAATTTTTAGCACTTCCCGGGAGTCATCTCCATTCAATATAGCGACCGGATTGTGGTTGGCATTTTGGAAGTCGGAAGAGATGCACCAATCCATACGGGCAGCGAAATCATGCTGGAAATCCTGTCGCCAACGCCAGATCGTGGCCTGACCACTGCAATAGGTTTGATCGTCCAGGGTGATGCAATCTATATTATTCTGGGTGTCGGTCCAAATTGGCCGGGTTTCACCATGAACAGTATACAAGTCGTAGCGGCCTCCCCATCCTCCATAGGCTGGTGATACTGACCAACCAAGTCCATTCTGAATTAGTCCTAGAAAAGACGGGGTATCTCCTTCCATAATATAAGCCAGGGGAGGATAGAGATTTCCCAGGGGGCCATGGTCAATAATATTTTCCTTGAGCCATGGATTGTCTACTAAATTAAAAGCATAATGCGGTCCGTTTTTATAGTGCCGGTCTCCACTGATTCCGGTCCAGGTGGCTCGATAATACTCCTTCCAATCCGGCGTGCTGGGTGAAACAATATAAAATAGATTAGGAAATTCCTTCCGTATCCAGGGTCCGGCATCGTCCTGATCGGAAATGGTATATACTTTTATTTTTGATATGAACTTTTGCAGGGCTTCGTCAGACCGCTCCTTACGTACATCCCACAGAGTTTGAGCCAGGGTGTTGGCACCTCCCCAAACAGATACCCAAAGAACCCGCTCGTCTTGCCGGTCTACGGCAGCTTCCAGCAGGCGGGAGCCGGGACTGGACTTTCCATCTCCAACCGCCTCCATTCCATAATCAGGTTGACCGGTGGCAACCTTCTGCAATAGATCATTCTTGGAAGGGAAGCCCATTTTATGTTTCTCCAGATTATTCTTCACCAGACCGTAGGCATATAGTTGCCGGCGTACCAGATCTTCTCTGGGATTGCTTCGTAACCAGGTGGAAGTAGTAGCGACTATGCCTTCTATATCATACTCATTACTATATACCAGAAATCTGACCAGGGATTCTTCATCGTCTGGTTCGTTGGAGATATCAGTGAGTACGAAAACCCTTTCTTTAACTGACTTTTGCGCAAGCAACAAATTGCTCATGCAAATACAGAACAAACAAAACATCATGAACCTTCGAGTCATAAAATATCCAATTGGCAGATATTAGAAATTAACTATAAGGATAACTAAGTTTCTTCTTTTTTTAAAATGATCTGAACCCTTTCGATTAACGCTCGCAAGGAGGATTCCCCAGTCCATACTATTGTCCACTGGAACCGTTATGTTGTACACTCAACATTTGTTCCTGAAAGGTCTCTCCTCCCTTGATGCCAAAGTCCAAAGTGCGAATCGGGAATGGAATCAGGATATCATTCTGATCGAAGGCACGCTTGATATTTCGCAAGGCTTCACTACGGGCTTCGAAAAAAGGTTTTTGTTTTACCTCGTCAATCCAGAACCGTACGCGAAAATTAATTGAGGAGTTACCAAATTCAGTATAGAAGAAATCAACTGGTTCTGTATCCAAATGTTCTACCGATTCCATTGCTTTTCTCACAACTTCTTCTACCTGATCCAGATTTTCAGCATACGAAATTCCACAATCCAGTTCCACCCTTCTTTTACCCAAATAGGAATAATTTACCATCGGATTTTGAATGACGGATTTATTTGGAATGGTTACCACCTGGCCGCCAAAAGTATGTACAATGGTGGAGCGAAGATTGATTTCTGTTACTGTTCCAAAATAGTCATTGGTCTCTACAAGATCCCCTATCCGGAGTCTTTGCTTGATCGACAGCATAATTCCACTGAATGCATTTGTCAGTGGTTCCTGCAGGGCCAGACCAATGGCCAGTCCAAGGACACCTGCCGTGGCAAGCAATGAAGTCAGCAGTTTATCCAGTTGAAGAATTCCCAGAATGAGAAAAAGAAGCCCAATTGATAATATGAAGGCGATCACCTTACTCATGATTATACTCATGGAATGATTTTCCAGTTGGCTGAAAAGTAATTTTTTCATCCGCCTTTGAATAAACCGGACAACCAGAAATCCAATCACTGCCACGACCAGGCTAAGGGCTATGTTCGGCACCAGGAGGATAAATTCATCAAAAATAGTCTGGAGTCTCTCCATTAATTTGGTTACGGCTTCATTCATTTCTTCGATAATTTTTTTAAGATCTGAAAATATAACCAGATCTGCCACCGATTTGTTTGTCGAACAGGATCAAGGTCTCATCTGTTTTAAACTCTATATCTTTATGTTATTAGGTGATCGAATTCTCTTTAATTTCGAATGCGGGGTCCTGATAAATGGCTTGCCAGGTTTTGGGCAACTCATCAAGAAAACGGGCGAATGCGTAAACCGGAAACATGTATTTAATCATTAAATGATTTAAAAATCAAATCAAGATGACAGATTTTCTCAATGACGTATCAACATATATGGAAACCTACTACCAACTGTTGGTGCAGTTATTTCCCAAGATTCTACTGAGTATCATTGTACTGGCAGTAAGTTGGCTAATTTCTCTTTTTATCAAAAATAAATTGAGACATATACTCACCCGGAAAATAGATGATCCTTTACTGGCAAAATTTATCATTAGAGTAGTGAAGACCATTGTCTATATCATAGCCGTCTTGCTGATCCTGAAAATCGTTGGTCTTGGTGGTGCCGCAACGGCCATTTGGGGTACTGCCGGAGTTGGAGCATTTATTATTGGATTTGCATTCAAGGATATTTTCGAACATTTTCTTGCCGGCATATTACTGGCATTTGATCGCCCTTTCCGCATCGGTGATATTGTAGAACTTGATGGAAATAAAGGGACTGTTGTCGCCCTAACTATTCGAAGTACACATATTAAGACCTTTGACGGACAGGATGTCTATATTCCGAATGGAAAAATTATAAAAAATGCACTGAAAAATTACACGATTGATGGTTTTATGCGGCATGAATTTATTGTTGGTCTGGATTATGGCTCAAACGTACCTAAAGCCATCGACATAATAATTGGGGAATTAAATGAAATTCCGGAAATTTTGAAAGAGGAAAAAGCACCTGCTGTGATTATATCTGACCTGACGCCCAGTACCTTGAATTTACTTGTTCTGTTTTGGTTGGATACTTTTGATAAAAATATTAATGCCGGAGCAGTCAAGGTGGAAGCCGTTGACAAGGTACTTAGCGCTTTGGATAAAGCGGGATTTTATTTGCCTTCGGACATTATAGAGATTAAGCGCAAACCGGAAAAACTAAATTCTGAATTTGCCGCATAAAAAACGATTAAGATGTATCTTACTATTTTCGATTTAAAGGACAAGTAATGAAACCTGGAATAATCATAACCGGTTCGGCTACCGGGGTAGGTGCGGCTACGGCAAAGTCGTTAGCCAGCAAAGGGTGGAATGTGCTGATCAATTATACGAAGAGTAAGAATGAGGCGGAGGAAACCGCTCATCTTTGTTCACAATTTGGATCGGATACCATTCTTATGAAAGCCGATGTATCTGAAGATTTGAATTGCAGGAAAATGGTGCAGAAAGCGTTTGAAAAATGGGATCGCATCGATGGCTTAGTCAACAATGCTGCTCAAACCCGTTTTTGTCCGCTTTCTGATTTGGAAGGGCTTAAGCAACAGGATTTTCATGATCTGTACCAGGTTAATCTGGTAAGTGCATTTCAAATGACCCGGGCTGCCGCTCCCTATTTAAAGAA
Organism: Saprospiraceae bacterium; assembly: GCA_020436835.1. Taxonomy (GTDB): domain Bacteria; phylum Bacteroidota; class Bacteroidia; order Chitinophagales; family Saprospiraceae; genus JABDMH01. Next base: position 51,559 of record JAGQWZ010000549.1, on the reverse strand, counting down.
TCAAAAGGGATCCGTTGTTAATGTCTCCAGTATTGCCGGTATCAATGGAAGTGGAAGTTCCATTGCCTATGCCTGCTCCAAGGGAGCCCTCATTACCCTTACCTTATCCCTGGCGCATGCCCTGGCTCCCGATGTGCGGGTAAACGCCATATGTCCCGGGTTTATCCAGGGTCGGTGGACAAAAAATTTTCTTAATGATAATTATGAAAAGGTCAATGAGCGTTTTGCCAAAGCATCTTCGTTGCAGACAACTGCTACACCTGAGGATATTGCCGATGGTATAGTCCATTTCATAACGGGAGCTAAATTAAGTACAGGAGAAATTCGTACAATAGACGGAGGTTTTTCCCATTTCGTCACTAAATTGAGCTAGAAAAGTCTGGATCACTGATGCAAGAGAATATAATTGCGGACATCCTGGATAATACCCGCAGGTTAACCCGGTGGTATTTTTCATTGTTAGAGGAGGATATGATTTTCTACCAGTTTACGCTAAATGAAAATGATGTTAATTCTGCGTATTGGATTGCCGGCCATCTGTCCTGGGCCCAATACGTAGTCTTACGGGCGTTGGATCCACAGGTGAGGGATATTCCCTGGATTCATGAATTTGCTCTGGGTACACCTTCAGTTGATCCCACTCACGGACCGGAATTTACGGAGGTATGGGATGCCTTTAATAATCTACATAGACAAACAATTCAGTTGATTCGGAGGTTTCCAACATCACAATTGGACCAGGATTTCCCTGACGAAAACATGCATTTCGTATTTCAATCAAACCGGATGGCGTTTTACCACCTGATCCGGCATGAAGGTTATCACAGTGGGCAATTGGGTCTGATCTGTAAGGGTGCTGGTGTACAAACGATATGAGATAAAAAAGCTTCAATCTGATCAGACAGGTAGCCGGCCCTTAATCCATTTGATCTGACCATTATGATTGCTCTCGTGTTCTACAACATGAAACCATTTACAATAATTGTTGGTTGGCCCCCAGGGCCAGGAATCATCGACCTTCAAAAGCCAGTCATCATCGCGTTTCTTTAATTCAATCAGCGTTGTGTCCCGGACGGTCTGAAGTTTCTCAAGGTAGAAATCAAGTGGATTTCCTTTGACTTTCTGCCGGGCTTCATCCCCCAAATTCATGGCCATTATCCACGCCTTGTCTGTTTTGGAAACCCCCTCATCCCATGTCCGGCCATGGAAAGTGTTCTCCTGGTATAACTTTTCGGTAGCCGCCAGATGCCAGAGCATGGCTCCGATGGAATTGGATTTTTCATCGTGCAAATAGTCCAGTTCACGGATGGACATCCCCTGAACCGGATAAAGGATCGTATTTCGCATCCAGTTCATCATGGACACCAGTGTCCCGATCTGGGCACTATAACCATTTCTGGGACCGACAATATTAATTTCTTCCTCCTGCGGCAGATCCGGTACCGCTGAATGCAGTAATGCCGGAGAAATTGCCAGGGGAAAAGCAGCCAGCTGCTTCATGATGCTTCGTCTTGATTTCATTTTCACGAGATGTTTGAGTTACAATGTAACGGCTACGGATTCCTTTTATTACTTAATGACCTTTGGGCAATGGAACGAGGATTAGGGATTTTTGGGAGAGGAACAGATTAGAGTGCCAGATAAATCGTAAAGATCATTTAAAATTAAAAAGGGATTGGTTATTTTCAGGCCCCAGCCACATCATTCGTATAAACGTACTACTGTCATGAAAAGCCAGACTATTACCATGCTCGGCACCGGACTAATCGGAACATTTTATACCATGTGTCTTCATGGTCAACGTAGCCGCGACCGGGTGAAAGCAGTATATTCTAGGAGTCAGGAACGGGCTGATCTTTTTGCCCGTCAATGGGGTATACCGCAGAAATATACGGACATGGCTGCGGCCATTCATGATCCAACTACCGATGTTGTAGTGATCGGACTTCCTAATAATCAACATGAAGAAGCAGTGTTACTCGCTGCTCAGGCAGGCAAGGCGGTGCTTTGTACCAAGCCTTTAGGCCGAACCGCCACCGAGGCCAGGAGAATGCTTGAGGCAGTGGAAAAAGCCGGAGTCTTTCACGGTTATCTCGAAGACCTTGCCTATACTCCTAAAACACTGAAGGCGTTAAAATCAGTGCAGAACGGAGCTATTGGCAAAGTATTATGGACGCGTTCGCGTGAAGCTCACCCGGGACCACATAGTGATTGGTTTTGGGATCCGGAACTTTCCGGAGGGGGTGCGATCGTTGATCTGGGCTGCCATTGTATTGAAATAGGTCGCAATTATATTGGCAAGGATATACGACCGGTGGAGGCGATGTGTTGGGCAGCAACTCAGGCGAAACCCATTGAGGCCGAAGACAATGCCATTGGGCTGATAAAATATGAAAATGGAGCTATCAGTCAATTTGAAGTAAGTTGGACTTACCGGGGTGGTATGGATTTACGGGATGAGGTTTCTGGCACCGAAGGTAATATCAGGACGGATCACTTCCTCCGAACCGGCTTCGAAATGTTTACCGATGTGGGATTGGGTGGTTATGTTGCGGAGAAAGCTGAAAGTGACACGGGCTGGTTATTTCCGGTGGGAGATGAAGTGAGTGAGTTGGGATATATTGATATGTTTACGGATATGTTTGATGCCAAGGAACAAGGAGAATCGCCAATGGAGACCTTCTATGATGGGTATGTGGTAAACGCGATCATGGATGCCTGTTATAAATCAGTAGAATCGAAAAAGTGGGAACCGGTACTGCTGGAAGACTGGAGAGGGCAAACAGGATTGTCAGATGCTAAAAGTTTAAAAGAATATGATGCCGATCACTTCCTGATCAAAGAGGAGATTCTTCCGGATGGTCGCAAGAAGGTAATCATCAGGAATAAGCAATCGGGAAAAATTAGCGAGAAGTTGATTTGAGTCTGATAGATAAAAATATTGTGATAGTGGGAGGAACCACCGGGATGGGTCTATCGGCAGCTCTAAGTCTTACCCGTCAGGGTGCCCGGGTGGTGGTCACTGGCCGGAATGTCGATTCATGCCGCATGGCCGAAGACCAATTATCCGATCGGGGACTGGTCCTGAGTTTGGATGCGACAATGCCTGATTCGGCCCGTGAAGCTATTGAGGCGTGTGAGTTAAAATGGGGATCTCTCCATGGGCTCTATCATGTGGCAGGTGGTAGCGGTCGTCGATATGGAGATGGTCCGGTAGATGCACTGACGCTCGAAGGATGGGAAACAACTTTTGAGCTAAACCTTACGTCATTGATGTTGTCAAATCAAGCAGCAATTCGTTCCTTTCAAAAGCAGGGAAAGGGAGGTGCCATTCTAAACATGGGATCTGTCCTAGGGTATGCACCGTCACCCAGATATTTTGCAACGCATGCTTACGCGGCAGCCAAATCGGCGGTTATAGGATTTAGCAAATCACTGGCCTCATATTACGCCAGGGATAATATCCGGATTAATGTTTTGGCACCCGGATTGGTTGAAACCCCAATGGCCCAAAGAGCGGCAAAAGATGATCAAATACAGAAATTTATTAGAACAAAGCAACCGCTGGACGGTGGGAGGATAGGGCAACCCCAGGATCTGGATGGGGCCGTATCATTTCTGTTATCTGATCAATCTGCTTTTATCACCGGACAGGTACTTACAGTGGATGGAGGCTGGTGCGTAAGTGAAGGTCAATATTAGATAAAATCGAAAGAATGCATATAGGAATTGACATAGGTGGCACGAATGTAAAAGGGGTGCTCATCGATGATAATCAGATAATTGAGAAAATAACCCGTGATACCCAGAGGCAAGACGAAAATTGGCATGACTCGATTGCCGGAGTTTATCAAGAACTTACTATTCAGGCAAAGAATCCCATTATCAGTGTAGGACTTTCTGCTCCCGGCGTGGCGAATGAAGATAACCGCTGTATTGCTTTTATGCCAGAAAGATTCAAAGGTTTGGAGGGGTTTGTATGGGGAGATTTTCTGGGTACCAAGGTGCGGGTATTAAATGATGCCCATGCTGCCCTTTGGGCGGAGGCAAAGTGGGGAGTAGGGAAAAACATACCAAATCTGGTCATGCTCACTCTGGGTACCGGCATTGGTGGAGGCCTCCTTGTTGACGGAAAATTGCACCAGGGTTTTATGAGGCGGGCCGGTCACCTTGGTCACGTATCAGTAAATGCAACGGATACGATTACCAGTATTGCCGGAACTCCTGGCAGCCTTGAAGATGCAATGGGTGAGATCAGTTTGGATCACAGATCCAAAGGGAGGTTTAAAAACACCCATGCCCTGGTAAAGGCCTATAAAGCGGGAGATACCTGGGCAACCTATGTATGGTTAAGTGCCGTTCGTATTCTGGCCGTAAGTATCATCTCTTTTTGTAACGCTTTTAGTCCGAATCTGGTGATTCTCGCCGGAGGTATAACCAAGGCAGATCAGGATTTATTAGAGCCCTTAAGTAAGTTCATGGATATATATGAGTGGAGGCCGGGAGGTCAGGCAACCCCGATAAAAATTGCCAAATATGAAGATTATGCGGGTGCCATTGGCGCAGCTCTCTACGCCAGGGATCATCAGGATTCATAGAAATGCCCATGACGCTCATTCAACAGTACCTTCAAAAATCAAGTGAAATACTGACTAGAGTCAGTGAACAGGAGAGTGCCATCGAATTGGCTGCCTCCTGGTTTGCCAAATCGATACTGGCCGGTCGTATGGTTCATGTATTTGGTTCCGGGCACAGCCGGATTATGGTGGAGGAGATGTGGCCGAGATATGGATCCTTTCCCGGATTTAATCCAATCGTCGAATTGTCCCTTACCTTTCACAACCTGGTGGTGGGTGCAAATGGACAACGACAGGCGATGTTCCTGGAAAACGTACCCGGTCTCGCTGCAAGAATTTTGCGAAATTTCGCCCTGGATAAAAATGATAGTGCGCTGGTGATTTCCTCGAGTGGGTGTAATGTAGTGCCGGTTGAAATTGCAGAACTCTTTCAGGAAAATGGAATACGTGTCGTTGCGATCGTAACTCAGAAGCACCTGGAGCAGTCCGAAAGTAAAAGGCCGGATGGTAAAAAACTCAAGGACTTTGCCGATCTCGTTCTGGATACCGGAGCTCCGGCAGGAGATGCCATGATAGACGTTCCCGGTTTAGATACCCCGGTCTCACCGGGATCGACTGTCGGAGGTGCCGTGATCATTAATTGTCTTAAGGCGCAAATTGCCCGTTTGCTCACGGAAGCCGGTGTGCCTCCCAAAGTGTTAACTGCTGTCTGTAATGTAGGAGCTGAAAAAGCCACCGAATTATTTGAAGCCGCCTATGATGAACACGCCAGACGGCTGGCAAAACTCTACGCGAACCTGGGGAAGGAGTAGTCTGATGGAGCATATTTCCAGTCTATTCTTGAATTGAATATTAATCAAAAACTAATGAAAGAACTACCTATTCGTACAACAGTAATTGGCAGTTATCCTTTTCCGGCCTGGCTCGAATTTGCCTCCGAAAATCTGGAGCGGTTTGGCCAAGCTGATATAGATGAAATGATAGATGATGCCGTCACTGTGGCCGTCCATGATCAGCTAGCTGCAGGGCTGGATGTAATCACCGATGGAGAACAAACCCGATTGGATTTCAACCTTTCGTTTTATGGATATATTGAAGGGATTGAAAGAGAAACGGTCTCTCCCCGTCGATGGGGTCCGCCCGCACATGATCAGCGTGGAAAGCATAAAATCAGGGAGACCCTAAGGGCACCAAGAGGTCTGGGAGTTGTGGAAGAATTCAGAAGATTGCAACGATTGGCTCCAAAAGGACCCGTTTTGAAGGCCAGCGTGCCGGGACCGTATACCCTCAGCGGCCGACTGATCCCGAACGCAGAATATCCGGATCGATTTGCTGTAACGGAAGCGATCTTGCCCATGGTCCGAAAGGAACTGGAGGAGTTGGTAGCCGCCGGATGCCAGGAAATTACAGTTGATGAACCATCAATGAGTTGTTATGCTTACCGGGAAGACACCAAGAGATTTGTGGATATCTTCAACCGGACGATCGAACCGGTTGTGGGCCGATGTCACCTCTCCACGCACTTGTGTTTTGGGAATTTTAAAGGACATGCAGTGGGCTACCGTCGAATAAATCCAATGTTGCCGGACTTCCTTGATTTCAAAGTAGATGAAATCCATGTTGAAATGGCCAACCGTGAATTTGCGGAAATTGAATTAATTGCGGAATTCGCAAAGAAAATGGATGTGGCAGTCGGGATCATTGATGTTAAAAGCTACTATATCGAAACAGTGGATGATGTCATTGACCGGATAAAAAAATGCCTCCGGTATATTAATCCGGAAAAACTTTCTGTAGCTCCGGATTGCGGATTGAGTCAGACTGCACGTTGGGCGGCAAAAAAGAAATTGGTTAACATGGTTAGTGGAGCAAAAGCGGTGAGACAGACTCTCTAATCCGCTTGGATGTATTTTCTAATTCAAATTTATTGTCTTGATAAAACCAATCCTACAAGGTGCAGCCTTGCGCCACAATATGTTGGATGTCGATCCTGAATCTCCGGATTTTCTGGTGTGGTGGTTGGGGCAGAGTGGTTTCTTAATCCATTGGCAGGGTGCGTATTTGTTACTGGATCCTTATTTGTCCGATTCTTTGACGATAAAATATCAGAATACAGACAAGCCTCATATCCGGATGACAGAATTGGCGATCGACCCTGATCTCCTTGACTTTATTGATGTAGTCACCTCCAGTCACAATCATACCGACCACCTGGATGGAGATACTTTAAAATCTCTGATAAAAAATAATCCGGGATTGAAGATGATTATCCCGGAAGCTAACCGGCAATTTGTGGTCGACAGAATTGAATGTGCATTCGACTGGCCGCATGGTCTAAATGAGAATGAAAAGATCAGTGTCGGGCCGTTTAAGTTCTATGGCATCCCGGCGGCACATAATTTATTGGAGAGAGACGAGCAAGGTCGATGCCTTTTTATGGGATATATCATCCAATTTGGTACGTGGACTATTTATCACAGTGGTGACACATTATGGTATGACGGAATGGAAAGATTACTGAGACAGTTTGAGATTGACGTGGCTTTTTTACCGATCAATGGGAATAAGCCTGAACGAAGAGTAGCTGGTAACTTAAATGCAGAGGAGGCAGCCAGACTAGGTTGTGAAATCGGAGCAAAATTGGTAATCCCTTGTCATTATGATATGTTTACATTTAACACAGAAGATCCCGCCCGTTTTGCTGCCGCTGCTGAGAAAATCGGACAACCATACAAAATATTACAGTGTGGCGAAAAATGGAGAAGTAGAGACCGCTAAATAAATTCTTGATCAATGACCTTTTAACAGCAGCATTGCCAGGGCTCCCAGGGCAATGAACCACAAAACTACTGAGATGTCTTTGCCCTTTCCGGTCAGTAGGGCAACTAAGGTGTAGGAGATGAAGCCAAAAGCCAGTCCTGTACTAATGGAATAGGTCAGGGGCATCAGAACTATCGTTAGGAACGCCGGAAACGCTTCTCGTAAATTATTTAGGTCGATGGCGGTAATTTGACGGATCATTAATACACCGACAAACACCAGTGCCGGTGCTACAGCATACTCCGGTACAACAGCAATTAATGGGCTGAGAAAAAGGGTAAAAAGAAAAAGGATTGCCGTGAAAACCGAACTTAGTCCAGTCCGTCCTCCGGCGGCAATGCCCGAAGCCGATTCGATGTAGGTGGTAGTGGTGCTTGATCCCATCAGTGCACCGGCGATGGTAGCAACGGCATCGGCTTTCAGCACCTTACTCATCTGGGGTAATTTCTGATCCTTCTTAATCAACCCGGCCTCAAAGGAACAGGCTAAAATAGTTCCGATCGAATCAAATAAGTCAATGAACATAAAGGTAAATATCACACTGACCAGAGACCATTTTAGTGCAGATACCACATCCAGTTGAAAGAAAACCGGATCGATGGACGGAGGTAAACTAATCATCGAATCAGGCAATTGCAAATCCACAAACATGAATCCCGCAATCGTCCCAAATCCGATTCCCCATAAAATCGCTCCCTTTATTTTTCTGATATCAAGTATAACCATCATAAGTAAGGCCAAACATCCAATGATCACTTCTTCGGAGAAGTCACCCAGGGTCAGCAATGTCGCAGGACTATCTACCACCAGTTTCATTTTACGAAGACCGATCAATGTGATAAATAAGCCAATTCCTGCGCCCATAGCGGAACGCAAGCTCAGCGGAATAGCATCCACGATCTTTTGTCTCACTCCGATCAGTGTCAATAATAGAAATAGAAGCCCGGAAAGGAAGACGATGCCGAGTGCTGTTTGCCAGGGAATACCTTCACCTATCACCACTGAATAAGTGAAGAAGGCATTCAGGCCCATACCAGGAGCCATAGCGAAGGGTACATTGGCCCATATTCCAACGAGCATTGTACTCGCAAAAATGAGGAGGCAGGTCACTGTGATGAGCGATTCCTTGTCCATACCCGCTTCAGCGAGAATCGAAGGATGTACGAAGACGACATAAACCATGGTCAAAAAGGTGGTCAGTCCACCGATAAATTCACTCTTGACAGAACTCGTATTCTCTTTCAGTTTAAATCTCTCAAGCATCATTCGGTAGAGAAAAGTTCGAGGGTTTCATATCAACTTTTTTTGTCTGCTTTTATGCGTCGAAAGCCCGTAGAAATACTACCAGTCAATAGGAAAGTAATCCTTGAGGAATTTGCCACACCAATGTTTGCCTGTATTGATACCATCGAAGAACGGATCGCAAATACGTGCAGCTCCATCCACAATGTCCAAAGGGGGTTGAAAATCATGGACCCTTTGCTTCTGTGTGGTGAGGTGAACCGGATCCTCGTCCGTTACCCAACCAGTATCCACAGCATTCATGTAGATGCCATATCTGGCCAAATCGCTGGCACCAGTATGGGTCATCATGTTCAATGCCGCCTTAGCCATATTGGTGTGGGGGTGCCGGTCGGACTTGGTGAAGCGATGAAATTTCCCTTCCATGGCAGTGACATTCACAATGTGCTTCTGACCGGTATTCTCCTTTTTCATGAGCGGCAGTAGACGGTTTATCAAGATAAATGGCGCAATGGAGTTAATTAATTGAACCTCCAGCATTTCTGCTGTTTCGATCTCACCCAGGCGTAATCTCCAGCTATTGGAATCTCTAAGATCAATTTGTTGTAAATCTGCATCGAGTTTACCTTTGGGGAAGATCTCGTTTTCTCGTATGCTCTTGTCAAAATTATAAGGAATCTGAGATAATCGGGCAGATGCCATGATGCCCAATCCCTGACCTTTGCTCTGCCAGGATACCGGCAAGTTTTTACCCATCTCCGGATAATGGGTTTGCTGAATCCGATTTCTTAGGTGGTTAAAATTGACTAACAATTTTTGCAGATCCTTATCCAATTCTTCATTTGACAATGATTCATTATACATCAAATGTTCATAAAACCCAGAAGGTCTTCGTACCGTTTGAGCAGCATTGTTCAACAGGAGATCCAGCCTTTTATATTGGTGCAGGATGTGCTGAGTGAATAGTTCTACACTGGGAGTATGCCGAAGATCCAGCCCGTATATGTGTAGACGGTCACCCCATTCACGGAAACCGGGTTCGGCCGCATATCGCCTGGCGGAGTCAACGGGAAACCGGGTAGTAGCTATCACCGTGGCACCAGCTTCCAACATCATGATAGTGGCTTGATAGCCAATTTTTAATCTTGAGCCGGTGATAAGGGCCACCCTGCCTACCAGGTCAGCCGTCTGAAATCGTTTCTGATAATTAAATTCAGCGCAGGAAGGGCATAAGGCATCATAAAAATGATGTAGACGGTCATAGTCTTTATTGCAGACATAACAGGATTTTGGTTTTGGTAGACGTTTTAGAGAAGAAATATGGGATGACTCAATCTGCTTAGGTGCAATGAAGATATGGGCCTCCCGGGCCGAGCGAATTCCAGTCTGAGCAGTCTTCTGTCGTATCGCACTGGAGACTTTTTCCTTCCTCAATTTTCTCCGGGCTTTCAACCGTAGATTAAGGGCATGCCGGTCTGGTTTGGCCAGCTGGCCCGCCTGCTGCAATAGTGCTACCCGTGTTTCCTCGGGCAGGGCCATCAACAAGGTGGGATCTTCAGCTAATTGCTGCAATATTTTGATGCATTGTTCTACGTGGGGTAGCATTTCTATCGATGGCGATTTCTGTTCTTCTTGCATAGGAAGGCAAATATACATCACGAGGTTCCGACTCCTATCCTGCAAGGAATATATTTAGAAGGGAGATGGGTGGAGAACTGCTTTACAATCTCATCATGCCCATTGATGTTTGTCATTGACTTGATGACGTTTCCCTGGCCAATATTGAATAAGCAACTAAAAAAAACAGGCTATGAAAAAAATATTATTTCCTACCGACTTCTCTCCTGCCGCAAACCATGCCTTTATTTATGCATTGCATCTTGCAGACGTGTTGTCCGCAGAGATCACTACGCTGCACGCATATCCTCTTCCAGAGATTCATGGAGTCGTAATGCCGAATTTAGTGGGAGAAATCGAACAGTCGATCCGGATGGAGGAGTTTGACGAATACCGAAACTCAGTAGATCAGCTACGGGTCATAGCAGAGGCAAACAGTCTTGGTCACGTTCGGGTCAATCATACCCTAAAGACCGGTTCCACCATTAAAGCAATTCTTGCCAGCGCCGAATCGGAGGGTAGTGATGTGATCATCATGGGTACAAAAGGAGCTACCGGCTTGCGGGAGGTCTTTGTTGGCTCCGTGACAGGAGAGATTATGGAAAAAGCAAATTGCCCGGTGCTGGCTATTCCCGATGAAGCATCATTTGATCACAATATTGACCGACTGGTTGTTACCACAGATTTTACCGATGAAGATGAGAAAGCACTAATCGAAGTATTGAAATTCGCATCCTTATTTGATAAGACTCAAGTGGTTTGTTTGCATGTATCTCCAGAGGTGGATGAAGAAAAGAAAATGAGATTTGAAAACATGAAGGTCAAATTTAGAGATCATCACAATCTCCATTTTGAAATACTGAGCCATTCAGAGATTTTCAGAACCCTCGGTGAATACCTTGAGAAGGAACGTATCGATATAGTGACCATGCTTACCCACAAACGGAACTTTTTTAAGGAGTTGTTTAAATATAGCCGGGCTAAAAGGATGATATATCATAGTAAAATTCCGGTATTGGCAATTCCGGCTCACCTTCTGAAATGAAATACTGTTCGTTTTCGAACAAGAGTTGTTCGTTCCCGAACGGTTTTAGATATGACATGATCATTTAAGGTTCTGATAATCAGATATATATGATTTCGGCATAGGCATTGACTATACATAGCAAAGTCGCTGAGCTATGTCAAATGTTATTTTTCAAAAAATCCTGTTGGTGATACCGATTACCGGTTTCATGCTGGTCATTGATCCGGCCACGTGGCCGTTTATTATCGCGGTTTCTTTGCCCTTGATCGCAGCCCGTTATCTACCTACCCGCATCTGGTTGCTTAAGAATAGTGAAGAAGACAGGGTAAACAAATTTTCATTTGCAAAAAAGTTAGTTCCATTATTATTAGTCGGAGCTACCATTTTTTCGCTCAATACAACGCCTAAAAAATTAGTTGACGTCAAAAAATGTGAGTACGAGCTGGCAGGTAAATTGGATAAACAAATTCCCTCAATGGACCGGGCTTCGTGCAGATCAGTGATTTTCATTTTAAAAAATCAGGTCGAATTGTAAACCAGGCCAAAATGAATGGAGATCCACCGGACTAAAAAATATTGGTGCGGTGGGTAACCATTTGTTTCATGAAGCAATAAAGCGGAAAATCAAGCTTCATGAAAACCTCTCTTAAAAACCTTCTATTCCTTTATTTTCTCGGCATCACTGTTCACTCGGTTGGCCAGAATTCACAGTGGTATTTTCAATTGGGGGGAGGATATTTTCTCCTCAATCAAATAGAACAATTGGGCTTTGAATCAAAGAACCCAGCCGGTCATCTCTTCGGTGAGATCGGAAAAACTTTTCAACCACTGAGTGTTGGAGTACAACAGAGTTTCTTTCAGAGATATAGTTTTTATCGTTACGATATAAAGCAACGATTGCAGACCGTCTTTGCAAAGTACAGTCTCAATCAGCTAACCGATCTGCTCCCTTATGGATTGGATCCTTACGTGATGGTGGGAGCATCTTTTACTACCAACCGGTTTATCACTTACCAGGAAAATGACGCCGGGATACAGGAACGGACATCGGAGGAAAGGACAGTCAAGCCGGGATATACTTATGGTGCCGGAATTCAGATAGGCAGCCGCAAGTTGATTCTGGGGTTACAATATCAATACACAGCGTCGAAAGATGACTTTACCCTGGCAGATTTCAATACACTTCCCTTTGCTACGGGAAGTCATCTGATTTCTTTAAATGTCGGTCTACGCATTATGGCACCACAATCTGGCCGTAGCCGTCGATGTCCAAGATTTGGAGGCAAGGGATTTATCCGCTTTTAATCAGAGAACTTTTAAAACCAAAAAAATCATTAAAAATGAAATCATCCATACTGAACTATCTAACCTTCAGTGTCTTGCTCATCCTATCTATTGGTTGTCGGAAGGGTGAGAGCACCATTGAGGAATTGCAGAAAGGCGCTGTAAATGAAATTATTGCAGGAGGTGAGGTTTTTACCACCCCCGAGCCCACCTATGAGGAAACTCCTGCCGGTTACTCCGAAGAGAGTACATCTGACAACACCGATTTCCTGTGTAACGGTAAGCGAATCAAAGAGACAGTCGTGCTGGATAAGTTGACCCTTAATGCTTTCGATGACCGTTCTGCCACCAATACTGCTGCATTATATCCTGGATCAATTATCAAAATCAAAGATTATATGGAACAGCGGGATCTCAATGGGATCGGAAATTTCCCCCGCAAGCCGGTCGAAGTATCCAGTGATCTGGGTGATTTACGTGAAGTACTAGATCCAGGTCAAAGGGGTAATGTGGATCGTGCATTGAAAGAAATCGAGGAGCAAAATCCTACCTTTGCAGCCAAGGTAATTTCCGAGTCTGTCGAAGCTTATTCCATTGATCAGGCGATGGTTCATGTCGGGGTTGATTATAAATATCTAAGTCAATCAGTAAAGGGACGGTTCGATGTGAGTTCTACGGTGGAGAGTCATTCGTTTGCGGTTAAGTTTTATCAGATTTATCATACCGCTTCCGTATCAAATCCAGTGAATCCATCGGATCTTTTTGACCCTTCTGTATCAATAGACCGGATACAGCAACTTATAGACGATGTCGGACCATTGGGCTACGTAACGGAAGTAGCCTATGGAAGGATGTTGATAGGTATTTTCACATATACCGGCAGCGAATTCACTACTTCCTCTGAAGTTAAGGCAAAATTTAGAAGTGGATTAGCACAAGTGAATGGACAGATTAACGCGGATACCCGTAGTTTTTTTAAAAATTCCACCTTTAAGGTGGCGATCCTGGGTGGTGATGCCCAGCAGGCAACCAAGGTTACCGGCAGCGGTTTAGGAATGGATGCTATTCAAGCTGCTTACCGATGGATGGAAGATGGTGGAAATGATCCTTCTTTGGGAGTACCCATTCAATATAAAATCAGGCAATTGGCAGATCCATCCTATCCGCTACTGGCCATCGGAGGAGTGGTAGAATATGAGGTGCTCAATTGTAGTACTTTGCCAAACCATGCTGTGATTGATAAAATTGATATCACCGCTTTTCCTGCCTTTAACGAGGATAGTGACAATAAACCATGGGATGAATTAGCGATAGGGGGAGCTAAATATCCGGACATCTTTCTGGACATCCAGAAATTTGAGAATGGCAAATGGCAGATCGGCCCCGGCTATGAAGAGTTGAAATGTCAGGATTGCACCAGTGATCAACTGCCTTTCAGTGTTAAGACAGATTACCCTATTACAGAGGAAGATCTTTCCTCTTCTTTCCTGGTTCAGTTTGTGGATGTTGATGCCTTTGATCAGTATCAGACAATGGGAGAGGTACGGTTTTCCCTGCGATCGTTCCTTCGATCAAAAAATAATCCCGAGCCGGAAAATCCATATCCCACGGTAGCCACTTTCAATAATGGTCCATACACCGTCAAGATTCATATAAGTTGGTCTACTATCTAACTTAAGATGCTTGATTTTTTGGAGCCTGGTAAATTTAATATTTGCCGGGCTCAGCTATTAACTATCTAAGGTTTGCTCGGCGAAGTATATGAAAAATAAAAAATCCGAAAATGGCAAGCCCGGCAAATCCAAGTACTATCGGTAAAATCCTGGATTTAACGATAATTGGTGATGGATCACCCTGTAAGATAAAGCCAGCCCAATAAAATGGATGTAAATTAAAATCAGCCGCATTGTTCAGATAATCTAATTTGGCGATACGTAATGCCTCGTCCTTCGACAGTCCATCTGAAAGGCTCCTATAAAAACTAACCATTAAATCCGCTGTGCTAGCATCCTGAGCCGGCCACAAACTCATGAGGCGGCTGGGGCATCCTGCGTAGGCAAATGCCCGGCCCAAACTTAGAACACCTTCTCCTTTTTGAATTTTGCCAAAACCGGTATTGCAAGCCGATAGTACCGCCATCCTGGCATTAATCTGCATGTTAAAAAGCTCCCAGGCGTGGAGGTCACCATCATTTGTAGTATCGCCCTCGATGGTGAAAAGTAGCCGGGAATTAAGGGGATTAACTTCATCAATAATAGCATGAGTGGCTAAATGAATGATCGCAAAATCGTGGGCCATTCTTTTAAAATTGGACTCATTGGCTTTCTCGTTCTGAAGGAAAGTACCATTAAAGTATTTTGATAGTGATTCTACTTCCTTCAGAGCTCCCGGTAATTCAGCCAGTGATCCTCTTACCACTTCACGCGTTGCGAGAAGATTAGGATTTAGAGGATCCCCGGTATCGTTTCTACTGTTAAAATTTGGAGCAAACGCCAAATAACCAAGTTTGGAATCGGCCGCTGATTTTTCAGATTGTTCCACCAGATAGGTGGCGGAGAAAGCATAGGAAATAGAATGCTTTTTTATCAGATAGGCCAATTCATGCCCCGGACTATCCGGCAATTCACTGATCAATACTTCAAAAGGAATATATCCCAGCTCACCATCCGGAACAATCGTAATTTTTTTATTATCCAGTACGGATTCAACTGGTTTAATGAGATATTGATACAAATCATAACTGACCTTTGCGAAAGAATCTATCGTACTCTCATTCGAACTTAATGCGGTTTTTAATTTCTCTATCATAAAAAGAAAATCTGCCGGTATGGATATCCGGTGTAAATCTTCCTGATTTTTACCAATTGTGAAAATGTACAGGTATTCTTTACCTAAGTAGAATTCTAATAGAATTTCGCCCATTTCTTGAAATCGAATTTCGACTTCATCCAATGAAATTTTGGTATTGTATTTAAGGCGATAATAGCGAGGATAGTTTTTATTAAAGTCCTCAATAAGACGGTTATATTTTGATTGCAGATCGAAAATGCTCGTCTGTAATTTTTCAATGAGATTGACATCAGGAGTTGTAGCACTCCTTTCTTCTTTCAATAATTGTTCATGATAAGTCAAGTCTCTTTCAAGTTCATTCTCTTTACTTAGAAGAGAGTCCGGTATTCCGGCGAATGTTTTTGCCCTTGATTCATTAATCGCCGATACCAGTAAAGCCGCTTTATTTTTTTCGGAAAACTCAAATGCTTTTTTCAGATAATTCCGGTCGCCGGTTTTATGGTATAGGGTGTAAGCAACATCAATGGCTTCTTCAAAAACAGGATCTAGTTCCTCCCTCAGCGCCAATACCGATCCCTGCGCCTTGTAACTGAATTGAGCCGCGTCAATCATAGTCGCGGCGGCATCAAAGGTGGACATGGCGGTACGGAGTAGCTCCAGGTCGTCCTTTTCTGTTGCGTAATAATTTAATATTTTTCCCTTGGCGCCCAGGAGAGAAGCTACCGTATTGGGTATCAGTGTTTGCTCCGGGTTGGGATTGCTGGTATCATCTTTATGATTGTATCCGTGCGTGGCTGAACCTATTGCCAGTTGAATATTTTCCATGGCTTTGGCAAAGCTGTCCATAGTGAAAAAAGCATCTGAAATAAGCCCATAATTTCTTGCGACTTCGAGGTGTTTATCGCCAAACACTTTCCGGTCAATTTCCAATGCAATTTGAAAATGGTGCTGTGCCGAGTCAATTAAACCCTGATCCAAAAATATGGTGCCAATTAACACATGGTTGCCCGCCACATGCGGATGTTGCTTGCCTGCCTGCAGATTTATCTTTAACGCTTTCCCTGCATAGTTCAAAGCCTCTTTATATTTCCCCTGGGTTTCCAGGTTCGACGCCATCGTATGATAAACGGGTCCTAATTCAATAAAATCCCTGCCGTTGTTTAGGAAAATCTCTTCTGCTTTTTTGAGGTTTTGCCAGGCGCTTTCATAATCTCCTTTACTTTCAAGAGATGCTGCCATCATATTGTAGGTGGTGGCAATTCTCGGATCATTTTTACTGTAAGCTGCCTGTTCCATTTGCAGTACCTGTCTCTGATACAATAGGGCCTGATCTACATCGCCGATGTGGGACATGATGATGCTCAATCCCTTATAGTCGCTGATGAGATTGGGATTGTCGGGTTCAAAAGACTGGAGCTTGATAGCAAGTGCTTTTTTATGCAGATCTTCTGCCGACTTATAGTCGCCCATCAACTCATGTAATATGCCCAGGTTTGAATAGGTCTTGGCGAGGTATGGGTGGTTTTCTCCAAGGGTACTCCTATCGATGGTCAGGAGCTGATTAAAATACTTCAATGCTTCCGGATATTTCCCGGTTTGAGCATAGATGATAGCTATGCCATTCAGACCGGCAGCCCTACGCTGACTGTCATTACCGTATAGATCCCGCAAGATAGAATCACAGCTGAGATAGACCTCGAGCGCCTCACTAAACCGGCCGGTGTTTTTGAGAATTATGGCGATGTTATTATAAACTGTGACGGTATGGATATTTTTGTCCCCGTACAGTTCTTTCCGAATATCAAGATCTTTCTTGTAGGTCTCCATTGCCAGATCGAGTTCACCCATTTCCCGGTAAGTATTACCTAATTCATAGAGTGTTCTAGAAATATCTTCAGAGCGGGCTTTTAATGCTTCTTTTATATCCAGGCTTTCCAGCAAGCTCATTTTGCCTTCACTATAAGCTCCGGTTTCGTTGTAAAGTTTGCCCTCCACATCCAGCAGATGAGCAACCGATGTGTCACGAATTGTAAGTCTTTTTTTCGCCTCCGGAATCAATTCACGAAGTTCAATTTGGGCTTGCTCGTATTGCAGCGCAGAAATCCGCGTATAACTGAGCTCCGCTTGAGTTTCGAATTTTTTTCTCCACAAATTCTTTTCTTCATACATCCGAATTGCCTTCTCAAAGTAGGTTATGGCACTATCCCACTGACTACTGTCCCGGTAGATCGTCGCTGTTTTAATAAATTCGGTTGCCATATCCTGACTGAATGAGGGCACGACCCACAAAAATAAATTGAGTGGTAAGAGATAACAATATATATACTGCCGAAGAATCAACTTT
This sequence comes from Saprospiraceae bacterium, assembly GCA_020436835.1. Taxonomy (GTDB): domain Bacteria; phylum Bacteroidota; class Bacteroidia; order Chitinophagales; family Saprospiraceae; genus JABDMH01. The sequence continues at coordinate 33,858 of JAGQWZ010000549.1, read as the reverse complement.
TTCAAGTTATACCGGTGGTTGTTCACATTTGCCAAGTTATAAATAATAAACTGGATGTACTCTCAATTCGATTTGGCTACATTTTGGATTAAGCGGGTATTCATATCCTGCCAGACATTAAGTCTTTAAATCTGGCATTTGCATCAGTATGATTCAACCGGGTGAAAGTGTTTTGGGAAATATTAATTTAGTCTTGAATGTCAATCATGAATAGTAAAACAAAGGCAATCCAGGAGTTTCTGGGAATCAAAATCTACCTGGATCGGGTTCAATATGAAGTATTGGAAGTGGAAAGATCGGACTATTATCACCGTCAACTGATCCGTTATCGTGGGAGTGAAGATGATGAGATCAGGGCTTTTTTGTTTCTTCCCGAAATCGCAATGCCTGTTGGGGGAATTTTGGTGCATCATCAGCACCACGGTGAGAGGCACCTTGGAAAGAGCGAAGTGGCTGGGATTGCCGGAGATCCTTTGCAGGCTTTTTGTCCCGCGTTAGCCAGGCAAGGTATCATTACATTGGCTCCTGATTCTATTTGTTTTGAAGATCGCAGGAGGAATATGACTGGCATCATGCCGGCATTTGATTCCGAAGATGATCATCTTCAACATTACAATGAAATGTGTTACCGATTGCTTAAGGGAGAATTGTTGATGAAGAAGGTCATCGAAGATTCGTCAATCGGCATTAGCCTTTTGGAAGGGGTTCAAGGGATAAGTGCAGATCGGATTGGAATACTTGGTCATTCATACGGTGGAAATACAGTTCTTTTTCACTCTCCTTTCGATGAAAGGATTCAGTTCAGTTGTTCAAGTGGAGCGGCGTGTAGTTACCGGAATAAATTAGATAATGAAACAGGTATCGAGCTGGCAGAAGTTATACCCGGATTTTATAAAGAATATGATATTGATGATTTGGTAAAAGGAATTGCACCCCGCAAACTGTTACTTCTTTCCGGAACTAATGATAAGTATTCGAGAGATGCCGGAGATCTTTTTGAAGGAGCAAAAAAAGTATACAGCGAATATGGATGTGAATCCAATATCTTTTGGCAGGATTATAAGGGAGGTCATGCAATAACCGAAGAACGGTTCGATTTTATTGTAAATTGGTTTAAGAAGGAGTTTAAGAGGACAAAATAAATACTTATTTAATTGAGCATAATTGCTTTAAAAAATCACGATGATATTGAGGAATATTATTCACTGGTAAAGTCATTTCTAATGAAGGATGAAGCAGAGAATAATTTACCACTTGGTATTTTAGAGAGAGCCCGGCAGGAACCTTCGAGGCCCCTCGATATAATGATTTCATTAAAAGTAGGAACTTACCTAAAATTAGTGGGCATAAGAACAGGCAGAAATCTCGTTCTGGTTGGTGAAAAAGACAAAGCTACCATATTGCTCGACTTTTTGTTAAAGGAGGAACTTCGTATCGATGGAGTCATAGGATCCTCAGACTTAGTACGCGCATTCACCCAGGCAGTGAAAGAAAAATTGGAAATAGCTAGCATAGTGGAGATGCATCAGGGGATTTATAAATTGGAATCTTTAGGGAAAGCTCCTTCTGTGAAAGGAAGGCTGGTAAGAGCCCGTCCGGCAGATATTGAACTCCTTTCGGAATGGGTTAAACAATTCTCCCTCGAAATTGACCTTGAGTTTACCCAGGATCCGGCAGTTGATTTTGTGACAAAAAGCATAAAGGAAGAGAGTCTCTTTTTTTGGTACGATCAGGAATCGGTTTCGATGGCCAGAACGGCAAGACCCTCGGAAAACGGAATTGCAATCAATTTGGTTTATACTCCCTCTTTGTTTCGGGGCAAAGGATATGCTACTGCCTGTGTATATGAACTTTCCAGGATGATGCTACAGAAATACAAGTTTTGTACCTTATATACGGATTTGACGAATAAAGTCTCTAACCATATTTACCAGAAAATTGGTTATAAAAAGAAAGCAGAATCCATGGTAGCCAGTTTCGATAATTGGGTAGTTTAGATCAGAAATCTTCTGTCTTTACCTGGTTCAGGATTGAATTTATTAAATCAAGAGATGAAGAAACTCCTTATTTCAGTGTTTAGCTTTGTGTTTAGCCAAAGTCTTATGCAGGCTCAGTCCAGCCCATACCCACCCAGTATGGTTGTTGACGAAATTCAGTTCGAATGGGAAACCCATTTACGACTGGCTACGGGCAGCGACAACTGGCCGGTCACCTGGGCGGATGATGACCATCAATATACAGTTTGGGGAGATGGGGGAGGATTTGGCGGCACTAATCGTGTTGGACGAAACAGCATCGGCGTTGCCAGAATTGAAAATAACTGGTACGATTTCAAGGCTCTTAATATCTGGGGTGGTCATGAAGGTGAGGAGCAACATGAGGTTATTGGTAAAAGTTATGGAATACTCTGCGTTGATGGAATATTATATATGTGGGTTGGCATGTTAGAAACTAAGAATGACCCCTTTGGGGAGGTTAAAATCGCCTATTCAACAGACCATGGTAGAAGTTGGCAATTTTGCGAATGGTCTTTCTTTCGGAAAGATGGGGTGATGATGCCCACTTTCTGCAATTATGGAAAAAATTACGAAGGTGCGCCTGATGATTTTGTTTACAGCTATTTGATCCGGTTCCAGAGCTATGAAGGTCCCGACGATTATGAAGATAAGGTGGATTGGCTAAACTGTCAAAAGCCTGGAATAATTGATCTGGTACGCGTACCGAAAGGAGATATTCTAAACAGAAATGCCTATTTATTCTACGGCGGCATTAAGAACGGTGAAATATTTTGGACCCGGGAAATCAAAGAAAGAAAGCCGGTATTCGAAAATAGTGACGGTGTAGGCTGGTGTATAAATGTAAGCTATAATGCCGGTGTTGGCAGATACTTGCTGACCACCGAACATACTGAAACTCATCGTGGCAATCTGGCTATTTTTGATGCATCTCAACCATGGGGCCCCTGGACTACAGTCTACTATGACAAAGAATGGGGGAAAGGGCATATTCCCTTAAATACTTTTTATTGGAATTTCGCGAATAAATGGTTGAGTGAAGACGGCCAGGCATTTTCAATGATTTTTACCGGAAGGAAGGAAAACGATTCTTTCAATACAATCCGGGGAAAATTTATATTGAAGGCAAGGTAATGGCTGATATTTGATTGCCTTAATTTTAATATTGATTAATTGGGAGTTTAATAATCGTATCAATTAGTGATTGTGTTGCGAAATTTCAAAGGAATAAATTTAGTCAAATGTCTGAGAGAGTGACATATAGAATGGCAGATTTAGATGATATAGACCTTCTGAGAGAAACGGAGGATCAATTATTTGATAATGAGATAAAGCTTACGTGCGCTGAAGAATTCTTTAATGATCCCAGGCATCATATGGCCCTCGCTTTGGTCCAGGAAAAAGTGATCGCAATGGCCTCTGCTTTTCATTATATACACCCGGATAAGGAAGCCATGCTTTTTATTAATGAAGTTGCTGTGTTGGAAGAGTTTCAAAACAAAGGTGTCGCCAGGAATCTGGTGTCCTTTCTCTGTCAGTACGGTGCAAGCATAGGTCTTAAGGAGGCATGGATTGCAACTCATGTGAATAATACGGCTGCAAGAATTGCTTTTGCTGCGGCAGGAGGTAGGGAGGACAAGGATCTAGCAGTAATCTTTAATTATGACCTTAGAAATAATTAATTGCAAAAAAAAAGTGGAACAAGAATGTTCCACTCAGATTTATTAAATAGCTGTATTTTATCGATAGTTGGTTTATTTAACGGTTACCTGCACGGTGTCTTTTACTAATTCTTCATCAATAATCTGTTTAAGAATTTGTTTAGGTAATGCCCCCTTTTGCATCATTGGCTGTCCGTCGGCTGGGATAAACAAGATAGAAGGAATACTCATGATCCTAAATACAGCTGCCAGTTCTTGTTCGACTTCTGTGTCAACTTTGTAGATGATCAATTTTTCCTTGTACTCTTCGGTTAATTCCTCTAAAATTGGTGCTACCATTTTACAAGGTCCGCACCAATCCGCATAAAAGTCGATTATTGCCGGTAATTCACCTTTATATTTCCACTCTTTCTCCGTGGTATAATCAAAGATATCTGTTTTAAATTTTTCTGTAGTCAGCTTTACTGTCGCCATGATGTTTAAATTTTAGTACATAGGTAAGGGTTATTTTTAAAGTGCTTTGAGACTTTGATCACATATTCGCATTTAGAATTCTTCTTCACAGGTGCATCAACGTGCAATTTGCATACTGAAGTCTTTATTTTATGCAGGAATAGCCCTAAAGAAATCTTGAGTTATTTTGTGTATGTACCCAGCCATTCCATGATAGTTTCGCAGATAACGCTGGATACTTCGGTGGCGAAAACTACGGTAAAATGGATGTTGCTCCAGGATTTATCATGCCAGGGATACTTGGAATATCAGTAAAGAACAAAATTGGGAAAATGTCGCGACTGACATCAACGGATGCAAGTATTAATTTCTGCAAATGATTGATCTGTACTTTGACTTTCTTAAGCCTGCATTTAGCATGAAGTGATGACATCGTTTAGAGAGGTCGCGATGAGTCTTTAATCACTTTTGGGCAAAATGATTAAGGAAAAACTCGGTGACTGCTTCATTGCCCATCAGAGACTGATCTGGCCTGGGATGTTGACTGTTGAAGACTGCCAGTTCTTCCGTAGATAATAAAGTCACAAACTCTTCATTCATCTTTCCATCCTTTGGGTTGTAAAGAACTGCTGGGATCGACAATTCCAGATAATTATCCATAAAATTATACACTGCGGCTCTTTTATTGGGGCCATAATCATGTCTTTCCAACGGAAAATGAACATGATCCAATTGGCTCTTGGCTTGATATAGGTCATAAATACGCTGTAGATAGGGGATTTCGATGTCCGGATTATTGCAAGTCCAGTCACCCCCATCCGAAACGATTAGCATCGGACGGGGTGCCGCCAAACCTGCGATTTCCACATTATTGGTCTGATGGTGGGCACTTTTGTGGATCGGCATGCCACTTTCACAAACACAACCACCAAAAAAATGAGCGGAAACCATCACGATTGGAGCACTTACCTTTATCCTTTCATCAAGGGCGGTCAAAACGAAAGTTTGCGTTCCACCACCTGATGCACCGGTCATAGCTATTCGCTCAGGATCAACATCGTCCCGGCTTAATAGATAGTCAAGAGCCCGCTTGCCACCCCAGGTTTGCAGGGCCAGAGCTATGGGCATCCGGTGATCGATCTGATCAGCATCCCCATAGCCAACCATATCATAGGCAAGGACTACCGCCCCCATTCTGGCTAGAAAGGCGCAGCGTATTTGCATATCATCCCGCATTCTTCCGGGAGGTTCCTGCCAATGACCATGTGGACAGAGAATGCCGGCTAATTTTCCAGTGGCATTGGTTGGACGATATAAATTTCCAGTCACATAAAAACCAGGAAAACTTTCTATAGCGATATTCTCCACGATATACCCATCCATGATACGTTGACTATGGATGAAGGGATTGAGGTTTTTACTATATTCCGAAGGTAATTTGTCCCATCCCATTCCTGATTTAATTCCTTCACGAATCATTCTTGCCCTATTCTCCCACTGCTCTTTGTTGTCCCACTGACCGGCAAATTCATGCATCATTTTTTCAGCCTCTAATTCGGTCCAGTAGGCCCCCTGGCAAAGGTTTTCCTGGGCAAACAAAGAAATCTGGATGCCCAGTAGGATAATGGTTAACAAAAGCAGGCCGGCAGCTCTATTCATTTTCAGGGATTTATTTTGTTAATGACAAGATTTCGATATTGTGGGTCACCCTCGCGGGATTTAAAAGATTCTACAACCCGGCTGTAGAATTCAGGCACTTCATACCAATAAATAAATTGCTCATTAATATAAACTAAAAATCGATCACCCTCTTTTCTCAGAGTCAGTTTATTGAAGCCGGATTTGATCACCGGAGAATTACTGATATCCCGCATAGTTCCATATAGATTTTTACCACTGTCGATGATTATTTTTCCATAACCGGTGTAAACAATTCTGAAACTGGATTCAAATATTGATCCACCAAACTGGATGCCTACATAAGATAGGGATTGATATATATCCACTTCCAGTTCAATTTCGAAATCGTCTTCTTTATCTAGAATGAAATTTTTTCTAAAATTGGTAAATGTGCTATCTGTGAAGAATATTTGTTCTCTTTGGCGGTTAGCAATCTCTCCGTACGCAGGGGCATAGGTCGCCCAATCCGGTACAGGAGTGGCTTCATCAAATAGTTCGTCAATGTAATATTCTCTTCTGACACCTGAATAGTTAATCACAGCTGAGAGCTCTTCCGGAATGGGACTTCCCCGCATTCGGCTGGACCATTCGCCATTAGGAAGAGTATCATTGCGATGCCTTCGGTTAAGTTCGCAATGTCCAAGCTCGTGAAAGATCAGGCCCTCTTTATCTGCATCGGTTAGGTCTTCCCAGTAGAATTTTTCGATTTCGATATGATGATTACCTCTGCACACACCTCCTGTTTCCACATCAACGGCATTCCTGAATTCTATTTTCAACCCGGTATCCGAGAAATCAATTAAGTGGCCTCGTTGTGCAGCCTCCTGGACAAACCGATCCACATAGATCTGAAATTTAGGGTGGATGTCGATCGTACCCATCTGCTCCTTCTGGCAAGTTAACCCCGAAAGGATAATGACAATGAGAAAGCTTCGAAAAATGAAATGTTGCACCTGCTCGAAGATCATTGGTATGGTATCAAAGATAAATTAATACGGGCACACATCACCCTACACGGTCAACACTAGTTCATTTCAGGAGGTTCAGGTAATCGCTTGAGTTTATTCCATTTTGTAGAATGGAGGTAAATATTCGATCGTCCCCGTCACGTTGCTCAAAGATCCGGGTACCAGTTCTCTTGCCAGAAACGACTCATCCGGTACCGGAAATGGACTCATAATCTGAAAATCACTGGCCGGCACAAATCCGAAACGAGGGTAGTAAGCAGGATGTCCCAGAACGAAAACAGCGGAATGACCCAACTGCTCAGCTTGATTCAATCCATGCTTTACGAGTTGAGATCCTATGCCCCGGTTTTGCAATTCCGGAAGTACCGACAGAGGGGCCAAAGCCAAAAAGCCCAGGGTATCTGTTTCGCCGGCTTGAAGATCAACCGGTGTAAAGAGGATATGACCCACAATTTTTCCGCTTACTAAAGCAACCAGAGATAGTTCTGTGATAAATGCTGTGGAGTTTCGCAATTCTTCAACCAGGAAGGCTTCTTCAGAGGTGCCAAAGGCGCTCTTTATTAATTCCGACAATTCGCTGAAGTCACCAATGTGTTCCGGGCGTATTTCCATGGTTTTGGTGATGTTCGGGCCGCTCTATTTCTTGAAGATGCCGACTACTTTACCTGTATTACAGTCCAGACGAAGGATATGCCCTTTTTCAACACCGTATTTACCCTTTGGGACCTCATAGTCCCCACGGCCGTCAAATGAGCGAAAGAGGTTTATCTTAGTACTGTCACGAGGATCAATCATTGGACTCTTACAACCGTCATCTGCAGTTGGTTCTATCATTTCAAAACCATTGTGTTTTCCCACCATAAAATGTTCTGGCACATTTTCAGCTTCTTGTGCCCAGGCATCGGAGGCGAGGATGGTCCTTGAGGCACAACCTATAGTCAGGATCACGCCAGCAAATAAAGTGATAATTACTCTTGTCATTGCGGTAAAGTTACCGACTATTCTTTAATCAGGCTTAAAAATAAAGGTAATGAGCACATCTACTAGTCCATATTGTCTAGGATTTCCTGAGCCTTGTCAGAGTAGCTATTCTTTGGCTCGACCAATTCATTCAGCGTTATTTTCGCCTGGTCTGTTTCTCCCATACGGAGGTATGCCAGTGCCAGATACCAGTTGGCCGCTTTCTGATATGATCCGGATATAGTTGCGAGCTCTCTGAGATTGCCAATGGCATCGCCAAACCTTCCGGTAGCCATCTGACTTATGGCCAGAAAAAAACGACCACCCAAATCTTCTGGCTGGGTGGACAAATATTTCAGGAACAAATCAATGGCCAAAGTATAGTTTTCTCCACTATAGGCCTGAAGCGCTTGCTGCAGGTCAATACTTAATTCAGTACGGTCACGAGTTGTAATGTTTTCCGCCGGTATTGTAAAGTTCAAACTGTAAAGGTCAACTGTATTATCCGGTAGAAAGAATTGGACACCTACTGTAATGAAAGCGACGATGGCTGCAGCAACCAGGAGTCTTTTCCAAAGATTGAATTGCCTGGCCACGGGAGGTGGTTTTCTATCAATCGAGGATTCCGCTTCTTCCTGCATGATTCGTCTCAGATCCGTTCGGAAGTTCTCCGTGTTGGTCAGAAGAGCAGATGGCATCTCCCTGACTAACTCTACCCGAATGGCAAATTCCCCATCATCGGTCATTCTCTCCCTGAACTGACGGACTTGCTCATCGGTCAGTTCATTATTTAAATATTGTTCGATCAATTGTAGATCAGCCTCGCTTGTCATAGCTTTTTAATTCGTTAAAAATCGGGTCTGCTGTAACAGCTTCGATTAATTTTTTTTGGCAAGTAAATTTTTTCTTTTTTGAATAAGCTTCAGAAAAACCCATTATCTCGGCAATTTCCCGCAGTGAAGTGGATTCAAAAAAGAGGGTCAAAATCTTCTGACAGTCTTCACCAAGGGTCTTAAAATGTTTGCGCATCAGTTCATTTTTTTCGCTGACTACGATGTCCTTTTGTATAGAAATGTCATCCGCGATCGGATCCCTTTCATCTAATCTGGTCGTCTTCCGCACTCTTTTTTTACGTAGTACCATCAGCCACTTGTTTCGACAAACTGCAAATAAATAGGTCTTCAAACTACTCCTCCATTCCAGTGTAGTATCCTGCAATTTCTCATAAAGTACAACCATTCCCTCTTGAAATATGTCGGCTGCATCATCATAGGTCCCCCCATTTTTTTGAACATAATCCAAAACCATTGGATAGTATTCGGTATAAGTGTAGCGCATGATTCTTCCATCTCGTTGCCGGATACCCTTAATAAGATCCTTTTCATTGTACATGTTCACCCTGGGTGTTGTCTTCTGTACAAGATATCGATTTCTACTAATCTATTGCTTAGCCCCTCTGATGGTTACCTCTCAGATTTAATTATCTGCCAATCAGTACCTCAAGAAGTTGAAAATGCCAAACATGCGGAATAAAACAATGATTACGATCGCAATGAGAAGCCAATAGGCGATTTGATTTGCTTTCGGATGCCGGCTGGCAAATTTTGCCGTGTACCATCCTCCCAGGGTCTGGCCAATTGCCAGTATGAGTCCTACATCCCAACGGATTAGGCCTTTGTATTGGAAAATAAACAATACGATCAATGTATAGAGCGCCACTACAAAGGACTTAAGCGCATTTCCTTCAACCATGCTATATCGTGAGATCAGAACCATGGTTGCGAGATAGAAAATACCCATACCCATCTGAATGAACCCTCCATAGAAACCCAATGCCAGATATACGGGCACGGACAGATACCAGGGCACTTGCCGGTACTCGCTCTTCTCTTTCAACCATCTTTTAGGTTTCACCACCATCACCAGTAGCATTCCCAGCATTAAATACTTAAAGACAAAAAGAAAGGCTTCATTACTAACTTGTATAGCCACCATGACCCCCAGGCAAGCTCCGATTATGGTCCAAAAGATATTTTGTTTACCATGTGTGAGATCCAATTTTCCATTGCGGTAAAAAGCATAGCTACCGGCTGCGGATTGGGTGAAGACACCGATACGGTTCGTGCCATTGGCGATATTGCCGGGTAACCCCATCACCTCGGTAAGTATGGACAAGGTGATCGCAGATCCATTTCCAGCCAACGTGTTGATAAATCCGGCGGTCGCTCCCCCCAGAATCGCAATGATATAATAATACCACTCTACCATAATTATTCGATCGCTGCGGTTTGACAGATTTCCACCAGGACACCTCCCATTGATTTGGGATGAATGAAAAAGATCCACTTGTTGAGGGCACCTTTCACCGGATGGTCCTGCAGCAGTTGAAAACCTTCTCGACGCAGCCGCGACATTTCGGCCTGAATATCCTCTACTCGGAAAGCCAGATGGTGGATTCCTTCTCCGCGTTTCTTAAGAAATGTGCAGATGGGGCTTTCCGGATCCGTACCTTGAAGGAGCTCGATTTTACAGCTTCCCTTTTCTTCTTGCAGGAAGCGCACTTTCACTCTCTGCGCATGGACGGTTTCTTCTGCGAGGACGTGATAGGAAGCCAGTTGTTGATACCTTTGGGTGGCTTCATCGAGGTCCCTCACGGCGATTCCCACGTGATCCAGCGGAAAGTCTTTTACCTGCATCAGATGTTTTCAAAAATCCCCAAGTGTCGTTTACCTTCCCATGCTCCCCGGGTAAAATCCGGACATTTAACCGGTATGCTTCCCAATTCGGTAGAGATTTTTGACAACTCGACAATGCACGACCAGGTAGCGGCGTCATAGACATCCATGTCTAGTGGCCAGCCATTGTTCAGACAATCAATCAATCGATACATCTGAACGAAATCCATTCCCCCATGACCCCCATGCTTACTGATTCCTTCTTTAAGTTTATCCCAAATAGGATGTCGGTATTTTTCTTGATATTCCTTGACCGCTGATTCCTCCAGCCATTCATGCCCTTTGCCGGCAATAGCCAGACGACTTGGATAGCCTTCATGGTAAGCTTTCGTTCCGGCGATCGCATTAATACGGCTGTAAGGACGGGGTGTGACGACATCGTGTTGGATTAGTATGGTTCTGCCCATGGCTGTTTTTACTAGAGTATTGTTCAGGTCGCCATGCATAAAATCATTTCGATTGCGGAATTCGTTTCCTGCATCAACGGTCTCTGAATATTCACTGAGACTAGCCTGCAAACTGCTCATAGAAACCAGATGATCAAATTTGTCCCCTCGATTAATTGCCATATACTGGGCGACGGGTCCAAGTCCATGGGTTGGATACAGGTTTCCATCTTGCTTTAGATGGTATCTGATGCGCCAGTCATTATAGTAGTGTTCATCCTGGAAAAGACTTTCGCGCAGATTATGAATATAGCCTGCCTCTCCGTAGGTCAGTGTTCCAAATACACCATTCTGGACCATATTCAGCACCCACAACTCTTCGTCGCCATAGCAAACGTTTTCCAGCATCATGCAATTGACCTGAATTTGCTCGGCGGTATTAACCAGATCCCAGCAACCCTGCAAAGTCATCGCTGCCGGCACTTCGACTGCCACATGTTTTCCTTGCTGCATCGCGTAGACTGCCATAGGAACATGGTCGTCCCACGGTGTGCAGATAATTACCAGATCCACATCATCTCTTTGGCACATTTCCTTCCATGCATCGGGATCGTTGGTATAAACATCGGGATCTTGTCCTGCAGACTTCAATTTTTCCAGAGTGGGGCCAATTCTTTCTTCCCGGATATCACAAATGGCCGTGATTTTGGCCTTATCGGGAAAGAGGGCATTTACCAGACTTGCCTGTCCAGTGCCTCTGTTTCCAAGGCCCAGCATCGCCACCTTTACCTGCTTTATCGGGTTTTTCTTCAGATTAATAACACTTTCCTGGCTGGAAGGTCTTTTGTCCTGCCCCTGTTCAATGATATTTTCTATTTCTGGAACAGAAATACCTTCTCTGGCTTGTGCGGGTGCAATACCGAGCCATGCGGCTGCCGCTGAAGAAAGTTTGATGAATTTGCGCCTCGGATGATTCATATCTTACCTTGTTTTAGTGAATGGGAAGATACGAAAGTTGCAATAAAAGACTATCTGCTTAAGGGTCAGAGATGATTACTCAGGATTCACTTTCCAGGTCTGATTCGGCCTCGGTTCGCGCTTTCTCCTGCCCATTCTCTGCGGCTAATTTTTCAGCATCTTCATGTTGTCGTGGCTCCGCAAATGGACGAGGGCCGATCAATTTTTCGACATCAGATTTAAGTAAAACCTCTTTCTCTAAAAGATGATGGGCCAACGTATCCAGTTCACTTCTATATTTAGTCAGAAGTTCCTGAGCACGAAGATATTGCGACTCAACCAGATTACGTACTTCATTATCTATCAAGGTTGCCGTATCGTCTGAGTATGGTTTATTGAATTGATCCTGAGACATTCCGTAAAAAGAAATATTTCCAACTTTAGTATTCATACCGTAGATGGAAATCATGCTGTAAGCCATTTTAGTCACCTGATCCAGATCACTTTGCGCTCCGGTAGAAATCTTGTTAAACACGATCTTTTCTGCCGCCCGGCCACCAAAAGTCATACACATTCGATCGAGAAGTTGCTCGGTGCGGGTAATATATTCTTCTTTAGGGAGATATTGGGCAAATCCCAATGTGCCGACTCCTCTAGGTACAATGGTTACTTTGACCAGAGGCGAAGCATGCTCCAGGAACCAACCACACACGGCATGACCCGCTTCATGGAAAGCTATGATCTCCTTTTCTTCCGGCGAGATCAATTTGTTCTTCTTTTCCAGGCCACCAATCACCCGGTCAAGGGCATAGTTAAAATCTTCAAGGTCGACTGCCTTTTTTTCCCGTCGCGCGGCGACCAGCGCTGCTTCATTGCAGATGTTGGCGATGTCGGCACCGGCAAAACCCGGGGTCATCTCAGCCAAAATCTCAGGTTTTACTTCATCAGAAATCTTAATCGACTTCAAATGCACGCGGAAGATCTGCTCCCGGCCCTTCAGATCCGGCCGATCAATTCCAATCTGACGATCGAAACGTCCGGGACGTAAAAGAGCGCTGTCCAACACATCCGGCCGGTTCGTTGCGGCCATCAGTATTACGCCCTTATCAGTGCTGAAACCATCCATCTCGACCAGCAATTGATTGAGGGTGTTTTCCCGCTCATCATTGCCACCAGGTATATTATTTCTACCCCGGGCACGACCAATGGCGTCTATCTCATCAATAAAAATAATGCAAGGGGCCTTTTCTCTTGCCTGCCGGAAAAGATCCCGCACTCGTGAAGCTCCAACGCCTACAAACATCTCAACGAAGTCGGATCCGGAGATGGAGAAGAAGGGAACTCCTGCCTCACCTGCCACTGCCTTGGCAAGCAATGTCTTACCGGTACCGGGAGGGCCCACCAGCAATACACCTTTGGGAATCTTACCTCCCAGGGCTTGGTATTTTTTTGGATTTTTAAGAAAGTCGACAACCTCCATCACCTCCTCCTTGGCTTCATCCAGGCCGGCGACATCCGCAAAGGTTACATTGACCTTTAGCGTGCTGTTGTCAAACAAGGTGGCTTTGGATTTTCCAATGTTGAAAATCTGTGCGCCGGGGCCACCCGCTCCACCACTCATGCGGCGCATAATAAACAACCATATAGCGACGATCAGAAATATGGGAAGTAACCACCCCAGGAGATTGCCCCAAAAGTTGATCTTTTCATCGTAGGTCACATCTACCCGGTTTTCCGGACTGACCGAATCATTCAGCTCTCGAAGTTTATTCTCAAACGTCTCTACCGAGCCAATATTGAATTGGTAATTGGGACTATTCAGGCTGAATTGATTCTGATTGGCCTTTGAATGCCGCGCCTCGCTTAGACGATCAGATTTGATGTAAACATTGGCGTAGCGTTGATTGATAACTTCCACTCTCTTCACGTCGCCCTGTTCAACAAAATTGGCGAAGTCCCGAAAGGAAATGTCTTCATTGGCAGAGAAACTCGAATCAAAAAAAACCTGAGATGCCAGTAAGATCAGCGCTATCAACCCGTAAATCCAAAAGGAATTGAATTTGTTAAACCGCTTGTTGTCTTTATTGTCTTTATTGTCGTTGTGATCCTCCATTTTATTATTACCTCCAGCTTCTAAAGATTTTCATAATATGTAATCTTAGCATCGCTCCACAAATCCTCAAGTTCATAAAAAGCCCTGGCTTCAGGATGAAAAATATGTACGATAGTTGAAAAATAATCGACCAAAACCCACCGAGCGTTGCCAGTACCTTCAATGTGATTCGGCTGCAACCCCGATTCTTCAACAACCTTTTTATAGATATTGTCCGCTAAGGCTTTAACTTGGGTGTTTGAATCTCCTTCACATATTATAAAACATTCGGAAGGAGCATCATCAATGTGTGTTAAATCAAGTTTTGTAATCTTTTTCCCTTTAATATCTCTAATCGCATCTATGATTATATCAGTTAGATTCTGATCTTCGGTCGATATTAGAGTAGACTGCCTTTTTAAATTCAAATTATGTTTTTAAGTGATACAATCAACCTCACAGGCCTTTATTAAACAAACAAATTTACTTAAAAAATATTGAGTACAGTTCATAACAGCAAGATAGTTGGAAAGGTTCTCTTTGAGTATGATACACTGCCTTCAACGAACAGTTATGCCATCGAATTGCTGAACAGGGAGAAACCGCAGGAGGGAACGGTAATATCAGCCCGGTATCAGAGTGCAGGGAGGGGCCAAATGGGAACCACCTGGGAGAGTAATCCCGGAGAAAATCTTATGTTGTCCGTCATTCTGAGACCCGTATTTCTAGCCCTGTCAGATCAGTTTAAATTAAACAAAGCGGTCAGTCTTGCCGTATGTAAAATGATCGGTGAGTATTTTCCGGGCAAGGTTTCAATAAAGTGGCCCAATGACATCTATTTGGATGACCGGAAGATCTGTGGTATCCTTATCCAGAATGGCGTGCAGGGAAAGAAATTGCAATGGTCCGTAGTAGGTATTGGAATAAATATAAATCAGGAAGTTTTTGGTACCCATCTGCACAAGGTTACGTCTTTTGTCCGGGAAAGTTCCGGCAAGTTTGATCTGCCGGAGATCAGGGACAGATTATTTACTTGTTTGGATCACTATTACCATCTTCTGGTCCACAATCCGGATCCCTTGGATAAGGAATACATCAATGCCTTGTACCGGCTCGGAATTCCAACCGCGTTTTACAACACCAGGGGTGAGCAATTCACAGGTACTATTAAAAAGGTCGATATACAGGGAAGACTGGTGGTTGAGGACGACAATCAGCAATTGTTACATTTTAATCTAAAGGAAATTATTTATTCATGAAAGCATCGATCGTCACCATTGGAGATGAGATTTTAATTGGTCAAATTGTCGACACCAATGCAGCCTGGATCGCATCGGTTTTAGCTGAAATCGGGATCCTTATTTCGAGCAAAATTACAGTTGGGGACGACAAAGAAAGTATTCTTAATGCTATAAGGAGAGCTTTTGATGATGCAGATGTTGTCTTGACGACCGGTGGTTTGGGGCCCACAAAAGATGATATTACCAAGCCAGCCCTGGCGGAATATTTTGGGGGAGGAATGCAGTTTTCCCCGAGTACTTTTGCCAGGATCGAGAAGCTCTTTGCTAAACGGGGGATCCCCCTGTCCGAGTCGCACAAACAGCAATGCCATCTGCCGGCCGCTGCTGAAATTATTGTCAATGAGATGGGCACAGCCCCCGGAATGTGGTTTGAAAAAGACGACAAAGTGCTTTGCTCTATGCCCGGGGTACCTCATGAAATGAAGCATCTAATGATCAATGGAGTGCTGCCACGACTGGTACAGTCAAGCCAGGTCGTCTACCGCCAAAAAACAATCCGAACCTCCGGAATGGGAGAATCCGTATTGGCTGATCTGATTGAACCTGTGTTGGAAGAACACGACGTTTCGATAGCCTATCTGCCTTCTCAGGGCCAGGTGCGATTACGCCTGTCTAAAGTGGGAGTGAAGGGGGAAGAAGCGCTGTTGGAACGCACTTTGGACAATGCCATTGCCGCAGTGACCCAGGTGATTGAGCCTTATGTTTTTGGATTTGATGGAGAAACCCTGGAATCCTTTGTCGGTAAGGTTTTGCAGGAAAGAGGATTGACCCTGGGAACGGCGGAGAGCTGTACGGGGGGCTTCATTGCTCATATGATAACTTCGGTACCGGGAGCGAGCGGATATTTCCGGGGAAGTGTGGTGGCCTATGATAATGGTATCAAAGAGAAGGTATTGGGGGTAAAGCGCAATACCCTCGAGCAATATGGTGCCGTCAGTGAGCAAACAGTCAGCGAAATGGTGAGTGGGGCAATCACACTTTTGGAGTGTGATATCGCTATTGCAGTGTCAGGAATCAGCGGACCTTCCGGAGGTACCAGGGAAAAGCCGGTAGGTACGGTCTGGATTGCTGTGGGAGATAAAAATACCATCGTGGCAAAGCGATTCTTATTTGCAAAAGATAGGGTAGTAAATATCAAATACACAGCCAATTACGCGCTTGATCAATTGCGAAAGTTTTTATCGGCACGATAATTTCACGTACTTTTGTGCTTTAATTTTTAAAAAATAAAATGGCAGATTTTCAATTGGTGATGCCCAAAATGGGAGAAAGCATCATGGAAGCAACCATCCTCAAGTGGCACAAAAAAGAAGGTGACCAGGTGGAGGTGGATGAAACCATCCTTGAAATCGCCACAGATAAAGTTGACAGTGAAATTCCTTCACCAGTGTCGGGTACGATCAAAAGAGTTTTGTTTGAGGAAGACGAAGTAGTGGAGATTGGTAGAACCGTCGCAGTCATTGAAACCAGTGTTTTGAATGTGGATCCGCATTCGGCACCGATTGACATGCCTCCCCGGGCCGAGCCGGAAAAAAAGAGATCAGAACCGGAACGCTCTTCTCCAGAAGACAAGGCGCAGGAAGTGAAGGTACAAACGGAGTCTGCCCTTGAAGCGCCGCAGAGGGGCCTCGAAAATGGATCGGAAATAGAAAGAAACAGACATCAGGGGGTAAAATTACCACCAGTATCTAATGGAAGATTTTATTCACCTTTAGTACGTAGTATTGCCCAGGAGGAGGGTTTGACGCTTACTCAGCTCGATACCGTACCCGGTTCAGGTTTGCACGGAAGGGTCACAAAAAAAGATATACTTGATTATATTTCCGAGCTTGAAAAGGAACCTACTCTGGAACCAGTTGCAAAAGCCATATACCCACCTGAAGTAGAGAAACGAGATGAACGTACCGAAGAAGAGGTTGCTCAACCGGTGCACCGTTCGGTAAGCGGAGAAGATGAGATCATCGAGATGGACCGGATGCGAAAGATTATCTCAGAGCATATGGTCAAATCGAAAAAGATTTCGGCACATGTGACCAGTTTTGTTGAGGCAGATGTAACGGATGTAGTGAAATGGCGGGAATCAAATAAGGACGCCTTTTTAAGGGACCATGGAACAAAGCTCACTTTCACGCCTATTTTTATTCAGGCAGTTGTCAAGGCGATCGCGGATTTTCCGATGATCAATATCTCGGTGGAAGGAGATAAGATCATCGTGAGAAAAAATATCAATGTCGGAATGGCGACAGCTCTACCCTCCGGTAATCTGATCGTACCGGTGATAAAAAATGCTGACGACTACAGTTTGGTTGGTTTGGCTAAAAAAGTGAATAGCCTGGCCGAGCGAGCACGAAGTCATGAATTGAAACCCGATGAGATAACCGATGGCACCTTCACCTTGACTAATGTAGGCATCTTTGGCAATGTGATGGGGACACCAATTATTAACCAGCCTCAGGTAGCCATTTTAGCAACCGGTGCCATTAAGAAAAAGCCGGCGGTGGTAGAAACCGAATACGGTGATCTGATCGCAGTCCGGCATATGATGTTCCTATCCATGTCATACGATCATCGGGTGGTGGATGGATTTCTGGGTGGATCGTTTCTACGCAGAGTTGCGGATTATCTCGAACAATTCAGCCACGATGATATTATCTAGTCAACTTGGTTTTACAAGATCGACGGCTTTTCTGATTATTCTTACTTTACTTTGCCTGCCGGACCTTTGGAGTCAAAATCGTAATCTGCGAAAGACGGCCGAGCAATATATCGAGAATAACCGCTATTATGAGGCAGCCGATCTGCTTAAGTCCTACTGTCCAACCCGGCCGAAGGATCTGGAAGCCTGGTATTGGCTGGCAAAAAGCCAATTTGAATCCAATGACTGCGAGGCGGCTTTACAAAGCCTCCATCATTTGGAAGCCGAGTCCAAGAAGGAGGATCTCGAATCATTACTACTCTTTGGTCGTACGTACCATCAACTGCATGAATATGCCCAGGCAATAGAATACTACAAACGCTTTTTGGCGGTCGGATCGAAAGATGAACGTTTCACGTCAGTAGTAAATGAAGTAAAGCGATGTGCTTCCGGATTGAGGTTGAACTATATCTCAGATGAAGTGCTGGTGGAGAACATGGGTTCCATAGTAAATTCACGCTACGACGATTTCTGCCCACTTGAAAGTCCGAACTATCCCAACCGGATCTATTTTTCATCTACCCGCACCTTGCGTATTCAGGATCGTTTTGCCGATGATGGCCAATGGTTAGAAAGTGTTCAGGGTTTTGATACCGATATGTTTGGCACCGAGATAGAAAACGGAGCCTGGGTCGAAGCCGAACCTCTAAACCCGCAATTGAATACGGCAGAACACGAAGTGCTACAAGGATTTAGTGAGGACGGCATGGCCTTAGTCTTCACCCGTAGTCATCTTCTTAACGACGGGGCCTTTTGGGTCGACACTTTCAGTACGTCGGATGAAGAAAGCCCTGGACAGAAATGGAATCATAGTCCATTTTCACCAGACGAAAAAGTCAGAGGCATTTATTTTTTCAATGACACCACCCTTTTCTTTTCGGCATCAAGGCCAGATGGATTTGGTGGATTTGACCTATACCTTAGCCTGAAAAGGAATGATCAATGGTCACCGGCAATTAACCTGGGGGACCAGGTAAATTCTGAGTTTGATGAGGTAACACCGTTTATGTGCAAAGATGGCAGAACCCTGTTTTTCTCCAGTAACCGTCTCTCCAGCATGGGTGGTTTTGACATTTTTACCTGTCATTTTGATGAAAAGATGCACCAGTGGCCATCACCACAAAATGTTGGCAGGCCATTAAATTCAGCGGGCAATGATCTGTTTTTTCGAATTTCATCGGATGGTCTGATGTCCATGTTTTCCAGTGACCGTAAGAGTGGTTTGGGAGGACATGATATTTACAGTGCTTATTTCAAGAAACCCCAACTCGCCAATCTGAGCGCTTCCATTCCCCCCCTTTTCCTGGAGGTCAGGGATTTTCAACTTTTCAATCAATCGGTGGTCGACATGCATGGCGAATCAGAGACTCATCTACCGATGGATGTTTTTGATGTACCTTTCCTGCTCTACCGCGATGATCAGGTTGTCACTCCTCAGAACAAAACCAAACTGGAGAAATTGATCGGATTTCTGCAAACGTATCCTCATCTGACCGTAGAGGTCTTATGCCATTCCGATCAGACATCGGTTTCTAATTTTGATCTGTTTTTTTCTATCAAAAGAGCAGAACAAATTGGATCCTATCTGCAGCAAAAAGGTATAAAATCAAATTCAATATATTTGAGAGGTCTGGGCGGTAACTATCCCGTGGCTTTAAATGAACTGAATGGCAAGGATAACGAAACAGGCAGATTCTATAACCGGAGAATTGATTTTCGCTTACACCATAAGGATGAAGTTCCAGTGCAGGTACATTATCAATTTCCCGAATTTATGGAGTCGCTTGGTGATGAGCGGCTTTCCAGATATTACGAAATAATTGACGGACTCTCTTATCGTATCGAATTTGTGACACTCGATCAGCTCTACAAGGGTGATCTTCTTAGTAAATATTCAGATTCTATTATTGAAAAGAATCCTGAATCGAGGAACTATCAATATTGCTCCGGATTATTTAAAGACTTTGATGATGCATTAAAACACCTTTCCATCATCAGGAGTGAGGGGTTTCAGGACGCGAAGGTTATTCCATATCTCAATGGAATACGATTGTCCGGTCTGACAATGGATGAGAATCTATTGCAGCAATATCCTGACCTGCGAAACTATATGTTGTATCTAAACTAAAGAATGCTTATCGATGAAGGAAAAAATTCAGTTTTTGCGCGAAGGAATCAGAAATTTAAAAACGGTTGGCACGATTACAAGAAGCTCCAGATTTCTTTGTGCGAAAGTTGTGAGTCTTTCCAATTTAAGTGGTTCAAAATGCATCGTAGAATTGGGAGCAGGGGATGGAGTCATGACCACTCATATTCTCGATGTGATGCCCCGGGATGCCAAATTATTCGCTTTTGAGATTAACCCGCACTTCTGTGATAAGTTAAGGTCAATCAAGGACCCGAGGCTATATGTCATCGAGGATTCAGCTGAAAATCTGGCGAAACACTTATCGGATCATGGTTTCTCTCAGATCGATACGGTCTTTTCTGCCCTTCCCTTTGTCATGTTGCCCGACGATGTGTCAAACTCGATCGTGGAAAGCTGTCATCGTTACCTTAAGCCTTTAGGGCAATATCTGCAGATTCACTACTCCCTGTTGGAAAAGGGTCTTTATAAAAAAATATTTGGTCATGTTGATGTGACCTTCCATCTCTTAAATATTCCACCTGCTTTTATTCTAGCTTGTTCCAAAGGTGCCCTCTAGGAGGATCTTGAAATTATTGGCTCGATTTGATTCCCAGGTCAATTCTTTCGCAGTGGAAATTCCCCAGTGAATTTGGCAGTTGCCCTGACGATGAGAAAAGCAAATAACAGCCTCCTCCTCCGGCACCACACAATTTCAAATGATTGTTCGGATCATTGAGAATGTTTTTCCATATTTCCCTGATTTCCGGTGGAATTAAAAAATCCATGTGCTCATATTGGAGCGCAGAAATATCATGTAAATAACTGGTTTTCCATTCTTTCTGAATAAAACTGTCTACCATTGCGCTGGCAGCGATGGCAAGTTCCTCCATGTGATTTCTGAAGCCGGTATTTTCACAATGCGTCCGGAACTGGTTTATTAATTTTTGGGCATCACGTTTTATCCTGGTATAGATCAAATAGATGCTAAAAGGAGGTTGTCCAATTTCATCCTGAATCTGGATCCCATTGTTTGATTGTACAATGCATTTATTCTCGAAAGAAACCAGAGGATCAAAACCAGAGCTCTTTCCATGGAAAAAAGATTCAATGAGAGCAAGATCAGCTTTTTTTTCAATCAGGGACAGTGGGCCCGGATTGGCGGCTATCTGATAGACTGATGCAGTAATGGAAGCCGAACTTCCTAAGCCCATACCAATGGGTATATTCGATTCATACTTCCAATGATTTTCAAGCTCATCCAGGATTTCCAATTCCAACGGAGCTCTGAGCTTTGTGTTAATTTCTCTGAGGTAGGTAAAATAAGCGGTCAAATCTGACCACTTGGATCGTTTATTCCTGATCCATCTTCCTCCATACTTTGCGTAGGGGATTGCCATTGCCTGACCACCAAAGAGTACGGTGTATTCTCCAAAGAGTAAGATTTTGGCTGGATATATCCTCACTTCCACAAATGACCATCTGATGATTCAACCCCTAATATAGTATTCGTGTAAAATTTCTTGTTTCATTTTAAGTTTGACTAAACAATTCCACTGCCCAGTACTGTTAAAGGATATTGATCTTATCTTTGCACTGTGGAAAATTTGGAGCTACTACTCAGCAAATATGCTGAAGAGGATCGGGGTAAGGTAGTAGCAGAAAATCTCCAATCGGATCGTCCTGCCACTTATCTACTAAGAGGAATGGTAGGCGCACAGGCATCCTTTATCTTTTGTGGAAGCTACACGAGATTTCCCCGTCCGATTCTGTATGTTGCCAATACGAAAGAAGAAGCGGCCTATTTTTACCACAATACGGTTTCCCTTTTACCCAGGAAGCCCGTCTGGTTTTTTCCGGATTCCAGCAGACAACCAGGGCAGTATAAAGAGGTTAATAGCAATCAGGTACTGCAGCGTACAGAAACGATCAATAAGATTACCGGGTTGGAGGCTGCAGCCCATATCATCATTACTTATCCTGAAGCACTTGCAGAGAAAGTGGTTTCACCCCAGGTACTCAATAAAAACCGGATTAATCTTGCTATTCGGGAGAATCTGGATGTTGACTTTCTTATTGAAATACTTGTTGAATACGGGTTTTCAAATGTCGATTTTGTTTACGAGCCAGGGCAGTTTTCGGTGCGGGGAGGCATTGTTGACATTTTTTCTTTTGGAAACGAGTGGCCATACCGGATCGAATTATTTGATGAGGAAATTGAAAGTATCCGCACTTTCAACCCGATGGATCAGCTTTCGATTAAGAATATTGCCAAATTGTCTATAGTACCCAACATCAACAACCAATTCCAAAGTGATGACCGGGTGAGCATTTTGAAAGTACTGCCGGAAAAGGCCCAGATCTGGATCGCGAATGAATCGTTTCTTATAGACCGTCTTCAGGATTGCTTTGAGGTGTTGAGAGATAGCAGTGAGGCATTTGTGGAAGATGAAAGGGAAGTTAACAAACCCACCATTGTTACCCCGGCTGAAATTATGAACGACCTGGCCGTCTTCGACAAAGTATTCCTGAATGAAAAGTCAGCAGAGTTTGCAATCGATGAAGAGGTGATTTATGAGGCAAAACCTCAACCGAGTTTTAACAAAAACTTCACCTTTCTGATCGAAGACCTGAAAAACCTGCAAAATGAAGGATTTACTTCCTATCTTTTTACCGACAGTGCTCGTCAGATTCAACGTTTTGAATCCATTTTTGATGATCTTGAAGCAAATGTCACAGTACATCCCGTACTAAAATCGATTGATAAAGGATTCATCGATCCGTACCATAAAATTTCATGCTATACTGATCACGAAATCTTTCAGAGGTTTCATAAGTACAATCTCCGGCGAGGATTTACCAGAGACCAGGCGATGACGCTGAAGTTTCTCAGAGAACTTCAGCCCGGTGATTATGTCACGCATATTGACCATGGTGTTGGCAGGTATTCGGGTCTGGAGAAAATCGACATAAACGGGCATCTGCAGGAATCTGTCCGGCTGATTTACAAGAATAATGATATTCTGTATGTAGGGATTCAATCCCTGCATAAGATATCCAAGTTTGTAGGGAGTGAAGGGACTGCTCCCACTCTAAACAAATTGGGAACAGAGGCCTGGAAAACGTTAAAACGGAAAACCAAACAGAAGGTAAAGGATATTGCCAGCGAACTGATCAAATTGTATGCGAAAAGAAAAGCTTCCGTTGGCCACCAATTTCCACCCGACGGATACCTGCAAAACGAACTGGAGGCATCCTTCTTTTACGAAGATACACCCGACCAACTCAAAGCAACCCTGGATGTAAAAGAGGACATGGAAAGCAGTTCTCCGATGGACCGGCTTATTTGCGGGGATGTTGGCTTTGGAAAAACCGAGGTAGCAATCAGAGCCGCTTTCAAAGCCGTTTGTGATGGCAAACAGGTGGCTATATTGGTCCCGACGACCATTCTTGCCCTGCAACATTTCAAGACATTGAATGAGCGACTGTCGGATTTTGCCGTAACTGTAGACTATCTCAATCGCTTCAGAACATCGAGGGAAAAGACGCAAATATTTAAAGATGCGGAAGCGGGCAAAATTGACATATTAATCGGTACCCACGGCATATTAAACAAGCAGCTTAAATTCAAAGACCTGGGGCTCCTTATTATTGATGAAGAACAGAAATTTGGAGTCGCTGCGAAGGAAAAATTGCGAAACCTGAAAGTAAATGTGGACACCTTGACCCTCACCGCGACACCGATACCCCGCACACTGCAGTTTTCATTGATGGCGGCCAGGGACCTTTCGATTATTCGTACGCCCCCTCCCAACCGTCAACCAATTCATACGGAGACACGGGTTTTTAATGACGAATTGATCAAAGACGCTATTTACTATGAGGTGAATCGGGGTGGACAGGTATTTTTTGTCCATAACCGGGTAAAAAATCTGCCGGAGATGATGGTGCTCCTAAAAAGACTTTGCCCGGATATTGACATCGGAATGGCCCATGGACAAATGGATTCGAAAGATCTGGAAAAAGCATTGGTCCGGTTTATCGATGGGCACTATGACGTTTTACTCTGCACGAACATCATCGAAACCGGATTGGATATTTCCAATGCCAATACCATTATTATCAATAATGCCCATCAATTTGGCCTGAGTGACTTGCACCAGCTTAGAGGAAGAGTGGGTCGATCCAACCGAAAAGCTTTTTGTTACTTATTTAGTCCGCCTTTATCTACTTTGACCACCGAAGCTCGCAAGAGGTTGCGCACCCTGGAAGAGTTTTCTGATCTTGGAAGTGGATTCAATATCGCCATGCGTGACCTTGACATTCGCGGAGCCGGTAACCTGCTGGGTGGTGAGCAAAGTGGATTTATCAATGAGATCGGTTTTGACACCTACACCAAAATATTGGAAGAGGCGATACAGGAGCTGAAAGAAACCGAATTCAAAGAGCTATTTCTGGAGGACAGGAGTCGGAATAATTATGTGAGGGACGTACAAATTGAGACTGATTTCGAAATGTTGATTCCCGATGAATATGTCAATAGTATTCAGGAGCGATTAAATCTCTACACAGAACTGGATAGCCTCAACACTGAGGATGAACTGTCGGAATTCGCATCAAAAATGTCGGATCGATTTGGGCCACTTCCGCAGCAAGTGGAGACGCTATTTGAGGCCCTCCGGTTGCGTTGGTTATGTAAGGATCTCAGTTTTGAAAGGTGCATTTTGAAGAATTCAAAGCTGCAATGTTTTTTCGTCCTGAATCCTCAATCAACATTTTATGAGACTACATTCTTTAAGGAGTTTCTCGCCTTGATTGCCGCGGATGGCGTGGAATTAAATATTACACTGAAGCAAAGCCGTCAATATTTGATTATGGTACATGATTCCATTGATTCTCTCGAAGAAGCCAGGGCCCTGTTGTCTGAATTGGGCTCGAGATTGTTAAAAAAAGATAGCACGATCGATGTCTGATCAATATTTTCAAAATATACCGGTTAGCATTGAAACGTTGCCGGCTGTTGAGGAGCATACCTTTACGCCCATTTCGAGGAAATATGCCCAGGTTTTATACCTGACTAATAGCCTGTACATGCTCATGATCTTATTTGCATTGGGTATTTTTATCATGGTACAATTGGGGTTTTTCCACTGGATCACCTATGCGATCCTCCTGGGCTGGTTACTGCTTTATCTCTTTACTTTGTGGTTTGCTTCTGCAAGTACGGATCGAAAATCATATTTACTACGTTGGCATGATATCAGCTACCGGGAAGGTGTTTTTTTTCATTCCTGGATAACCATTCCCTTTAGCCGGGTGCAACACTGTGAAATCACCAAAGGAGTTATTGATAACTTATTCGGATTGGTGGAACTGCGGATTTTTACTGCCGGTGGTTCATCCAGCGACATTGTAATTCCTGGTCTTAGACCGGATGATGCCTTTCGTTTAAAAGAACAAATCATCGGTAAGATTCTCGAACATGACGAAGAAGAGTGATGTATTGTGGTATGAGGAGCAAACCAGACAAGCTCCTATCGCGATTCTGATGATTATTTTCAATGTACTGAAATCTATCATCCGAACCTGGTGGCCGTTTATCCTCATTTTAATTTTTCGTTCCAATTTTATATCGCCGGATAATGCCAAGATTACTATTGCGATAGTTGCCATAATTGTTATTCTGGTATCTGTGTGGCGCTACTTTCGCTTCTATTTCTTCCTGTCTGACAACAAGCTCCATGTCTATAAGGGGATATTGACTCGAACTAAATTAGATATTCCCTTTGATCGAATTCAGTCCATTACGTTCGAGCAAAATGTTGTTCATCAACTTTTTAATGTAGCAAGGATAAAAATTGACACCGCAGGGAGTTCAGGGGAAGAATTTGAATTTGCTGCCCTGGATTTGAAACGTGCGGATGAACTGAGAACATTTATTCTAAGTCGTAAGACCGGGGAAGAGACTGACCTTCAGGTAGCGACCACCAAGGAACAGGGTAAATTAATGCTTAACCTGAGCATTAGTGATTTATTAAAAGTTGGTATAAGTCAAAATCATTTCCGCACTACCGGAATTGTAGTGGCATTCCTCCTGGGGTTGAGAGATCGAATCAAGGAGTCATTGGGGGATCAATACGTCGATCGGTTTGATTCCCTTGCCGAGCGCCTTTTGGAAAATATTGTTGTTTATGGCCTGGGCCTGTTCGTCTTGATTTTAGTTCTCTCTTTCTTCGGTACTTTAATCTATTCAGTACTGCGCTATTATGATCTCCATCTTTGGAAAACCCGGGGAGGATACAAGATGGAGTCAGGGTTATTTAACCGGCGGGAGCAGGTGGCAAGAGATCAGAAATTGCAGGTGATACGGTGGATAACGAATCCATTGAGAGACATCTTTGGAATTGTGCATCTTCGTTTTTTTCAGGCTTCAAGTGGGAAAGGAAGCAGTAAAACCAGTATTTCCGTACCGGGAGTTCCAAAAGAGCTGCTTGGACAAGTCCTGAGATTTTATTTTGGCAGATCCATTCAGAGTGAAAATACCCAGGATCATGGAGTTCATAGTAGTTTCTTTGTGCGCAGGCTCCTCTATATCGTATTACTGCCGTGTACGGTCCTATTGGGCCTGGGCCTGCTAACTAATTCGATAGGTTGGTTTGTGGTATTTGCTTTCTGGCTTTTAGTTGGTGGGCTGTTTCAATATTATCAATACAAAAAATGGAGATATTTTTTCTATGCAGACGGATTGGTAACGATTGCCGGTGTCCTTGAAAGGGTGCATAAAGTATTGTTGCATCGAAAAGTGCAGGGAGTACGTTTAAAACAGAGTCCCTATCAACGTCGAAAGAACCTGGCGACGATTGTTCTTCACAGTGCCAGCGGCGATGTCAAAATACCCTATGTGCAGATGGAATATGCCTTGGAAATGAAGAATTACATACTCTACAAGGTAGAATCCTCGCGACTAAAATGGATGTAATTATCGTGGCTAAAGAATTCCGCTACCGGTGAAATAACGTAGGTTCGTGGAGATGCCGAGATGATGACTACTACCACCAAAGTGAAGCACTGAATTACTGTAGTCAAATTGGAATTTTTTCACATTTATACCAATTCCAAAACTAAAACCGGCAAAAGAGCGAATATTAAGTAAGGACAATTCCTGCTTCAACTGGTGATTATATGCCAATCTGATTTTAACCGTTTCTTTCTGACCCAGGGTCATTTCTCCTCCAAATATGAAATGCCTGAAGAAATTGTCTGTTTGTGTCGCTTCTTTCTTCAGCGGTTGAAATCCGCCCAGGAAAAAGTCTTCTTCCGTATTGGGATCATCGTATAATAGGTTCCAACGATTCAGGTGATGCATGGTCAGAAAAAAGCGAAAAGGTAAATGGGCCAGCTTTTTAGAAACCCCAAGCTGTATGTCGAAGGGTAATGATTCACGGGTCTCATCAAATGCTGCAAGTTGAACCCCCGCCTGTTTGAATACCATCGCCGCGGAAACACCACTGGTCGTATCCTGATAGAAGGCGCCCAGGTCCAAAGCTAATCCCGAAGAATTGTACACTTCCAGCGATGATTGAATAAACTTGAAGTTGCCGCCCAATCGCAACTTGTCGTACAATTGATAGGATGTCCCCAGATTCAGAGCTAATTCACTTCCCTTAAAAGTTCCGGTCAAATTACCGAATTCATCAGTTTGGTCAAAAGTGCCATACAACACATATTTGATACTGGCATGCGTCATTAGTTTTTTACTGCTGAAATATTTGCCGATACCGGCATACCCGGTCTGAATACCGGCCTGGAGAAATTGATGTTGGAAACTAAGCTGGCCATCAAGAGCCTGGGTGATCTGAGCCGGATTATCCAGCGCAAGGGAAATGTCCTGAGCCGGGCTTGAAATCAGGTAACCTCCCAATGCTGCAGCCCGGGCGGAGTTTGGGGTATTAAGAAAGGTAAATACGGAATTCCCACCAATTTGAGCGTGAAGAGAGTAAAGAGTGGCCAAACTGAGGGTCAGGAGTAAAATTCTCTTCATTCGGATGGATTCATTTCACGTTTCCAGGTAGTATGACATATGCCTCTCTGGCATTGCATGGTTTTCTCCAGTTCACCACTTTCGTCGTAAAGCTTTAATTCGCCATGCTCATTATCCCCATCAAGGTAGGTGCCCTCTGCTTTAAGATTTCCATTTTCCCAGAATTCGATAAAAGGGCCGTTTTCCGAATTCTCATGCATACTTACTCTCTCCATCAATTTTCCGGAATCGTAATATTTTATCCACTCCCCTTCCATACTCCCGTTTACATAGTTCCCTTCCAATCGTACCTGACCGTTCGGATAGAAAGTCTGATAAGAGCCTTCATAAACTCCATTGACATACCATTCCTCAATCTCTTTCACTCCTCCGGTGGTGTAGATTGTGCGCTTACCGTCTAGCGTGTCGCTCACATAATTTGCCACTTCGATGAGATTGCCTCCGGAGTATTTTCTGTACTCGCCGTCCTTTTGACCGGTTGCCTTCAAAGTGCGATAACTTTCTACGATCTGTCCTTCGTCATCCTTGACTTCTACCTCCTGGTAGGGTGAGCAGGCAAGGAAGAGGCAAAACAAGGGAAATAATATTTTGAGTCTCATGCTTAACTAACGTCAATCAAAGCAAATTTTATGTAACTGCTTCAGATTTACAGCAGGATTATTTCCGAAAAATACTACTTCGGAGCTCTTCACCAACGCCCTCAGGAAAAAATCGGCTCCTCAGCGAGCACGGTTCGAAAATACCTTACTAGTAGAAAGTATAACGTTGATCTTCTATGTCCGCATTCTTCCTGAGGCTCTGGATAACACCCGCTTTTGCCTGATTAGCCAACTGACTGGTGAATGATTTTCGCAAAGTTGCCACATTCGGAGGAGTCACATCGGTCCGGTTCAAAGGTTTTATCAGATATACTCCCCGAACTCCTTCAATGGGTTGAGAAACCTCATTCAATGGTGCACTGCGGGCATAAGCTGCAACAGCCGGCTCTTCCCCCAGATTAGAAATGAAGTCGGTAAGAAAGTTCACCCCCTTTGCAGTGTCGATGGATACCGAATAAGTCTGAGCCACTGAATTGAGATCGGAACCTTTCAACTCTTCCATTAATACCTGGGCTTTCTTGTGATTCTTCACCAAACCTTCTATGGTTGGCTTCACTGATTCCAGTGTGGCAGGACCAGCGGGATTTATACTTCCCAGTGCTGCCACCACATAACGGTTATTAAAGTAAAGGGTCGGCTCCTGGTAAATGTAGACTTCAGGTGACACATCACTCACTTCAGTGGAAGGCTCATAGGCCCATCTTACGATCTCGCGGCTGGTTTGACCAGAACCCAAGGCACTGATCGTAAAGTCATTCTTTTTAAATGGAGTACTAATCTGAACACTCTTTCCTGGCATTGAAGAGACGGCTGACCGGACTTCTTCCAGTGTCCGGTGTGTACCTACAAATTCCAATACGTTATCATAAATGCTGTCCTGGGTAGTCTCCGAAGGAATAATAGGTAGATTCAGATATGCCAGTTGAGCACCTTCATCATTGGTCTCGTAGGTACGCTCAAGAACCTCAACGACATGTACACCAAATTGGGTGATCACGATATACGGCTTGTTTAAATCAGCCGAATAAAATACCAGGTCATTAAATTCCTTGACAAATGTTCCAAGACCGACATTGCCCAGGTCACCTCCATTGAGTGTGCCGGAAGGATCCTGAGTGAAGTCTGCTGCAAGTGAATCGAAAGATTCACCTGCCTCCAGCAGGTTGATCAGACTATCGGCAGTCTTCTGGGCGGCCTGGTACTCCTCCATAGTCTGGGCCGTACGCAAGATGTGTCTTGCATGTACAGAGTCAGGAATAATCATTCGGTCTCTAATCTTTACTGCCCGGTATGCATTATTCTCGATATAGGGTCCAATGACTGTCCCGACAGGTACCTGGAAAACAGAATCGGCAATGATGGGACTGACCTGCTCTTTCTTCACATAAGCAAAGTCAAAACTGCCGTAATTGTTTTCGATAAATTGGGTATCATTTTGAGTTGTCTCAAATTCATTGATGAGGTTATTGATCTCCTGGCGAAGATCCGCACTGTCTTTCTTGGTTGGCAACACATCATAAGAGACAAACTCCACTGTACGGGTCTCCTCTGGGTTACGATATTCTCCCTGATGTTCAGAAAGGTATGCCTTCAGGTCCGCATCGGTCACTTTGATATCATTTTCTGGTACTTCTTCATAGGGTACTCGCACGAATACGAAATCCGTCCGAACCGTCTGATCCTCATTCCGTTGCTCTACTAGCCAGGTAGGAGTATAGAGGCCTTTGCTGACCAGATTGGTCAGTTTATTGGTCAATCGCTCTGTCATCACTTCCTTTTCCTGATGCGCCCAATATTCTCTAAGGGTTGGTGTTAGTTGTCCCTGATCAATGGTTTGCTTTATGGAGTTTAATTGCGTGCGATCCACCATGCCGGTATTTGGATTCGCAAATCTCTGTTGAATCAGTGGGCTGAGATTATTTCCGAATTGTAGGTCCATGAGTTCCTCTCTGGGAACTGCCAATCCATTGGCTTCCGCTTCATGGTTAATCAATGCCTGGTCTACGTAATAGTTGTAGAGGTAATTTCTTCTGGTAAATACATCAGTGTTGGAACCGGTATACAGAATCCTTTCTGCATTCTGGAACTCTACCCAGTCCACTTTCTCACCGTCAACCTCCACCAGAGATGGAATTTGACCCCCTCCGGTCAGGCCGCTGCCGGTCATATCCATAATTACAAAGCCTGCCAAAGCACCTCCAATGAGCACAATCAGGAGCCAGCTATGTTTTCTTATCTTACCAATTAAAGCCATTTTCTACCAAAAATTTAATAAAAGGTGAACGTTGAAGTCAGTTATTTTCTTTTTACTTCTGTCAGGCAATGCCTCAGCCAATCAGTATATATGAAATAATATAATTTATAATGAACTAACAATTAGCTAAATGTAAGTTCAAGTAGGTGGTGTTAGTTTTTCGTCCAGGCAGCCCTTTTCAAAAGCACTGCAAATGTAATAGAATAGCCTTGAAAATCAAATATTATTCAGTTGCCCCCTGGCCGTCATTCGCCGGTCATATCATTAGCGATCCTGTCCATTTCCGAGTAAAAATTGACCCCGAATTTGCGAATGAGCGCGTCCTTTACAAAACGATATAGTGGTATTTTCAGTTCACTTCCTAACTTGCAGGCCGGATTGCAGATTTCCCAGGACTCATAGTTAAGTGCCTCAAATTCGACGTTATCTATTTTCTTATGTCGTATGGGATACAGATGACAGGACACCGGTTTTTGAAAGGAGATGTCTCCGGCTTCATATGCAAGTTCAATCCCACATTTTCCTACGCCGTGTTGGTCGTAAGTCAGGTAAGCACAGGCAGCCCCCCGGATGAGCGGTGTTCCTTCACCATCTATTTCCGGGTAGTTGACCGACGTGCCCTGGTGGTCAATGACCTCATTGCCGTCTTCAGTGAGATAGGGTCTTAATTTTTCCCTGATCTGATTCAGGATTTCGATTTCTTCTGTTTCAAGCGGGGCCCCCCAATCACCTTCCCAGCAACAGGCTCCCTTACATGCAGAAAGATTGCAGGTAAAATGTTTCTTGAAAACGTCTTCACTTACCAGAATTTGTTCAATGAGGATCATGATGTTGGACTTTCAATCCTGAGCGAAGATCTGAAAAACATTCATTAGTATTACTTGTTGATAAGTTGGACCAGGGATGGGAATTCCGGCAGTGCAGATTAGAGTGTTATATCAGGTAATATGAACATTGTGTGATCACCTTCACTCCCGGATCGGTTCTTTGCGTTTAATTTATTCAACAGCTTCCGAATGCCCCTTTAAAAATGTATATTTACGCCCCTTGTTAATCAAAGTCACACTACAACATTTCTACTATTTTAATGGATCAACTAAAACAAAAGTTTGGAGAGAAATCAGCCGCCATCAGATCGGAATTGAGAGCGCTTGTGAAGGATAAAGGCAACATGGAAGTGGATAGCGTTTCTCTGGGGCAGATTTATGGTGGTATGCGGGGTGTCAAGAGTATGATATGGGAAACCTCCAGCCTCGATCCGATAGAGGGGATTAAATTTAGGGGGTATAGCATTCCTGCTTTACGGGAGAAGCTCCCCAAAATAAACGGCAGTACCGAACCTCTGCCTGAAGGATTGTTCTGGTTAATGCTGGTCGGCGAAATTCCATCGGAGGATCAGGTCCGTTGGTTGTCTGACGAATGGGAACGCCGGGGGAAAATAGCTGATCATACCTTTAAGATGTTGGACACGTTACCAGCAGATACACACCCGATGACTCAGTTTTCCATGGGGGTTCTTTCATTGCAAAGAGACAGCGTTTTTGCCAAAAAGTATTTTGAAGGAATGGGCAAGAGCGAGTTTTGGGATGCATCCTACGAAGATGCGATGAATCTGATCGCCAAATTACCCCGGCTGGCAGCCTACATCTATCGCCGGTCCTTTCATGAAAATAATCAGATCGCACCCGACACTAATTTGGATTGGGGGGCGAATTTTGCCCACATGCTGGGTAATGATACCAAGGATTTCTATGATTTTATCCGGCTTTACCTCACCATCCATGCAGATCATGAAGGGGGGAATGCCTCAGCACACACGACCCATTTGGTTGGATCTACCTTGTCCGATGCTTATATGTCATTCGCAGCAGGTATGTCTGCCCTGGCGGGACCACTACATGGTTTGGCTAATCAGGAAGTGATAAAGTGGGTTTTTGAAATGCTGCAGGTCCTCGGTAAAGAGGATCCATCTAAAGAGGAAATAACCGAGTTCGTAAACCGCACGCTGGATGAGGGTAAAGTAATTCCCGGATATGGGCATGCCGTGCTCAGAGAACCTGATCCAAGGTTTATCGCCCAAAAGAGATTTGCCGAAAAACATCTTAGTGAATCGGGAATCGTTCAGGTGGTTTGGAAACTCTTCGAAGTAGTACCACCCATTTTACAGTCGCTGGGAAAAGTAAAAAACCCCTGGCCCAATGTCGATGCGCATTCAGGAGCAATACTCGTGCATTATGGAATGAAGGATTTTACCTTTTATACCGTACTTTTTGGCGTTTCACGTGCCCTGGGTGTACTAGCCGCTATGTGCTGGAGTCGTGCTCTGGGATTTCCCCTGGAGCGGCCGAAGTCAATTACCAGCGAATGGTTATTCAATTTTGCTGAAAAAAACGATTAAGCTTAGACCAGATAATGAACCTACCAAAAGAATTGCACTACACTGAGGAACACGAGTGGCTAAAGATCGACGAAACCTCAGATGATGGAAAGACCATCGCCATCGTAGGAATAACCGATTTTGCCCAGGGAGAGTTGGGAGATCTTGTATATGTCGAAGTTGATACTGTGGGCGAAATACTGCAAAAAGATGACATCTTTGGCACGGTAGAGGCCGTGAAAACCACTTCCGATCTTTTCATGCCTGTTTCCGGAAAAGTCCTGGAGTTCAATGATGCCATCAGTGAGGCCGGAGGAGATAACCCTGCACTGATCAATGAGGATCCATACGGTGAAGGTTGGATTATCAAGATCGAACTGGATGATCCCTCGCAGATTGAAGAACTGCTGAGTGCAGAAGGATACCAGGATTTAATCAGCGAATAGGACCATACACCAAATTACCGGTATTATTGCATCTATAAGAATAGATTGAAGAAATCAGTGAAGTACAAGTATGCTGCAGCATTATGGTCTTTACTTATTCTGGTTCTCTCGTT
>JAGQWZ010000548.1 GCA_020436835.1 Saprospiraceae bacterium | reverse complement strand
TGGGTCGGGACAAGGTCTTGGTGGCCGCGGCCCGGAAATCCATCCACTCAAATGCCTTATACTTGAAATTGACCATTGGTAACCATTGTCCATAGGTCCGACCATCCGTTCTCGACCGGATGGTCACATTCTGATCGTCATCATTCTCCCGGCTACCGGTCACAATAAAACTGGTATATTCCTGATCGGTTAATTCATGCCTTACACCTCCGCGAATGTCTAATTTCCTGCCAATATTCAATTCCGCCATTAAATATTTTCCCAAAATAGATTCCCCGCCATTATAATCACCCGAGTTGATAAATAAATCCCTCAAATACCGGCTGAGATAAGCATCTTTAAACCGGCGTACTTTTTCGATATCAATATGTCCATTGTAATGGATCTGATCTCCCTGTTGATAATTGGTGCCGAACAAGGCATTATAACTATTGATATCCACCCCCTCCACACTGGTGGTAAAGGACTCCCGGATCGCCGGTGTACCAGGTAAAATATCATAGCGCCCATCGTAGAAGTCCGGGTTCTGATAGGTTCCGATAAAATTGGCGAGCAGAATCTGACTGCCCATTCCCAGAAATTTATTGGGTTCCGAACTGGCGGGACTTTGATCTCGCAGATAAGGACTGAGGATGACCCCTTCCCGGTCCCGGTCGCGTTGCGTATCAATATATTTTATTCCGGTTTTCAAATAGCCGCCTACTTTCTTCGATATTTTAAAAGGATATTTAAGATCCAATTGTCCGGTAAGACGGGACTCATTAACCACGGTACTATTAAATCTTGAATCATAGAGTATCGTATTATCCAAATCATGCCCAAAAGCACTCTGTAATTCATCAAAATCCTGCGCATTTTTAATCGATTTAACAATGGCCGCCAATTCCCGGAAGCGTCCAGTAAGGTCAAAAGGGGTATTTTGTTTGGATTCGGCATAGGAAGTACGCCATTCCAATTCCACCGGACCCAGGAAATGTTGTCCGGAAAGGCTATTGGCAACCAGGGTGATTTTACGTTCTACCTGACTCACATCAAATTCCTGGTAATTATCCGCAATCCGGTAGCGTCTCCGGTAGCGAAGCTCATCCCGGTCCGTCACACCCAGACTCGAATTAAGCAGAAATGAGTGATTCTTATTAAGATTAAAATCCATCGTGAGGCTACCTCCGTAACGATTCCGGGTTTCCAATTTATCAGAAAGGTTATGACTGTTTACGCCTAAAATGGGGTCTCCCATCTGATTCACTCCTTCATATATATAGTCAGTGACCCGTGATTCGTTGCTTCGATTCGCCCTTTGATAATTGGCGGTGGCAATAACTCCCAGTTTATTATTAAGAAAGCGATTGCTTACACTGGCACTGCCACGAAACTGCCCATAGTCGTCCCGGAGCTGATTATATCCCGGCAAAAGTCTTCCCTGCATGCGCCAACCTTCTTCCGCTTTCGCCACGGTGAAATTCACGGCACCACCGATCGCATCTCCATCCATGTCCGGAGTAATCGCTTTGAAAAGCTCAATACCTGCCAACATATCGGGAGAGATCATGCTAAGATCAACCGAACGGTCAGATTCTTCCGTACTGGGTAGTCGTTCCCCGTTGATCGTAACGGCATTAAACCGCGGTGAAATACCCCGGATGCTGATCCGTTGCCCTTCACCGGCATCCCGATAAACCGATACCCCGGCCAGACGTCCGACTGCCTCTGCCGCATTTTGATCCGGAAGTTCCTGCAGTTTTTCCTGGGAAATTACATTGACGATCGTATTTGAATTAATCTGCTGATTGATTGCCGCCCTTTGACCGGTTGCCTGTCCTTTCACCACCACTTCCTGGATCGTCAATCCCCCTTCAAAGAGGGTCATATCCTGCTCCTTCTCCTCCCCCTCCGCGAAAGTCAAAGTGACTACCTGGTTGGCATATCCCAAATAGCTGAAAGTGACCTCATAGGTGCCCGGCGGTATCTTGGTGAGTCGATAGACACCATCCAGCTCAGAGGTCGTCCCTACTCCCAGGTCCTCAATCGAGACCGTGGCAAATGGTAAGGGCTCATCCAGGCCACCATCCGTCACCACCCCGTACAAAGTCGATTGCTGTGCAAAGGACAGTAAAGGGCAGATCACGGCGAAAATTATGTAGATTGTTTTATGCATTGCTCTGATAAATTACTAGTAAGATCCCAAAAATAATCGGATGTTGCAAGAGAATCAGGTCCCGGTTAATATGGTAATGAATTACGGAATAGGTAATCTTTTTTTTTGATATTCAGCGAGTCCATGATATTCAGATTCTTTTTTATTTTGAAAGCAAAATACTACGAAAATATTAGAGGATATGGTGTAGAAACTGCTGATACTTCAAGCCGGATCACTAACACTAAACGTTTGTACGATGGCATTTGTCCTATTCAATCTATCGGGCAAGTCCGGTCATGGTGTAAAATTATGTTCTCATTCCCAATAACTGAATTCCCTGCCATTTGTTAATGGTTGAAGATTTTGGTGAGTTATGCGGTAAATATACTTCTGCAAGTGGAGAACTTCACCTTAATCCGCGTCCAGCTAAGAATTTAATTTGCTAACAATATAAACTCTTTAACTTAACGACTTGGAAACTGGATACACAAAATTAAATTGACTACCATCCTTACCTATGATTGCTATGATGAAATTGAATTTGATTTACTTCTTGCTGATTTTCAGCCTCTCGAACGTGTCGCTGTGTGGTCAGTCCGAGCCCTTTGACGTCAATTATGAGCAGTATATTGAATCGAGCATCCGGGATAGACGTTTCAAGCATCAGGATATCAAGGAGATCGTTACAAAATTGCCGGAGGAGATCTTCAAAGTAGAGGTAGCCGGTAATTCGATTGAGGGAAAAGAAATATATCATATCCAGGCCGGTACCGGGCAGATCAAAGTCTTGCTCTGGTCGCAAATGCATGGGAATGAGCCCACCGCCACCATGGCTTTGAGTGATATTTTTAATTTTTTGATCCATGACCATGGACCGGATCGGAACCAGATCCTTCAGCAGCTTGAGCTCCATTTTATCCCCATGCTAAATCCCGATGGTGCGGATGCATTTAAAAGGCGAAATGCGCTCGACATTGATATCAACCGGGATGCGTTGCGGCTGATCAGTCCGGAAAGTAAGATTCTAAAAACCATACGGGATGAAATTGAGCCACAATGGGGTTTTAATCTTCATGACCAAAATCGCTATACTTCAGCCGGAAAAACCGATCAGATGGCCAGTATCTCTTTCCTGGCCCCTGCGTTTAATGAAGAAAAATCATGGAGTGCCGGACGTACAGATGCCATGCAGCTGATCTGCCACATGAATGAGACCTTACAGAAATTCATTCCCGGTAAGGTCGGCCGTTATTCGGATGAATTTGAACCCAGAGCATTTGGTGACAATATTCAAAAATGGGGTACAAACACCATTCTTATCGAAACAGGAGCTCTGGTAAATGATCCGGAAAAACAGTACCTGAGAAAGTTAAATTATGTTGCTTTGCTCACCGCTTTCAAAAGTATCGCCAATAAATCCTATGAAAAATACGAGTTGGCTGACTACAATCAAATTCCGTACAACCAGCATGTACTTTATGATTTAATTATACGCAATGCCACGTTGGAAATGTATGACCAGCATTTTTTGTTCGACATCGGAATCAGACAGGACGAAATTCAGGATAAAGCGGCGGAAGACTTTTATTTAAAGGCCGCTATTGGAGATCTTGGAGATTT
>JAGQWZ010000547.1 GCA_020436835.1 Saprospiraceae bacterium | reverse complement strand
TCAGGGATGCTTCTGATCCTTAAACTCCTGATAGGTCATATTGTTGTAATGCTCTTCGCCGATAAATTCAAGTTCGGTAAGCATGGCGTCAGCTTCCTTATAACCCGGAGAAATGGAAATGCGATCCTGCTTATTATCCAGATAAACAAAGGCCGGATAGCCAAGTTGACCGTCGAGCAGGGCATAGGCCAATTCGTGAACGCCCCGGCTGCCAACATTATCCAGATATTTTAGGGTGTAGCCTTTAAATTCAATGCTTTCTTTCTGTTCGGCATTGAATTTTACAGGATAGTAGTGCTCATTAAGATACGCCGCTACCGCCGGATCGGTAAAAGTGTATTTATCCATTTTTTTACACCATCCACACCAGTCCGTATACACATCAATGAACATCTTTTTGGGGTTCTCTTTATTTAACTCCAGTGCCTCTGCAAAGGTATACCATTTGACGGCCTTACTTTCTGTTGGAGCATCGGAAGGACGGAAGGCAAAAATGAGGCTCATTATCATAACCAGCAGAAGAGAAGGAATTAATTTTTTCATTGGTGGTCGTTTTCTGTGCGGATCAATAATTTGTTGTTTACAATATTTAATGGCTACAAATATACCTTAAACGTTGCATAGCCCACCCTCCTTTAATGCTTTATTAACTAATTCAACTGCCAAATGCTGTAATGGGGACAATATTGTCCTGCGAAAAATTTACCTAAACTTAATTCTGAGTTTAAGGATGGGTAAGAATAGAAAGGAGACTTTTGGCGTTGAAGTAGTGATTTAGCCTAAAGCTCTATATATCTATGAACCGGATCTTATTCCTCTTACTTCTGGTCAACACGCTTTTTCAGTTCGCGCTTGTTGGACAGGCTATATTATACCCCGGTGATGTTGCCGTACTAGGGTTGGCCTCTAATGTCGGCGGTGACCAGGGCAATTGCACTTCAGATGGACAATTCCAGGGCAGAGACCGGATCAGTTTTGTCTGCTTCAAAGAGATCACGACCGGCTCAGTTATCGATTTCACGGATAATGGCTGGGAGCGTATAAATCCGGGACTTTGGGGAAATACCGAAGGTTTCATCCGGGCAGCTCGAATCGGCGACGCCATACCGGCGGGCACCATCATCACTTTTGAGTTCCCTCCTACACAGACCGGGCATCTGGCTATTACGCCTGATGCCGACTGGGAATTTCAGCTGCTCGGTACCAATGCACTCAATTTCAATGATAGTGGAGATCAACTCTATATCTTGCAGGGGGGAACGTGGGATAATGGAACGACCATCGGATGTTGCAACGGCGAGCAGGATGCGGCATATACGGGAGGCCGGATCTTATTTGGTTTTAATTCCCGTAGCGAGTGGAATGCGGGAATTGATGATTCACAGAACTCGGGACTGCATCCGGATGTAACGCCTTGCTTTTCGATGGCACCCACGAATGGCGTGACCAATTTTACATCTTATTCGGGCCCTTTCTCCATGGCTACCCAATTGGAATGGATCGCCCGGATCGGAAATCCGGATAACTGGTCCGCATATGATGACTGTGAACAATATCAGGATCCTCCATCAGAAATACTTATAGCGGCAAGTGGAATGCAGCTTGATTGTCAGATCTGTAACTCCTGCTCACCTTTTGCCGATACTCTGCTGGTAGGATTGCCTGAGAACGGTGGCCCTTTTATAGTAGAGTATACGGATGGATTGGATACCTTGCTACTGGCCGATGCGGAAAACCTCCAGGAAATCCCCGTCTTCATTTCCCAGTTGACCAATTTTGATCTGATCAGGGTTACCGATATCAATGGTTGCCCCATTTATTCCAATTTTGAGAACGGAACCAGTCTGGAGG
>JAGQWZ010000546.1 GCA_020436835.1 Saprospiraceae bacterium | reverse complement strand
TAACTCCAAAATTATCAAAAATGAAAACTTTAAAATTATTGACAACGTATTGACTTTATTTATTTTTTTATTCACAACCGGTGTTGGTCATGCCGGGACAGGATATGCCATCAAACCTGATTTACGGGTATCTCAGATTTCCACACCAGGTGGTTTAAAGAAGGGCTCCTGTAGCAAAATCAGGGTCACTATTACCAATCCTGGTATGGCTCCCGCCAAAGGAACCATTCCGGTAATATTGTATGTAAGCCAATCCGGTTATCCGCCGAAATCCTATGTTGGATATTTGCAGGGTGGTTTAGGTCCCAATTCGAACTATGGAAAATCAGTTTGGTTTAATAATGTTGAAATCGCGAGTACCGGTACGGTGACCTTGAAAGCATTTGTTAATCCGGATCACCAAATCCAGGAAAGCGTTTACAATAATAATACGAAAATCATCAAGGCCAAGGTCAGCCAGTATTGCGGAGGATCTTCTACACCGGTGCAGGGAGCAAAATTAGAAGTCACTGTTTATGAAGAAGGTAGTTGGCAATATGGAAGCTATTCAGCCATACAGGGAGCCAAGGTTACCGTGACAAAAAATGGCCAGAACTACACCGGATATACCGGTAATAACGGCAAGTACGTGTTCTCTTCAATTCCAAAAGGTATGGTTCAGATAAAGGTACAGAAGTATGGATACCAAACGGTTATACAGAATTACAACATGCCCACCTACTACGCTAAAAAGAATATCGGACTGCAAGATTAAAAGATGTGATAATCATATTGACCAATATCCTGGGTTAGCCAGGATATTGGCAATCATTAGAAATTCTTAACCTCAAAAATTCAATGTGATGAATAATTTAAATCGAATCCTTTCCGCCGTCTTGTTTCTTGTCTTACTAATGGGAAATAGCGGCTTCCAGTGGAAAGAAGATGCTCCTGATCTTGCATTATTGCCTGATTTCAAAGTAATGGCAATTACCGTTGATGGCAGCAATCCTTGCTATGGCGACGCGCTAAATTCAGTAAAAGTGACTTTGTTTAATGCTGGACAGGCCAGCACAAAAGCAGGCGTTCCGGTTTCATTACGGATTGATCCTCTTAGGGCAACCTACCGGGAAACATTGAAGCTGGTACTGGCTCCAAACACTTTTAAGACGGTTATTTTCAAAAGAGTGAAGTTTCGTCCGGGAGATAACCGGATTACTGCCATCGTCAATGCCGGTAAAAAACATCAGGAGACTAACTATCAAAATAACGGAAAGACGATATCTACCAAGGTCACGACCGATTGTGATGCAGTGCTTCAATTCTGAAACACGCGGAAGAAGGAAATAATGTGGTCTCAGCGCTTAATCCTCTTATGGAGAGATAGATCGGAATAAATACCAGCATTATTTTGTCTTTTAAAACTCAATTTGGTGACAGCTCCACCAGATTGAGTTTTTCTGTAGGGCCCTTTTCTGATTTTCAAGCATCTTCATGATCAAAGCGTCACGCATTGAAGCTTTGGTCCCCATTCCACGCATTCTGTTTTTGCTGGTCTTTTTTATCTAAAGTTTAGCTTGTATCTTAATCCTCCGGTGCTAACCAATTTTGCGGATCTTTAACTTAAAGGATTGCTATTGGGTAAAACATCCTCCGCTTTTTTACGGGAGAGAATTTATTGAGACCTAGCAATGGAAGACCATGAGATTTAATATTACTGCCCTGCTATTTTTAATCCCATTTCTTTTAATATTCAGTTGTCAGGAAACAACCATCACTGTTGATTGGCCAACGGTCGAGAGCCAAACCAAGCCCTGGACTCGCTGGTGGTGGCAGGGGAGTAGTGTCACCAAAGAAGGCTTGACTGCCAATCTGGAAGCGCTCCGGAAAGCTGGTATTGGAGGTGTGGAGATTACGCCTATTTACGGGGTTATTGGTGACGAAGAACATTTCATAAGCTATCTATCTGCTCAGTGGATGGAGATGTTGGAACATACTCTTAGTGAGGCTCAGAGACTTGGATTGGGAGTGGATATGGCCAACGGCACCGGATGGCCTTTCGGTGGGCCCTGGGTGGGTGAAGCTGACGCATGTAAGTACTTGGCGTATAAAAAATTTGAGCTGGATGCCGGCGAGCAATTGGGTGAGCGGGTCATCTATCCCGAAAATGGATTTGTACGCGCAGTGACCAATCAGGTCTATCAACTGTATGGGATGTACCAGGAGAAAGGTCAGCCAGTGACCGGTTCGAGGAGTAATCCTGAGACGATTCCTGCGATCGAACCTTTAACTCTGGAAGACCTGGTTCAACCGGTGGCGGCTAACCCGGATCTGCAAGGCAAAGCCCTGGATCAGGTGAGGTTCAACCGGTCATTACCCTTACAGACGCTCATGGCTTTTGGTCCGGATGACCAAATTCTGGATTTGAGTGCAAACGTAGGAGCAGAGGGCAATCTCGAATGGACTGCTCCTGCCGGTCATTGGACGCTTTACGCGATATTTCAGGGTTGGCATGGTAAAATGGTGGAAAGAGCCGCTCCAGGAGGAGAGGGTAATGTCATCGATCATTTTTCCGCGTCGTCGATCCACAATTATTTGCTGCGATTTGACAGTGCTTTTGCCGGTGTTGATCTAAACCATTTACGTGCTTTTTTTAATGATAGCTATGAGGTGGATGATGCAAGAGGTCAATCCAACTGGACTCCGGATCTCCTCGATGAGTTTTCCCGGAGAAGGGGTTACGATTTACAGAGATATCTACCCGCCTTGCTCATGGATGGACCGCAAGAAAGTCAAGTTCGTGTGCTCTCAGATTTTAGGGAAACTTTTTCTGATCTGATTCTGGAAAATTTTACAGAAAAATGGGCTGATTGGGCTCAAGAGAAAGGAAAGATGATTCGCAACCAATCGCACGGATCTCCGGCAAACATTCTCGACCTCTATGCAGCTTCCGGTATTCCGGAAACGGAGGGCACCGAGATACTTCGAATTAAATTTGCGTCGTCAGCCGCACATGTAGCCGGTCACTCCCTGACTTCAGCGGAAGCAGCCACCTGGCTGGATGAGCACTTTTTATCTGACCTTTCATCGGTGAAACAAAATCTCGATCGATATCTAATTGGAGGAGTAAATCATTTATTTTACCACGGTACCTGTTATTCTCCACCGGATGAAAAATGGCCGGGCCGGTTGTTTTATGCCGCAATTCACAAAAATGACCGTAATCCCCTATGGCATGACTGGCCTGCCTTAAACCAATATATAGCCCGGGTACAGTCTTTTTTACAATCAGGAAAACCAGCCAATGATATCTTGCTTTACTTTCCGATGTATGACCGCTTTGCCACACCGGGTCGCGAACTACTGGAGCATTTTGACGGACACGGTCCCACATTGGAAGCCACCGCTTTGGAAAAAACGGCCACCCATCTTCAGGAAAGCGGGTATACATTTGATTTTATCTCCGATCGTCAAATCCAACATTTGCAGGTAAATGGGGGTCGATTGGAAACCGGAGGCACACATTATAAAACGATCCTGATTCCTCCCTGTACTTATATGCCGCTGTCCACCCTTCGGCAGTTGAGGTCTCTCGCCGGTAAAGGAGCGACAATTGTTTTTGAGTCATTGCCAAAGGATGTTCCTGGTCTGGCCGATCTCGAAAGCAGACAGGAACAATTGAGGATGATTAAGGATAGTCTGGTATTCAGGGATGGTACTTGTGAGTTAGGCCAGGGACGATTTATGCAGAATGAGGTTCCAACTAAGGCTTTGAACGAGATCGGAATAGAAGCCGAAGAGATGACTGAAAGGGGATTACAGTTTATCGGCAGAGAGCTAGAAGAGGGCATGATTTATTTCATTACCAATTGGTCTGAAAGGGAATTTTCGGATTGGATACGACTCCGAGTCAAAGGAAGCGATGGGCTCATTTTTGATCCCATGACCGGAGATGTCGGAGCCGCAATCATAAGAAAAGCTGAGGGGCAGCCCGAAGCCTATCTCCAATTGCAGAAAGGACAGGGTTTGATTTTATTGGTAACGAAGGCAAAGGTTGATGCTGAACCGTGGCCATATGTAGAGCAGGGTGAAACTGTAGAAGTGCTCGACCGGCGCTGGTCCGTCCGATTTGTCGATGGAGGTCCAGCATTACCTCCCGATCTGGAAATGGAAAACCTGCAGTCATGGTCAGCCATGGACTCAATATTCGGCGCTTTTTCCGGCCGGGCTATTTACCAAACCGAATT
>JAGQWZ010000545.1 GCA_020436835.1 Saprospiraceae bacterium | reverse complement strand
TGATCGTAAAAACTTAAACCGTCTTCCCAATGACTGAGATTCGTTGTTATTTTTAAAGGCTGGCCGGGAAGTTGTAGTCCCAATTGCATGCCTACCCATTGGGAAGATTCTGCAGGTAAGGTGATGCGAAGTATCCGCTGTCCACCATCATTTTCACGGAATGCATAATAAAGCGGGGCTGCAGACGGATGTTCATTTCTTGACTCCAACAAATTGACTTCGGCAGAACCATTGACATCACCCACTTTTATCCCGATGAAGCTGGCATTGTCAGGTTGATCAAGGATTTCTCCAATGGTTATGGCTTCCGGAAAGCCCAACAGGAATAAAGAATCAACTGTCGGGTACTGATAATTTTTTGGGATAAAACGCCAGGATGTGTTGTTTTTGAATACGGTATCGATGCCCAGAACCATCTTCCTCATCTCAACCACATCGATGGCAGATATCCGTTCATCATGGTTAATATCGGCGGCGATCAATTCTTCGATCGTCGTAAATGGCTCCTGTCCCAGAATATGTTTAATGGTGAATACAATATCCCAGG
Organism: Saprospiraceae bacterium; assembly: GCA_020436835.1. Classification (GTDB taxonomy): domain Bacteria; phylum Bacteroidota; class Bacteroidia; order Chitinophagales; family Saprospiraceae; genus JABDMH01. Next base: position 1,006 of record JAGQWZ010000545.1, on the reverse strand, counting down.
TAGATACTCCATTGTCATGCCGGTCATTTTTGATCGGTCGGAATAGGATGGACCGGTCGGACGGGGTAGAGTCAAAGACATGGATGTATTTGCCTTCCAGGTTGGTCAATACAACCCGGTTGTTATGAGTCATTTCATCGTCAGCCTCCACCTGTACTTCCTGCATGGGTGAATCATCCATGGTCACCTGTCCTTTCACAATAAAAGGTTTGCGAGCACCCAGCCGGTACAGGGTATGATCGATGGAGTCAAGCAGTGCAAGGGTATTGTTATCCCGGATGTCAAAGACCACGGTACTATCGGGGCTGATGATCACAAAACTGGGTAACAAACGAATCTGCCCGTAGATGCCATCAGTCCAGGGAGTCATGTTGGTCAGTGCTCCTCCGTCCACGCCACAATGAGGGAAGGAGGCCCGGTATTTTACTTTAAATTTATTCAGGGTCGCATTGTCGTCAAAATCCCGCAGTGAAACTGCCAGGAACTGTACTTTGAATTCGCCATTTCCCCAGACCTCATACAATTGTTCCAGATCGTAGGCCATGGAATTGGCTTGAGTGGCCAAAGAATGGAAAAATTCAAGAACGACGTACTGATTATTTTGCAGGTAGGCAGAAAGCTGGTGGGTGTTGCCCTCGGAGTCGTGCAGCACAAAGTCCGGTACTTCCTGACTGCGCAATGCAGAGGATACCAGGCAGATCAATGCTATGAGCTTCAACACCTGTTTCATGAGATTATAAATAAACCGTAGCAAAGAAACCCTAACCTTGGTTTAATGAACAAAATTACAATACATTCAAAATAATTTAATGAACTATAAGACTTTAACGTTTTAAAATTCAAAAGATTACAATGGCTTACTGTCTGTGATACCTACCGGCTTCAGGGAACATTTACGAATCATTAGTGGAACATAAAAGGGGGTAAAATCGTTCCGGGGAGGCTTCCTGATGGAGTTCAAAAACCTATCCAGAATACTCTAAATAGGACCGACTGAAGATCCGTT
>JAGQWZ010000544.1 GCA_020436835.1 Saprospiraceae bacterium | reverse complement strand
TTTGGTTGGGGTTTCTTTTGACTTTAATCAGTACGCTCTTTATTATGTACCGGTACTTATACTGACCATTTGGGTTTTATTGGAAGACAAGATTCAGCTCAGGTTCAGATAGTCGTAGGTTACTTCCACAGATATCATTCTATTTTGATTCCTCTCATTTTTCTGATCCAATACCCTTTGAAATTGTCTAACTGAGCATTGGTCCAGGAGTGTCAAACTTCATTCTTGCATCCCGGGATATCGTTTTCTTATTTTCGGAAGTCTGTAATAATCTTAAATAAATAGTAACCGGAAGTAACCGGTATGCCGTCATCAGGATAAAAAGATATTTCCGATGAAACAAAAATTCTATTTATTACTCCTTCCTTTTTCTTGTCTTTTCGTCACCCGAATTCTGACCAACTATTTCCATACTTCGGAGGATTATTTCCCTGACAAAAGTCAATGGCTCCAGTTCGATAATCCGGAAGAAGCCGGTTTTAATTCCGCAAAAATCAAAGATATAAAGGGTGCCTTTGATTCGCTTCACGCCCATTCATTCCTGGCTTTATACAAAGGCAAAGTGTTGCTCAATTGGGGTGATAACGCCCGCCGGATGCGTTGTGCCAGCATAAGAAAAAGTTTACTCAGTGCCTTAATAGGAATTCAGGTTGATCAGCATCAAATTAACCTTGAGGAAACGGTCTGCAATATTAATCTCGATGCCTTTAGTATGCTGGATTCCCTGGAGTGCACGGCACAAATAAAGGACCTTCTGACCTCGACTTCAGGAATCTATTTACCGGCCGCTTATGAGCCGGAGATTTGGACAAAAAGGAAGCCGGCGAGAGGCAGCCATGCCCCCGGGAAGTTTTGGTATTACAACAATTGGGATTTTAATGTATTGGGTACAATTTACGAGCATTTTTCATCCCACTCTATTGCATTTGATTTCAATAACGGCATTGCAGTACCCACCGGAATGCAGGACTACCGGCCGGAGTGGGACTTTAAGTATTTTTTTGAAGCGGATATCCCGGTGCCGGCATACCTGTTTAAATTAAGCACACGTGATCTGGCCCGGTTCGGATTACTTTATCTGCGTCAGGGTAGATGGAAGGACCAACAGATTGTGCCATCCGGCTGGGTGTCTCAGAGTACAACAGATCATGCGGTACCCTGGGAGAATACCGGATATGGATATTTATGGTGGAGGACTCAACTTAAGGATGGGACAGACTTATATTATGCCAGCGGATCTGGTACCCAGGGTGTCTTTGTGCTGCCTTCACGGGATTTGGTAGTTGTATTCCGGGCTGATACGTATTTGGGACCGGAGATAAGTAGCGGAGAAGATCTTAAACTTGTGCAAATGCTTTGTGATGCCCAAATGACCGGTCAAACCGAAAAAGAAGATCCCAAGTGTTCCAGTGTCAATTGGAGAGAAGTTGTTTTTACAGATTCGGATTTTAATTCAGGAAATTGGATAGGAAAATATAGAAATAATATTGCCCGGGAAATATCCATCGACCAGGTAGATGATCATCTTATTTTAGAAACGAAAATTGCTGATTTTCTGATGCACCTGGAGACAGATACCACTGCCTGGATTGAAGATCTGAATATTCCGGCATTTCTCCGTACTTCGGAGCAAAAAGAAGGGACAAGCATTCTAAGTAAAGAAAATCTGATTATTTATAAATAAGGAGTCAATGTCGTTAAGTTAAGGAAAGTACGTTGTTGATTCTGGACTGCGGGTGGACTGGTTCTCCCCTTCCAGGGGAGTTAGAGGGGGTGCGAGTGAGCCATTTACCAAATTGTCACCGCTTAACTTAACGGCAAGGCATAAGGCGTGTCGATATTTTGATTTGAGTCAGTGCTTTGCTGGTCTTTATTTATACGATCCCTGTAAGAATTTCACCGCTCTTAAACTGTGATGATCCATGCATCAGAAATTCACCAAATCTGTCAGCGTTAATTGGAATCGCAGTAATGGGATAAAAGGGGAATTAGCCTCTAATCCGGATAATCATCAAATTTATCTGTTCTGATGTTTACCCTTTGCCATAGCCAGGTTACTAACTCAAAAAATCAGAAATAATGAAAAAGATAATGTTAGGGCTAGTTTGCATGTTTGCAGGAACTCTATTCGCCCAGATTTCCGGTGAGTTTGTCAATAACTCGGAGACGGCAGTCCGGGCCACCAGTCAATCCGGGAGGGGAGTGCATGCTTCCAGTCTCTCCAACTATGCCATCTATGGGTATTCCGGCCTCATGCCCGCAATCCGCGGTGAGAGCCTGGGAGCCAATGCAATTGAAGGACATAGTAATTCGGATATCGGCGTCTTTGGAGAAAGTGGAGATGGCATTGGAGTGTATGGAGTGAATCTTGGTGATTCCGGTCCGGGAGTGGCCGGCTATAGCTACGAAGCAATCGGTACCCGGGGGCAAAGTCAGAATAATTATGGTGTCTATGGTCAAAGTTTTTCCACTTCCGGGGTATTCGGATATAGTAATTTTGGCTACGGAGTAGAGGGTAACGGGACCAACAATCATGGAGTGCATGGTACCAGTACCAACTCTTTTGGTGTCTACGGTACGAGTGAAGGAGCTTCCGCTATTTATGGCTACAGTACCTCCCAGGTGGGAGTGAGTGGAGTCAGCGGCAACAGCTATGGAGTTATTGGCAGCAGTGCCAATTTTCATGGGGTGCTGGGTAGTACGGCGTCCGCCAGTCATTTTGATTTCTATGCTTCCAGTACCGGAGG
>JAGQWZ010000543.1 GCA_020436835.1 Saprospiraceae bacterium | reverse complement strand
TTTATTGTTGGATTTTCTTCATCTATCTCACCTCTCACAATTCCTATAGTCGGAATATTAAGTTGAAAACCGGTGGCAGCGGTGGCGTAAAGGTGATTGGAAAAAGCTCCACCAAAAGTCAGAAGTTCTTTTTTCCTGGATTGCTTAAATTCCTCAAGGTGAAATTTGAGTTTTCGAAATTTATTTCCATGGCATGGCCCATACATAAGATCATCCCTTTTAATTAGTATACGAATATTCCGGTCCTTAAATTCGGGATGATTTAAGGCATGCACTGGTGAAGCCATATCTTGATATTACAGATAGCATGGTAAGGTAAATAAATGGAGCGTATATTTGTCGCATGAGTGAACAGAAAGCAAAGCCTGTGAAACATGAATCTACTTTTGGTATTGATGAAGAGCATATGCACTTCTTCACTCATTTATTAGGCGTCCTGTTTATTTTATTTTTCGGACACTATCTGTGGAATGCCGAAGATCTGACTCCCAGATTACAGTGGGGATTATTCATCTATCTCATTACATTTCTAGGAGTATTTTCGGCTTCGGCGGTTTATCATTTTCACTATTTTAAAGATCATAGAAAACAACTTCGAAAAATTGACCACAGTGCGATTTATTTTTTTATAGCCGGTAGCAATACCCCCTATCTGCTGGGATTTACGGAGGGATACTCCGGGATGATATTTCTAGTACTAATGTGGATGTTGGTTGTAGTGGGGCTGCTCATAAAATGGCTGGAAATTCAACTCCCTGACTGGATTTCGTTGATCTATTATTTATTTATGGGATGGCTTGGAGTTGTGACCATGTACCTGATCTTTAATGAGATTCAACTGGCCACGCTGGTACTGGTGATTGCCGGTGGAGCACTTTATTCTATCGGCGCATATTTCTACCGTTTTGATCACCGGAAATGGTATCATAGTATTTGGCATATTTTTGTTTTAGGCGCCGCAGTTACTCATTTTATCGCCATTTACATACAGGTAAATATGGCATAATCAGGGTTTGATGACTATCAATCGTTTTGTGGTGATTTTCTTTCCTGTTTTATCCTGAAGGCTGTAGACATAAGGTCCTTTCTCAAGATGACTAATATTTATTTCTACTGTTTCATTTCCACTGACCTGGTATTTCTTTTCAAAAAGACCACGCATGAAAACGTCATAAAACTTCAGGGTGTATTCCCCCGGAGATAGATCCAGGAATTTGAATCGTACATATGATAGTGCCGGATTGGGATAGGCAAGGAGCCACTGAGAGTTGGCTGCCGTCTTATAATAGCCCGATTGTTCTTTAGGGATGACGAAGGTAACCTGCTGCGGACTACCGTTTTCATCCAGGAGTACAGAACAAATATTTCCGGCTGTCTCGAGTGAAACAAAATGGTATGAAATCCTCTGTTCAGGCTGCAAATCTGGTATTCTTGTCAATGAGGTCACATCCTGCCAGTCGCCATTTTCTTTTTTGGTCCATATTTTTTTGGTCAGATTATCTTCTACCCGGAATCGCTCCGATTCCTGACGGTACCCATTGATCAGGAAAAGCATGCCAGTGGCATCCACTTCCATTTTTCGATCGACCAAAATGCTGATCCTTATGGAATCGATCCCATTAGCCAGGTAAGGTTTCCAGTTGGTTGGTGCGGCATCCGCCGGTAAAGCTGTCTGAAATAGCGCTGAGAATTCATGGTTATCCTGATAGTCCATATCGGCAGATGGCATAGGAAGGCCTTCATTGGTTGTCCATTGGGCTTTGATCTCTGTTTTTCCGACCTTAAGACTGTTAGCCGATCGGAGGATCAGGGTGGTGGCTTCTTCGGAAAAAGAATTTTTCGAACCCTGATCTCCGGCAAAGTGCATGATGTCATTGCGGTCAGATGAAGATTGAATAACCTGATATTGAAGGTAAGGTCCCAACAAACTACCGAAGTTCCAAAACTGATTCCTACCGGGAGCACTGATGCTGATTCTCTTTGGCAGTTCATCCACCTGGTAGAAGATCGTATCTCCCGGATCAGGAAAGGCTTGCGATACTACGAACGGTAATTGAGCTAAACTGGTCTCATGGAAGGCCAGACTAAAGAACAAAATCACCAAATATGTGGATCGCAACATAGATCAGAACGCTTGCAATTGAACAAACTTGCGGTATTCTCCATTTTTTGCCATGAGCTCACCATGTTGTCCTTTTTCAATAATTAAACCATCTTTCAGGACAAAGATAATATCTGCATGCTGAATAGTTGATAGTCTGTGGGCGATGATCACGACGGTCCGGTTCTTAAACATTTTGTTGAGAGCATACTGCACCAAACGTTCGGATTCGCTGTCTAAGGCGGAAGTTGCCTCATCCAGAATGAGAATTGGAGCATCCTTCAGAACGGCACGGGCCAGGGTCAGTCTCTGACGCTGCCCTCCGCTGAGTTTTACTCCCCGGTCACCAATCACCGTTTGATACCCGTTTTCTGTAGCCATGATAAACTCGTGGGCATGAGCAATCTTAGCGGCATTTTCCACTGCATTCAAATCAACCGGTTCTTTACCAAAAGTGATGTTATTCAGTATGCTATCATTAAACACTACAGGATCCTGAGATACCACTGCGATGAGTTTTCTCAGGTCACTGAGCCGGATGTCCCGGAGGTCATGACTATCGATCCGGATACTACCTTCGGTTACATCGTAAAAGCGATTGATGAGATCAACAATGGTGGTCTTTCCACTGCCGGATGCACCCACCAGTGCGACCACTCTGCCTTCCGGAATCTCAAAAGAAACTCTTTTAAGAACATCCGGTTCGTGTGTCGCATAGCGGAAACTTACCTCATCGAAAGTGATGCCATGTTGTAGTTGAGTGATTTGCGCAGGATTCTCCGCTTCTTCGATGGTATTGGGTACCAGCATGACTTCCTGGATTCGGTCTGCAGCCGCTAACCCTTTTTGGATATCATAGTAAGCCTTCGCAAAGGATTTTGCCGGTTCGATCACACTGAAAAAGGCAAAAATGAACGCAAAGAAAGTACTGGGATCCAACTGATTGTCAAATACCTGATTTGAACCGTACCAGAGTAGAACGGCTACTGTAGCTATTCCCAGAAATTCGGAAAGGGGACTGGATAAATCCCGCCGCCAAAGTATCCGGTTCAGCAAGTTTTTAAAGGCGGTATTCTGACTGGAAAAATGACGACTGAAAAACTTCTCGGCGCCAAAACCTTTAATAATTTTTAGTCCGCCAATGGTTTCATCGACCGTTGAGATAATGCTCCCCAATTTCTTTTGTGCAGTGGCACTGTTTTTCTTGAGTGTACGGGATATGCCACCAATTATTAAGGTGGTAAATAAAATCAGGACGAATACAAAAAGGGTAAGTGAAGGACTGACATAAAGCATGAAAATGATGCAGCCGATAATAATCAGGGGAGATTTAACTAAAACTTCAATCACATTTAGAATACTGTTTTCCACTTCCTGGACATCGGTGGAGAAACGTGCTATCAAATCCCCTTTACGCTCATTGGTATAGTACGCCACGGGAAGGCCTAATATTTTCTGGTAAAGGTCCATCCGCAAATCACGGATCATACCGTTGCGAACCGGAACCAGAAATGCCAACGAAAAATAGCGAAACAGATTTTTAAGGAAAAATATAAGTACGATCAGTATACAAATGTAGAGTAGGGCAGTCTGATGCCCTTCCTCCAGGATCAGCCGGCTGTATTGATATTTGGACCACTGTGCAATCCCGTCTGCCGACATGGTGAATGCGACTTTTTCCCTCGCTATTTCTACTTGCTGAAATAGAATCTTGAAAAATGGAATGATGGTTGGAATACTGACCACCGTAAAAACGGCCACCAGGATATTACAGAATATATTGCCAGCTACTTTAAACTGATATTTTCTAAGCTTGCTAAACAATTTCCAGAAGGTACTCACTGCGTTGGCTTTCTTGCGATGACATTTGATTTTCCGGGGTTTGGCGGGAATTAGAGAAGTATCAGGAAATGATACCCTATTTCCACCAGAATACGCCTACTTAAACGTCGGCTTGTCAAATTTGTTGGGCTGTGGTTACACGGCCTGTGATCAGCTGGATTAATCTTCTTTTTCCAGTTTGAAATTATCCATGAAACTCGTGTCGAACTTTCCATTTCTAAATCTCTCATCGCGCATTAATTGCTGATGGAAAGGTACCGTGGTTTTTATACCTTCTATGATAAATTCATCCAATGCCCGCTGCATTTTGGTAATGCATTCTTCGCGGGTCTGTGCCTTGCAGATCAGCTTGGCAATCATCGAATCATAATAGGGTGGAACCTGATAGCCGGCATATACATGTGTATCCACACGTACGCCGTGGCCCTTGGCACTATGGAAAGATGTGATCATTCCCGGACAGGGTCGGAATCCATTGAAAGGATCCTCCGCATTGATCCGGCATTCGATCGCATGCAGGGTAGGCTCGTAATTTTCACCTGATATAGGATATCCTGCGGCAACTTTAATCTGTTCTTTGATAAGATCGTGATCGATGACTTCTTCCGTGACCGGGTGTTCCACCTGAACCCTGGTATTCATTTCCATGAAATAGAATTTCCCATGTTTGTCTACCAGAAATTCTACAGTCCCCAATCCTTCGTATTTAATTGCTTTTCCCGCCTTGATCGCTGCCTCTCCCATCTGCTTTCTCAACGATTTCGTCATAAAGGGAGACGGTGCCTCTTCCACCAGCTTCTGGTGTCGGCGCTGGATCGAACAATCCCTCTCTGCCAGGTGCGCTACTTTCCCATATTGATCGCCGATGATCTGAAATTCGATATGACGGGGTTCTTCGATAAATTTTTCGATGTAGATACCATCATTGCTGAAGGATGCTGCTGCTTCCTTACGGGCCACATCCCACTGGTCTCCGAAAGTCTCAGGTTTACGTACGATTCGCATTCCTTTGCCGCCACCACCTGCCGTTGCTTTGAGGATCACGGGATATCCAATCTTTTCTGCTACGGTCTTTCCATGATCGATATCAGTAATTAATCCCTCCGAACCAGGTACAACGGGCACTTTCGCTTTGATCATGGTCTCCTTGGCAGTGATCTTATCACCCATTGAGCGGATCATGCTGGGAGTTGGCCCAATGAACTTGATGCCGTATTCGGTACAAACCTCGGCAAAATCAGCATTTTCTGCCAGGAAGCCGTATCCGGGATGAACCGCATCTGCGTTAGTGATTTCAACGGCTGCCATGATTTTCGGAATACTCAGGTAAGATTCACTTGAGGGCGGCGGGCCTATACAGACTGCCTCGTCGGCAAAGCGAACATGCAGACTTTCCCGGTCAGCGGTTGAATAAACCGCTACCGTCTGAATACCCATTTCCTTACAGGTCCTGATGACCCGCAAAGCAATCTCGCCCCGATTGGCGATCAGTATTTTCTTAAACATGTTGACAGCTTTTTTTCTAGCCATCTGCTACTATCTTTCTACTAAAAATAAAACCTGATCGTATTCTACCGGTGTGGCATCTTCAACCATCACTTTCGCAATTCTACCGGTGATTTCCGATTCTATTTCATTGAAGAGTTTCATCGCCTCGATGATGCAGACGACGGATCCCTGTTGAATGGTATCACCTACTTTGATGTAAGGCGGTTTATCGGGTGCACTGGAGCGATAGAAGGTGCCTACCATGGGGGATCGTATTTCCAGGTAGTCTGCATTGGCATTCGCCTCTTCTCCGGATCCACTGGAAGCTGGTTCGGAGATGGTCTCACTCGGCTGTATCATAGGTGCTCCGGCAGGTGCGGGAGGAGCCGGGGCCGGGGCCGGGGCCGGTGGAGCAACGTAGCTTCTGGCCGATTCTCCTGACTTTGAAAGTCCGTGTTTTTCGGTGCGCAATGTGATCTCAAAGTCACCGTCCTTAATTTTGAGTTCAATCAACTTGCTCTTATTCACCAGTTTGACCAACTCGGTAATTTCTTTCAAATTCATAGAGTTTATGCTTTTACACGTTCTAAATAGGCACCGGATTTGGTATCCACTCTAATCATGTCACCTTCATTAATAAAAAGAGGCACTCGTACTTCCGCTCCGGTTTCCACCGTGGCCGGTTTTAAAGTATTTGTTGCCGTATCTCCTCGCACGCCAGGTTCTGTATAGGTGACTGTCAAGATAATGTTTTGCGGCATATCTAAGGTCAAAGGAATCTCTTGTTCGGCATGAAACAGGATCTCTACTTCTCCACCTTCCTTCAAAAACTGCGGACTTTCGATCATTTCCGGATTGATCGCCACTTGCTCGAAGGTTTCGTTATTCATGAAATGATATCCAAGATCATCTTTGTAAAGAAATTGAAAGTTACGTCTTTCTACCCGTACTACATCAATCTTATGCCCGGCAGAAAAGGTATAATCTATATTCTTGCCGGTGGAGATGCTTTTAAGCTTTGTCCGAACGAATGCATTTCCTTTGCCGGGCTTCACATGCTGAAATTCGACGATGGAATAGATGTCATCGTTGAAATTAATACATAGTCCGTTTCTAATATCTGATGTTGTTGCCATATAATTTTTAGGATAATACTTGAATCATTGATCGTATGCCCAGGTAAGATAGGTTGCGCCCCAGGTAAATCCACCACCAAAAGCAGTCAGTATAAGTTTATCTCCTTTCTTAAGTTGGTTTTCCCATTCCCAGAGACAAAGAGGAATGGTTGCGGCCGTAGTATTACCGTATTTGTGAATGTTAATCATCACCTTATCTTTGGAGAATCCCAACATTTCCGAGACGGATGAGAGTATCCGAAGATTGGCCTGATGGGGTACCAGCCAGGTAATATCATCACTGCTCAATTGATTTCGATCCATTACCTGTTGGACTGTTTGTGCCATCCCCTTAACGGCGGCTTTGAAAACCGGACGGCCGTCCTGAAAAACGTAGTGTTCTTTCCGGGCAACGGTTTCCGCGGTGGGAGGATTTAGTGAACCTCCTGCTCTCATCAATAAGTATTCCCGTCCTGATCCGTCACCCCTTAATTCCTCATCTTCCAGGCCAAATCCGGTAGTAGAGGGTTCTAATAGAACGGCACCTGCTCCATCGCCAAAGAGAATACAAGTAGTCCGGTCCTCATAATTGACAATGGAAGACATCATGTCGGCGCCGATAACCAGCACTTTTTTATACCGGCCTGATTCGATAAACCTGGCACCGGTGCTCAATGAAAACAGGAAACCTGAACAGGCGGCGTTTACATCAAAGCCCCAGGCGTTTATGGCGCCAATCTTGTGGTTGATCGTGTTTGCCGTATCCGGAAAAACCGTATCCGGTGTAACTGTGCCACATATGGTAAGATCAATATCTTCCGGCCGGGTATTGGTCTTTTTTAAGAGTCCGTTCACTGCCTCCACTGCCATGTCAGAAGTAGCCTTGCCTTCCTCTTTGAGAATATGGCGTTCTTTGATACCGGTGCGGCTGCTGATCCAGTCATCAGTGGTGTCAACCATTGACTCGAGCTCCTTGTTGGTCAGGACATAATCTGGAGTATATCCATTTACCCCGGTTATACTTGCTTTCACTAATCCCATAAGCCTTCCGAAAAAATTGCGCTGCAAGGTAAAAAAAATGTACCAGAAGGTGCGCCTTTGGCGTTAAGACTACTTTACGACCATTCTCTACTATTTCTTGATTCGGATGCTTGCATTATTCGAATGATCCATGTGTAATTTGTTTGTAATCAATTATCTGGCATCAATATTGACTTCATTTTAACAGAGCGGTATATAAGAGATGCCCTGAGGGGTTCTTTTTTACTACCCTGATCAGCAGTTGTTTTAATGGAGCGTTATTGATGTGAAAAAAATTGGTTTTGTGGTTTCCCCTGGGGAAAAGATAGAAATGTTAAATGATCAGATTTTATCCTGAGTCAGGCAACATAAACCGGATGTCGTCGATCTTTTAAAGATGAGATCGGACCAAGTGTTAAAGGCCGCTCAGTGGTGAATAGTGAAGGATAAATTAAGCAATATAGGGCGATGGGAGTCGTTGATATAATTGTTTTTTTAAAACTGAAGCGCACATAAGGAGAATTATATCTTTGTGCCTCTCAGAAAAGGTTTATTTGCATGATCCGACCCTTGAATGTATTGACTGCAGCTTGCTTGTGCATGGTGTCTTTGCAGACCTTTGCCCAGATAGCCGAACCCTTACTGATACCTGATGCAGCCAAAGAGAGATCTGTCTGTGCGGGCAATGGGATGAATGCCGGGACGATTTTGAACATAACTCCTCTGGGTGTCCAGAGCAATGATATTAATAGTGATCCCATTATCTTATGCTTTGGCGATCAAATTTCTATCAATCACGCCGGAGACGCGGATTTGACCGATGACCCAAATCTTGCCACCAGTGCCGGAGTGGGCTATGCATTCTATCAATGTACCCCGACTGTTTCAGGTCCCGACGTCGCTGCCCTTGGTGCAGAAGCTTGTTTGATAGAGGACCCCATGCCAGAAAATGGTGTATTGTGGGTAGCCCGGGGAAATGCGAAAGGAGATATCATATTTAGCAATAGTGGCTATGTTCAAAATAGATTTTTCGGTGGCTCGGCAGGACGCATGTATTTTGCTCCAATTACCATCACCAATTTTGAAGCTACACCACCCTCATTTGATGACGGTAGTTGCTTCAATATTAACACTTCTGAGGCTTTTTCAGTCATATATCTTAATCAATTAGAACTTGTCAATTTTAGTACTCCAGACAATAATAGCCTTTCCGGAATGTTCAGCATCACTGGGGGATATCCCGAATTTGACAACAATACCAATTATTCGGTGACTCTGACAAAGATTGATGACCCCACCGTTTTAGGTACTGTAGATGCAGCGATTAGTCATGGTGGAACTACTACATTTTCTGTACCGGAAGCGGGGACATATATACTTAGTGTAATCGATCCCAAAGGTTGTTCCAGAGAATTTGTAGTCCATGTACCCAGTGTAGATCCAATTAAACTTTGTTTGAAGGATTCAACGGTAATGTCGGGAGATAATTTCTGTATACCGGTGACTGTTGCTGACTTTAATAATGTGTTATCAATAGCAATGACCATAGGTTGGAACCCTTCCGTCATTGAATTCATTCAAGTGGATAATGTTAATCCGATCTTTGGTAGTGATATTGGATTTGATGATTCCAGAGGGGCTGAAGGAGTTCTTCCGGTACTTTTTTTCGAACAGAACTTAAATACCATTGCTCTGCCGGATAGTACGGTTCTTTTTGAAGTATGTTTCACTGCTATTGGACAACCTGGTACAAGAACGGATATTAGTTTTATCAATGATCCGACCGAAATTAGCATAACAGATGACGCTGCTGATCTTGCCATTATATTGAAACCGGGCACTATCGTAATCACGAATCCCTCCTCCCTGTCCCTTTTCCATAGCGCATGTGCTAACCCTTCCGGTAATGTAGATTTATCGCTCCAGGTTTTTGGAGGCTCAGATCCATACAACTACGATATCCTAATCAGCAGTACTATGGCTGTCTATGATGCTGGTTCTTTGTTTGGTGGGATCACAACTTTTTCAAATGTACCTCCTGATGTATACGACGTCGTCATTACTGATGCGAATGGAATACCAGTGACCCGTACAATTGATTTGAATTTGAACTCTATTCAAGTTGACACGCTGATTACAGATCCAAGTTGTATGGGTGCCGATGATGGTGCAATTGAAATACTTGATATCACCGGAGGCCTCGGTCCCTACAATCAAGTCTGGACCGGACCCGGATTTACCAAATATGGAATTTCTCGATTGGATGACCTTACTGAGGGCACCTATAATCTGGTGATAAGCGATGCCAATGGCTGTAGAGACACGCTGGATATTGAGTTGGTTGAGGGAGGTCTCAATATGTCTACTTCTGTCATTGCACCTGTTTGTTCCGGTCAAACCGGTGAGATTACATTGACTGTGGCCGGGGCTGGTAGTGAGAACTACGAATGGACCTGGAGTAACTCAGATGGATCTTTGGGGCGTACTATGACGGCGCCGTCGCCGCTGGTTATCACTAACCTGATGCCTGATACCTATTCCGTCACGCTTACCAGCGGAGCCTGTGAAATAGAACAGACTATTCCGCTGCTTCCCCTCAAAACGATATCAATTGAACTGGACACAGCCAATAGCCGTCTGGCCACCAGTTGTGGTGGGGACCGGGATGGCCGGCTGGATATCAATGTATCGGCTGACCGGAATCAGTCCGCTTTTCAATTTTTTTGGGATCAGGTGACTCAGGATAGTGGCACGGTTACTATCGAAGGAGCTATGAATCATACTTTCGTGACCGATCTGCCAGGGAGTACTTATACTTTGAATGTAGTGGACGCACAGGGTTGCGAGGCGACTGAGAGTTTTACCATTATCGAGTCGAGGCCCCTCAACGTGGATCAGCAAGCTCTATCCCAGTTTGTCACGCAACCGGATTGTCCGGACGGGCTCAACGGCCGCATCGACCTTGGTTTTGCCGATCTCGTGATCGGTGGAACCCCTTTTCCCTCAGGTGCATCGTACCGTTACCGCTGGTATGACATAGGCAACGGAAACATTCTCATCAATGATCGTAGTTCCCAAATCAGAGATCTGCCCGCAGGTACCTATGGAGTATATCTGGAAGATTTTAATGGTTGTAATGATAGTACTGTTTTTGAATTAATGCCGGGTCCTACCGTGAGCATTGTTCTGGATCAGGAAAACATCTGTGCCGGTGATAGTGTGGCCCAACTCTCTGCCTTTGGAGATCTGACCGGCAATACGATCAATTGGTCCAATGGTGAAACATCACCCACGATATCTAATCTCAAGGAGGGTAAATACTACGTCTCAGTGACAGAAACGATGGATGGAAATACCTGTACCACGGTTGATTCCATTGACCTTGTTGATCCACGGGTGGCAGTCAGGGTGGTTCGCCCGATGCAATTTAATGTCACCTCCTTATGTAATGAGCCCGATACCGGTTTGATATACAACCTGGAACTGGCCTACACCGGCCGCATGGGCAATGATTTTATCTGGCATACACTGGATGATACGATGACGTCGGTGAATTTCATCAACGTAACGGAAAGCGGTGACTATCCATTTACCGTGATAGACCGGGTCACCGGATGTATCGTCTATGATAGTGTAGTGACCGCCCAGTTTCCCGAGAAGATAGATGTGATAGTAGATACTACCCAGGTGAGTTGTAATGGGGCCCAGGATGGAGTGATCACCGTTTCAGCGACCGGCAGGGGAGGGCTCTTTGATTTTGACTGGTCGGTTAATAATTTTTCCGTGAACAATGCCACGATGAGCAGTCAGACGTTATTATCTCCGGGGCAGTATATGATCACCGTGACTGAGTCTTCGGATTCATCCTGCCGGGTGCCGTTGATGATCAATATTACCGAACCCGAAGTCCTTACACTAAGTGTCGACTCTTCGTTTACCCGCGATATCCGCTGTTTTGGTGAAGACAATGGTCAGATTGGGCTGATATGGGAAGGAGGCAATCAGGATGCAGCTCCTACTATCGTTTGGTCTGCAGGAGGAGCTTCCAATACACTGTCTGCCACCGATCTGATGGCAGGAGATTATAATATAGAACTGACCGACAGCCGGGGATGTATGGATGATATCGATGTAACCATCACTGAACCACCGCAGCTCTTTGCCACGGTACCTGTTCCGGAGGATCCGATTTGCAATGGATATCAGACATCGGTTGTAGTCACTGATGCCAATGGTGGAACCGGCAGCAGCTATACCTTTTCGGTTGACAATGGTGCTCCGCAACCACTGGGTACTCCGTACCTGACCTATGCCGGTGAATACATTGTTTCTGTTTTCGACGAGCAGGGATGCCGTATCGATACCACAATGACGATTAATGAGCCTCAGCCAATCACTGTCGATCTGGGGGAGGACCTGGATCTTGCCCTGGGTGACACGACGCAGCTTAATCCGCTGATTATTGGACCTTCTACCATTGATACGTATTCCTGGACTCCGGAAGACCTACTTTCCTGTAACAATTGTGATGATCCGTTTGTGTTCCCACTCGAAGATCAGGAATTTCGATTGACCGTGATCGACATCAACGGATGCCAGGGACAGGATCAGATACGGATTAATGTGGATAAGGCCCGCCTGGTCTATATTCCCAATGCCTTCACCCCCAACGGTGATGGGCTCAATGAGAAATGGCAGATTTACACCGGCCCGGGAGTGAAGGGAATTTTGGGAGTGCATGTCTTTGACCGGTGGGGCAATCTGATCTTCGAAAATAATACGGAGGAGGGCCCCTCCCCGGAAGGTTCATCCGGTTGGGATGGCCGGATCTCAGGCAGCATCGTACATCCCGGGGTCTATGTCTATCTGGTAGAAGTTGAATTTATCGATGGCCGTATTTTAACCTACCGGGGAGATGTAACCTTGGTTCCCTAGTAGCATCTCAGCGTGTTGCCCTAGGTTTCGGCATCGGTTTCGTTTGCACCAAACCTGGCGGATCATGCATCTTACGGATAGTCTCCACAAGTTGCAGTATGCAGAATTACCTCACTTTCTTGTTCCTGCTGTTTTTCACCATGGATATCTACGCTCAGGACCACAGCTGGCTGCCGGTTCAGAATGCCCTGTCTGATCAGGACTTTGCCCTTGCACTCAAACTGATGGAAGACCTGCCGCGGTCGGATAGAGTCCTGGAAAAGTCCGCATTTTGTCTATACCAACTGGGAGAATGGAAAGATGCTAAAGTGATATATGAGAAAATCCTGGAATCAGATTCTATGCATTTACAGAGTCATCTCTACCTGGGCACGATTTATACTCAGGAATCCAATCTGCCAAAAGCGGTGTTGCATTTTCGCCATATCGTCGACCTTGATTCGTCAAACACCTACTATCTGAAATCTCTGGCTGCAGTATATGAAAGAGCAAATCTGGTCCGGGATGCGCATGCAACGTACCAGAAAGTCCACCGGCTCAATCCCCGTGATATGAGTGCTCTTTTACACCTATCCTCTATCTGGTTTGATCAAAAGGAATATGAGCTAGCTGATTCCTTTGCTACGTTGGCCTATCGGTTGGATACATCGAACCTTCAGGTTATCCTTACCAAAGCCCGCTGTTCATATAGTCTGAAGCAGTACAGTGAGGCAGTTACTTTTTTTAAGAGAACAAAGGGACAGATAGATTTAAGCCCATTTTACCAAAAGATGTTGGGTTATGCCTATCTCCAGGTCGATTCGCTGGATCAGGCGATCTTTGTTCTTTCCAATTTGCTCTACCAGGAGCAGTCTGAGTACACTTACTCCTACCTGGCGAAGGCATATGCCCTCAAAGAAGATTGGTCTCGAGCTATCGAGTTTTATGAATTGGCGGTAGAGGCCGGACTTTCTACAAACCTGGAACAGTATCACCTTGCCCTTGCCAAACTCAATGAGGAACATGGAAAGTTAAGGGATGTCGTTATTCATTTCGATGAAGCCTTTCATTATAGTGGCAATCCTGACTACATTTTTTACAAAGCGCAGGCAGCAGAAAACTACTACAAGGATAAACAAGTGGCTGTTGCTCAGTACCAAAGATACTTACAACTCAGTGGCACCCAGGCTACGTATGGAGACTTTGCGCGTGACCGGATTCAGATCCTTAAAGAGTATATTCATCAATCCAGATGAGAGAAAAAGAAAAGGTGCGACCCTTGAAGTTCAAATCGCCGCACCGTAAAACCCCAAAAAACCAAATCTTTAACTATCTCAATATTATGATAGTGGGAATCAATATCTATTAATTAAAATCCGGAACCCGGGGTTTTTCAAGTTACACATATGCCTTGTTGGATGAGTGTTCAATCCATCGAAGACTTCATAGAGATACTCAAAATCGGAATTGGTCACACGATCTACTAAAAAAGATTAGTCAGGAAAGTTTTCAATTTGAGTGTTGAGGTACCGCATTAGACTAGTTCTTTTCATCCAGTGGCTTGACCAGCACTCTACCACTTAAATAAAGTCTGATTTCGGGTTGCACGGGATCATTCGTACTGACCCGGATTGTCGCTTTTTGCGTGCCCTGCTTACCGACACTATTGTAGGTAACACCGATAGTGCCTTTTTCTCCGGGGGGTACAGGTAAGGTCGAAAAGGTCGGTGTGGTACAGCCGCAAGATGCTTTTACGGCTTTGATCTCCAGATTCGAATCACCGGTGTTTGTGAAGTGGAACTCATGGTGGACCTTGTCGGCGTGGTATATCTCCCCAAAGCTATAACGGGTTTTCTCAAATCTGATTTCAGGTGCGGACCCGGCTTCCGGCTGAGAGGTTTGGGTAGCGGAAGGAGCAGATTCGACCTTAAGTACCGGCTTAATATCGGGTCGGGGCAAATCACCGGTATCTGTAGTGTCGGATTTGCCATTGCAAGCGGCAAAAATAATGACAACATATAAAATCCACTTCATAGCACTAAATTTAATAAAGATCAACGGAGCAGCATTACGCTACCCGTTTTTACCTGGTCTTTTCCCTGGCAGGTATATTTAAGCTTGTAGAGGTAGATTCCCGGATTAAGTTGCTGGCCATTATAAGTGCCATCCCAACTCCCACTGATTTCGGTGGTAGCAAATACACGGTTGCCTAACCGGTCAAAAATCTCGAATGCTTCTAATTGTTCCAAAGCGAATGGATTACTGATAAAAAACCGGTCATTTCTTCCATCACTGTTCGGAGTAAACGCATTGGGCATTGGTACCTCGCCACACTCGATCTCACTAGGATCTACGACGATTACCTGCACCGTATCCGATGCGGTACAACCAGTATATTGATAACTAGCCGTGAACGTTTGAGTGACCGCTGGCTGACCTTTGGTTTTTGCCAGATTGGGATCACTTACCAGCGATGCCGGTGACCAGGAGATTGAAGAAGCGCAACTGGTGCCGGCATTGAGTGTTGCGGTGCCACCGGTGTAGATGGTCGTATCCCGGCTGACAATACGATCCGGCGATAGATATAGATCTTTAATCTCATTGCCGTCCAGGATCCGGTTGTATACCCGCATTTCGTCGATATAGCCTTTAAATCGACGGTCAGTACTACCAATACAGGGACTGTTGGCAATGTGCAGGGGTGTGCTGGTGGTCAAATCCATAAAATCCGGAACATCCTGACTGGCAATCAGATTTCCATTGATATAGATCTTATGAGAAAACCTGTCTTTCACCACTACCAGATGAATCCAGCATAAGGTAGGGTCAATGTTTTCTGTGAATGTGGTTTTGAATGTGTCTGACTCAGCCAGATCTACGATCAGGGTATGACTGGCAGGCATATACCGCACGGAAAAGGAGTGGTCATTATCACAGTCAGATCGCTTCGAAAGTATATCATGAGTGCCGGAAGGTTCATCTACCCGAAAATAGAGGCTGAGCGTAAATCGCGAAGCGCGGAAAAAGCTCTCTACATTTCCGGTGATAGCGGCGTAGTCATCCACTCCATCAAAATAAAGTCCATTGCCCAATACTCCACATTCACATACCGGCTCACCATAGACAATACCATCGGAGTTATTCAGACTGACATCCTTGGCATCACAGTTTTCGAAAGAATAGTAGGCCACCAGACCCAGCTGTGGCTGTGCCCAAAGGTTGAAAGTGAATAATAACAGAGCAAATAGGTAATAATACTTCATCATTCAAATTATGCATCCTTCATGCCAAACAAACCACCTAAACCGGGAGGGATCATATCGTTAATCATTTTCTGAGCCTCAGAGGCTTCCAGTTCCGTGGCTAGTTCCAGGGCCTGATTGACAGCGATTACCAACAGGTCTTCCAATTGTTCCCGGTCCGTCAGATCGATTTTTTCCGGATCAATCGCAATATCCAGGATTTCACGATTTCCATTTACCTGTACTTTGATCGCACCTCCTTCCACCTCGGCTTCCAGTGTTTCCTTGGCCAGACGAAGTTTCATTTCGTCTTTTTGCCCTTGCAATTTTCCAAATATTTTGTCCATCATAATTATAGCAGCTTGCTCAATTTAACGATACCTTGAATCTAATTGTTTTTTGCCCCCTGGGTATAAACCCATAAAATCATCAGAAGATGCCAAAACTATGGTTGAAAAAGTACACATAGAATATTAGCAACATGTATCCTTCCCATTTGGTGATCCTTCCCCCAATGGAAATCGCCGCAAAGAGTATCGTACAGGCAACCATGAAGGGTAGGTAAAAGGAGGTGGTATCGTCATTAATTTTTAACGTTCCGAAGAAAGATGGGATGCTCATAACCGCATACGTGTTGAAGATATTTGAGCCGAGCACATTTCCCACGGCAATTCCTGGTTTTCCTTTAAGGGCTGCGGTAATACTGACCGCTACTTCGGGAAGAGATGTGCCCAGGGCGACAAGGGTCTGAGCCAGGACGGAGGTTTCCATGGCAAATCCCTCGGCTAATTGCCCAATGGCATTCACCGTAAAATCGGCACCGTATTTTACAAATACTCCTCCCAAAATCAAGAGAAAAATATCCTGCCAATTGGCTTTTGGTCTAACCAGGTCATTTTTTTCATTTCCGGACAGGGAATTGACCAGAAAGATCGTCAGACCAACAAGGAATATGATCGCTTCAAAGGTGCTGATCATTTGATCGCTCATGGCAAACCACAGTAGGAATGCGGAACCTATCAGCATGGGCATATCAATATCCATAATATCATAGTCCATGTTGACCACTCTTCCGACCGTCGAAACCAAACCCAGAACCAGTAAGATGTTGGTGATATTCGACCCGATCACCACCCCGGACACAATTTCCGATTGATGGTTTAATACCGAAGATATGGAAGAGGCCAATTCAGGCAGGGAAGTGCCAAAGGCAACAATGGTAACCCCGATAATGAAGGGCGAAACTCCGAGTGCAAGACCAAGTCGCTCGGCAGAATCCACAAACCAATCTGATCCCTTCACGAGAATAAAAAGGCTTCCCCCCAGGACCAAGAAACTTAACAGAAGTTCGGACACGTAGCTATTTTATTCAAGCCCCAAAAATAGAGATAATAACTTGAATAGCCTGACTTATGCGATTTCCTCATCGTCGTAACAGATGCGATTTTAGGCGAATATTTCGTTTGGTAGCTGAAAAGCATTGGGACTCTGTACCCAAACTTTATATACATTTGTGCCATGGCAACAAAAAAGGTGGAAGTAGTCAAACACGGAGAGCAGGCGGAGATGACTTTTCTCGAACATCTGGAAGTTCTGAGATGGCACATCATCCGTTCGTTGGCAGCCATAGCCCTATTCGCGATTGTCATGTTTTTGAGCAATGAGTTTATTTTTGACCGGGTTTTATTCGGTCCGAAATACGCGGATTTTCCTACTTACCGGTGGTTTTGTCCATTAGCGGAGCGCATGTGTGACGGGCCCACTTTCAGCGTACAGACCGTTACGGTTGAAGAGAAGTTCATAACCCATTTGAAGGTATCCATCATTTTGGGAATAGTGGTCGCCTTCCCCTATATTTTCTGGGAGATCTGGAGCTTCATTAAGCCAGGGCTTTATCCCAAAGAAAGACGGGCTGCCCGTGGCATGGTTTGGATCTGTTCCGGGCTATTCCTACTGGGAATCTCGTTTGGCTACTATATCATTACTCCTTTTGCCCTGATCTTTCTGACCGGCTGGCAAATTGCGACCGATATTATTGTATCCACACCAACCCTGACATCATACGTGAATAGTATAACCTTCTACACTTTGCCTGCGGGGATCGTCTTCGAGATGCCTATAGTGGTTTACTTCCTTTCAAAGATAGGTCTGATGAGTCCTCAGTTTATGCGGCAATACCGAAGAATGGCGATCGTCATCATCCTGGTGGTATCCGGTATTATAACTCCTCCTGATGTGCTTACCCAATTTCTGATCGGCATACCAATTTTCATTCTTTATGAGGTGAGTATTGTCATTTCCGACCGGGTCGTTAAAGCTCAGGAAAAAGAAATGGCAGAATAGATGCGACGTATTTCTTCTTCAGCATCGTTATTCCTTAAAATCTTTGTGCCAACCTTCTGGCTGGTATTTTTCGGCGCCTTCTTGGTCGCGATCCTGATTAGCGGCGATGACCGGGATCCTCTATTGGGCAATTGGATTTTTAAAGCCGGAGTCACAGGGTTTTACCTCACCGGAGGTCTTATACTCTATTTTACACTGATGCAATTGAAGAGAGTGGAGTTTGACCGCGAATACCTCTATGTGACCAATTATTTTAAAACAGTACGATATCTGATCGAAGATATCGACTGGATTTCAGAAACAAATCTTTTCATTGTTCATCTTGGATATGTCCGGCTGAAAGCCAAAGGAATTTTCGGAAGAAAAATCACTTTTTTACAGAGCCGCCAGAAATTTGAAGATTTTGTGAAAGCCGATCCAGTGATGGCTTCCCTGTTAAAGGAAGAATAAATTAATAGACTGTTTATTTCTATTTAAAATTGGAAATTTTAATACGAGCCAGCTAAAGTCCGGCTGATTCCGGTTAATTTTATCTGCCGGTTAAAGAGACAATTGGACAAATCATTTCTTCCATCGAAATCCCTCCGTGCTGGAAGGTGTTGCGGAAATAACTATTGTAGTAACTGTAATTATTAGGATAGAGAAAATATTTGTCGTCCTTGGCAAAGATATACGAAGAACTAACGTTTGGCCGGGGCAGA
>JAGQWZ010000542.1 GCA_020436835.1 Saprospiraceae bacterium | reverse complement strand
AATATTATCATAAATAACCAAATAGCGATCAAACCGACTATTCTGCTTATTGAATTCGGTATATTCGACCAGTGATAAATGTTGTGGATTTCCTTTGTAATACTTTTTTAAACCCAGTTCCAGACCCGCTCTAAACATGCTGATCTGAGTATCACCGTCCAATTCTTGTACTGGTAATAATATTTTAAGGGCTTCTGTTTTTGTCTCTTTAAAAAGGAAGACTTCTTCAAAAATTTGATTCGCTACCCCTTCGTATTGAACATCTTTATAGCGGCAATAACCATAATGAAAGTTGAAAAATTTATCCTTTCGGTCTAAATGCGGTGTTGAAGTACTCCTGCCGCAATGCTTGCATGTGATGAAACCATGATGCGGTACGCCATCCTGGCCATTAATAGCAATATTATTGGCATCTACAGAAGAGGATATCCCTAAATTAATAAGAAAATAAGTGACATTTTTAAAGTACTCAATTCCAAAAGGTATGGTTCGCATACCCCAGGCACCCTGAGAAGAATCACCATCGAATTTGAAATGTCGCGATATCCGATAATAATTGTTATCACGTTGATCTTTACTATCTGTTAAAGTAGCATCATCGCTTTTATTAACGGACTTCACCCCTTGCATCCGGGCAAACACATGTTGATTATTGAGGGAGGACCAGGATTGATCACCACACTTGGGACATTTCGAATTCTGGGAAGGTCCATGAGGATTAGCCAATAATTCATTTTCAATGTGATCGCAATGAGAACAAAAACGCATCCGGATCGATGTGCCTGGATCATTCCAATCAAAAGTGTCCAGCCCGGATATAGAAAACTTGAAACCTTGTGAATAAAAATAATTACCCGGTGCGAACTCGCGAATAGCCATACTGGAAGACCTTACGATTTCGAATAATTTATCGGAAGGTGTGCCATCGCTGGCTTTTGCCGGTGAAGTCTTAACACGCCCGTGCAAGGTTACACCCGTTTCAGGAAATGCATAGTTGGGCAATAATCCCACATTGGTCAGATGTTCGAGTATGGATCGTTTATCTATATACCTTTTTAATCCCCACAATGCTTTTTGTTCACTTTCCAGTTCTTTACGCTCCTGGTCAC
Source organism: Saprospiraceae bacterium (assembly GCA_020436835.1). Taxonomy (GTDB): domain Bacteria; phylum Bacteroidota; class Bacteroidia; order Chitinophagales; family Saprospiraceae; genus JABDMH01. The sequence goes on along the minus strand of JAGQWZ010000542.1, from coordinate 14,702 downwards.
TTGCTGCTAACCGGTGGTCTTTAATGTATTGATCAATTTCCTGTCTTTTCAAATGTATATAGCGATATTCCTCTTGCAGTTTTTTGAATACCTTCTGAATCTGCATGTAAAATCCTTCATCTGCTAGATAGGATCTCAACTGATGAAATAATTGGGTATTACCCAGCTCCCGGGAATAGATCGAGCTGAATCGCTCGACCAGTTTATGTTCATTGGCCTTAATATATGTTATGATCCGGTTAGCTAAAAATCCTGAATCTTGCAGATCGGCGTTAAACAATTGCAAAGTAAACATCCGGCCGGGAATAAAATGTTCTCGAGGATCTTCTGAGGACCAGGAATCCAAACAAAATGCCAGGAAATGTCGGAATAATATGTCTTTGGCTTCGAGGAAACAACCAGGAGTTTGGATGTCTCCTTCCATCATATCCAGAGGTTCCTCAAAATAAAATAAGTCATGCGGTTTCGACTGCGCGAAATTAGTGATTAAGGCTGTACCTGAATCTCTTCCTGCACGACCGACCCGTTGCAGAAAATTGGCCGTTAAGGGGGGTACAGAATTATTGATGGCAGTATCCAGGGTACCAATATTGATACCCATCTCCAGGGTAGATGTTGCCACCAGCGTATTTAATGAATTGAAATGCGGACGTTCTTTGAAATCCAATTCTTTCTTTTCCCGGTCATTACGCTCCAATAAACCGGTATGTTCTGCTGCATAGATGCGGGGTGTCCGTGATCGATTGTAGACCAAATGATAATAATTCAAATTACCCCTGGTTTGTTTAACATACGTCCCATTCTTACAGGCATAATCCAAACAACAACTGCCTTCTATTAAATTGTCGTTATCCGCTGCATATAGCATGGATCCGCAAACATTGCAGGAATAGGTATCCACTTTGTTGTCAACCCAAATTGCTGCTGGCTCGATGGCATAATTTAATGGCCCAGGTTGCAGAGAAGCATTTACGAATCCTTCTTGCAAGAGGATCTTGAAAAGGGTTACATAAAACTCATTAATTACAGTGTAATAATTGCTGGCTAATGGGAAAGATTTGGAAAAATACTTATGGTACCAATTATTTCCAGAGGCATAGGTTGAATCTAGAAGACCTCTTTGGTGGTACTCAGAGGTGACCAGTTTTGGTAAACGTGAACTTCGTTCATCAAATAACCTATTTAAAAAGTGGCTGTTGTCACGCATCCAATTGAGATCCCAAAGCCGTAGCTCCTTATTTCTGAATTTGGACAAATAAGGATGATCAATGCCACCCCTGATGCGGATCCGGTGTAGTAATCCATTCAGAAACGGGAGAAATTTCTCCTCGGAAATCATCATTAAATTATTTTCATCCAGCCAGTCCTTGATGAGCGGATAAATCTTTTTTAATTGATGGGTATCGAACCGGACTCCGGAGGTCGCCGATTTTTCTAAAGTTCGACCGATGGTTGCATTGAATCCAAATTCTGAAACCACCTCCCATCGCATCCGCTCATCAAATTCTCGCTTAAAGGCTGGAGTAAAATGTTGTCTTTGCCGGTAGTCTTTCCCCAGATCGATCTTGCCTTTATAATCAGATGGGAAAAAATGATAATAGTATGCTTCTTCCTGATTTTGACCGGAATCATCTGCTTGGGATTTCCAATATTTAATAAAGGCATCCTGCAGCTCAACCAGGTTTACCGGTTTGTCCAGTGTATTGATCACCTTTTGCAATGACGACCTGAAAGTAAATCGAAAGTTACGCGCCTCGACAAATCCAGCCTGATGCGCAGCATCCTGGACACTATTGGTAAAAGCAAGCACTTTCCGGTAATGTTCAGATCGGGGATCGAGATCCGATGCCAAAATCTGACTGACTGTGATGGAGGATAGCGTTGCTACGCGTGTACCAATGATTCCGATGGTATTCTCTGAATTACATTCAGGACAGAAGTGACGGGCATAGTTATTTTGCAATTTGCGAACTGCATAAATTTTCAGTAAGCCCTCACCATCCTCGTGCTGGATATGCAGGTTAGTAGTATCAAGATAACCTTCAATGACATTGCTTGGTTGGTATTCCTCAACAGGAGTATGATCGGGGGTGTTGATGAAATAGAGGTTTTTGTGGTTATTGAAGAAATATTCATAGACCTGATTGGAATCGGTATAAAAATGATTCTTGTTGTCATCCTTTACTCCCAGCCAGCCACTGGAACCGCATTCGCGGCAAAAGTAGGTAGGTAGTGCCTTGGCGTCATGGACAGAAGTGACATGATCTTTCCAGATGAATTTTGGATCTGGTCCCACATTGCGCAATACGCCACTTAATTCACGTATCCATAGCTGTACCTGCAAATAAAATAAGGGAAAGGCTTTCCCTTCAAATACTTTAGCTTCACTTATCAGGGCCAAGATGGAGTTGATTACTTCCTCCCGGGGCTTCATTTGATTTGATACATCCCATTCTGCCAATTTGCGGAAGTCCGGATTCGCATCCGCAAGCTCACGTATCAATTGGTCCAGTGCAATGATTTTTTCGCTGGTAATGCGGACCAGATCACGGACCAATTTAAGCTTGCGCAGCTCTGCACCCAATTGGAATTGATCCAACCGGTCAGGCAATTGCCACAACCGACGCTGGCGCAGGATATACGCATCATAACTTTCATTTTCCCGCAGCCGGCTTTCCTGCAACCCTAAATTCCGCGGTAAAAAGGCATCCAGACTGGTTTCATCATCTGAAAAAAATTCGTCCAGGGACATCCGATGTTCGGTGATCACAGCAGCCTCATCGAACTCTTCTCCAAATACCTTTTCCGCATATTCCCGTAAAAGCTGGGCGGAATTCGATCCCGATCCAATGGTGGCGGAGGTTCCGACCGCGCATAATTGACCTGGAGATAGATTCAATTTTAATTTTAAACGGCGGATTAGATTAGCTACATCGGTACCCTGGGCTCCATCGTAGGTATGTAGTTCATCCAGGACCAGGTATTGCAATAAAGATGGATCCTCCAGATTGTAATGCCAGAGATTGTGATACCGATTGCGCATGAGGGCATAATCCAGCATCTTGAAGTTGGTAAGCAGGATATCAGGGGGACTATCGACAATGCTATTACGGTTCTCGATGATGTGATCCTCGGTCATATCCTTGGGATATTGCTGCCTTGTCCTGCCTTCACCGATGAATAACCCAGCAGTAATTTTACCCTTCAACCGGTCATCTGACCAGATGGCTTCGGCCATTCGTTTGGCTTGGTCCGTAGCCAGGGCATTCATCGGGTAGAGTATGATCACTTTGATACCTGGTCGGTGCAGTTGCTGGTAGCAATAGTCCAGGATAGGAAATAAAAAGCATTCGGTCTTTCCGGAAGAGGTTCCGGTGGTGATCAGCGTAGATATTGGTCGATGGTCCCTGGATGTATAAAGACGCTGAAAGGCCAGGTACTGGTGGTCATAGGGTTTAAAAGAGGGTTTGATTTCCAATGGAATGTGCTCATCGATGGCCGTCTTCGCAAAAGGTAGTTTCAAGGAAATATAAGGTCCTTTAAAAATGCCAGTGTCTGGATGATTCAGAAAATGAGAAAATGCTTTTTGGGTATGCCGATCTTTAAACTGAAAAGTAGCTTTGAGGTATTCACTGATGGAGTATCGAACTTCGTAGGCTTGCTGTAAGGGTAACATTTGCTACTGGTTTTTGCTGGATATAGAATTTATTCGCGCGTTTAGTTCCCTAATCCGATCCATTAATTCATCAAATGGTAGAGAGGATTTGTAAAACATACTTTCCTGCATGGTTTTGTAATCTTTTTCCCATTCTCCAATTACTTCGGCTGGGGGAATGAGGTTTATTTTTTCTGGCTGGTGGTTTGTATAGTCGACTCCGCGTTCGGGTGTCACTTTTTCACGATGTAAAACAATGGTATCATATAACTCTTTGTCTTGCAATGCTGCTTGACCGAACGAGGTATCCATTAGTTTTTCCAAATCATAAAGATGACGACTCTGACGTTCTATTCGTTTTCTCCCAGGCTCCAGTTGGAAGATTTCGTGTATTAGAAATATTTTCTCTAAGAAGGTTCTTTCGGGAATAACGGTTGGAATGGTTATGTCCGTATCGGCAAAAGCACGACCAGCGAACTGTTCACCAACCAACGATTTAAAAGCTCTGTCTGTATGAGGTTCTATTAATGAACGGCTACCTATTTCAATTAATACTCTAGGTTGAATGTATTCTATCCTTTCTGTAACCGAAGGGTAATATACCTCAATAATTATCGGGTCATCATCGGTACTCCTTAATTCTCCCAATTTTAATGTTACATCAACTAAACCAGCTTCCTGAAACCGGCGTATAATTTCAGGATAAAACTCTTCTGAAATATATTTAAAAGATTTTCTACGTAGTTTACTCACTTGTGAACTAGACATATCCTTGTCTTCCCTGGTAAACCCTAAAATTCTTCTATCAAGCGCTAAATCAATGTCCTCTGAAAACCGATCGATTAAATTCCACGCTTTACTTAATGATGTGCCTCCTTTAAAAACCGTGGAGGGTGCAATAGTCGATTGAAAAAACAGTTCAAGTGTACGTACAACCCACCAATCTTTTTCAACGGTTGACGGGGGTAGGTTTATTTGTGCCGAAACTTCATAATAGATATCCCTTTTTTCGATATCCGTTAATACATTCCAAATTTTAATATTGTCTGTATTCACTCTATTCGGGATTAATTGCTTTCCGCAAAATTTTTCTTATCCATTCTGGAGCTACCATCAAGTCCTTTTTTATATTTATTTGCTTTTCCTTTTGCAACAGTTCCAAAATCTTCTTTTCTTCATAGGTTTCTACCTTCTCTTCACCAATAGCTTTAAGTGCTTGTATTACCAAACTACTTATTGGGCCAACTGCAGCCAAGTTCTTTGGTGTTGTTTTCTTGAAAACTATTGTTCGATTGCCAACCTTTATTTTTCGTGCTGCTCCATCCGTAAGGTACACGGCATTTAAAGGAACTTGAGTTGATAATCCCAGTCGATTTAATGCATAAACTCCGGTTGGTATTATACGTGCAGCATCTCTATCTGCTATCGCTATAGCAATTTCTTCCAATGATGGAGTTAAGGTTCCGAGCAGGTTGCTATGTTTTGGATATAAGTAAATGCCAAATGCTAATCGCTTCAGAAACCCTTTATGTTCCAACCTCAGAAGAACTTTTTTTGCCACTTCTGTGCTTCCTAGATCAAGGAAGTCGCTTGGAAATACAATGGCTCCTCTACCTTTTTCTTTAATTCTGGTTTCTATTTTATTATGTATTGAAGTCTTTTTCATTATCCAAAGTTGTCCCAAATATAGTAAACATTTGGGACAGGTATCGGTCAGATCACTGTTCTCCAAACACCTTTTCAAAATGCTTCCAAGCGGTTTTGTAATCTTCTACCCGGTCGCATTTATCAAAGGGGGCATAGTACGTCACCTGTTGTCCATAATACAATTCACTCTTCTCAATGGCATGTACATACGTTGCACCCGCAGGCAGATTCCGGATCTGCTCCCATACGGGTCGATCCACACCCACCCCGGTCAAACCTTTTGAGCAGGTGAAAACAATATTTCCTCGGGAATCGTACCAGGTGTCGTCTTCGTTTTGTTGGAGCACCGGAAACTGGACATTGTAAATCAGGATCAACTCTTCCAGTGTTAAACCAAGTGCTATCGCGGTAATCACATCAATTTCCACCAGTGCCTGCCTGCGTTCGTACCAATTGCGCAGCGGAGTTGTCCAAGTCCATTCATTGACTAAGAATAAGAATGTATTTAACCGAGAGTCTCTTTTACTCCAAGTATCTGATTTATAAATTTCTTGCCAATTATCTTCCCAAATAGATTTAAAAAATTTATTAAGACAGTTAAGTCGCAGAGTTCGAATGGATAAATATGGTTTGTATTTTAAATCAATTCCCACTGGGAAGGCGGATAGTCGACTATCAGTAAGATTTGATGCACCAATAGTTTTAACGAAGAAATCCAAAATGATTGATGAAGCTATTGCTGATAATTCTATCACTTTCTCAATTTTCGTAAATGTGGCAGAAATCACAGCGTTTACATGAGTAACTTTTGGTGGTAAAATAGCCCCGGTAAGCGTCCGTTCTCCAGCTTGACTCAACATCTTACGAAATCCCACCTTATAATAATCCAGCCAATTGTCATAAACAGGCTTGCCTTGACCATCTTTACCCACTTCAAATCCTTTGATGGAGGATATATATTGTTTATCCACGTGGGTCGGAATGTAATTCGTGCGAGCTATAAAGTTTTCATCAATCTGTGTATGATTGATAACATCGTAATCACCTTTTTCATTACAAATTTCTCTAGGTGTTTTGTAGAGAGGATTTGCTACATAAAAATGAGGACCACTATAGATCATTTCGTACTGATCGATATCAGGAAACTTGGTTTTTCGCTGAATATTTCCAGTATTTACATCATTGGTTTCATGCCATCCTTCAGATATAATATTATCAAAATCTCTGACTGATGAAGGAAATTCCCCCAATTTTTCCAGCACATTCATAATCTCTCTGGCATGCACACTCACCAATTTGGCCGATTCCCATTCATCCGCCCCTTCAAAGGTACGAGCCATGATGCGGAGCTCTTTTTCAGTGATGTGGACAATCCGAGACTTATGTGGCTTGATGTTCCATATAAACGATTGACTACTTTCATCTTTGATCTTAATTCCTCCGCTTGTTCCTAGACCAGTATGTATAAAACATCCATCAATAGTAGATGGGTGAAAAAGGTTGTTGATTGAGTTAAATGAAATTGAGCTAATTGAACCGAAATAAATGTGAATCCCATATTTTTCTCGATGTGCTACTTCAGCAAAAAGATTAAATGCATTTTGGAATTGGAAATGAAATTTTAAACGAGAATACATCTGTTTTCGTAAGGGTTGTCCTTTTGGATCGTCATAAACACCTTCCGGATGAAGCAAACCCAAATACCCATGATTTGATATCCAATGAAATCCATTTTCCAGTACGCATTTATACAAATTGGTTTGTTGTCCTTTTAACAAGGGATAATTCTGATAGGCATTCATGAAGGTAGCGGAGGATTCGACTTCGATGTATTCGTTTAGATAGGCTTCCTTCTGATTGGCAGAGGATAAAAAGTTATCCTGTCTTTTACGGACTGCTGGAGCCGGTATCTTCCGAATGATTAATTCCGGATAAACCTCACTCATCACTGTTTTTTCCTCGAACTGAAGCTTTAGCCAGGGAGGATTACCCACCGCTATATCAAATCCTCCCCGCTCCCGAAACACCTCAATGAACTCAAGCTGATAGTGGAAAAAAAGATACGTTTGACCATATTTTCGGACCAGTTTTAAGCGATTGGATCCAAAAAGGGAAGTGCGTTGACTTTGTCCATAAGCTACCAGGGCCTCCGCTACCAGCATGAGTTCTCCCTCAGCACCAATGACCATTTGTTCCCCTCGTTTGAATAATTCCGATTGTTGCGGTCTGGGATCTTTAAAAGCTGTTGGTTGCTCCTCTGGCTTGGCGACAGGTTGGTCTAGGTCGACATCCAGGATATGGGCAATATCGGCATACCACTCTCTGCGGCTTGGTAGTTCCCGTGCATCGCGCACGTCCCAAAACCAAAGACTACACCAGTAATCCATGATTAATTTTAACTTATAATAGGGCGCTTCTGAACTTAAACGCTCCTTAGCCAGACGTTCCTTTTCGGCATAACTTTCAAGTCCTAACTCAGGAGTCGGCTCCCCGAAGAGATCAACCTTGACCTCGGTAAGAACCTGGATTCGCTTCTGATGTTTATAATGTGCCTCGAGCAGTTCATCGATTTGTACACAGAGTCGTTGTAGCCAGAGGTATTCGTCGGCCTGGATGGGGGCGCAAAATTCGCGCTTCCAGTCACTGACCCAATGGGCAGCAGCTGGGAACTCATCTTTCAGGAGTTTTATCCCTGCCGAAGGCACCATGGCCTTATCCGGAAGGAGAAAGTGGTAGATCTCATCTTCCCGACGTTGGATACCCTTGTTGCCGAATTTGAGGTGATGGGGGGCTTTATTCCACCATTCCTTTTTAGCTTTTTTATTTTTTACATCAAACAAAATATCCTTTCCTTTGAAAACCTTCAGCCAGCCGCCAATGACAGCATTCCCCGATCCCAACCGGTATCCGAAGAATGGAGTCTGCATGTCTTTGTGGATTACGTTGAGCCAAAGGGAAAGTTTACCCAATTCGATGGCGGTAGGATCGAGGTCGACTCCGTAAACATTGTTCAGCGCTATATAGGCCTTTACTTTTTGCAGCTCTTCCCGGTATTTATCCGGAGCCACTTTACGATTCAATTCCTGCTGGCGGTATTGGAGGTAAGCTTCTGCCAGTTGATTGATGACTTCATTGTGGAATGCTGCTGCACCCATGGCTGGCTCCAGGATCTTGAGGTCAAGCAAATCACGGGCTTTCAGTTCGCCACGATCTACCTGCTCCAGGATGGATTTAAGGGTATATTTGACCGTACACTGGGTCAATACCTCCGGGGTATAATACGATGCTGATTTTTGCCGGTCACGTCCACTTATCCGATAGACGAAGGTGCCTTTTTTCAGGATCGCATCCTCTTCAGCTTCATTCTTCAGGATTTCATCTTCTGCAAATTCATCCCGCCGGCTGCGTGGCACCAGGTACGTGCCATCCTGAGGATTACCTGCTTTATGCACTTCGATGTAATCTTGTTCGGCATAAAATCCCCGGAAAGCAAGCAAGCTTTCGTACACACTACCCAGTTGGTTAATGCCTAAATTAGCATAGGAGATGCGGCCCCGTGTTTTCTTTTTTTGTTGTTTGGATAGGGACAACTGGCAGATGATGTCCTGCCAAACCTTATTGCGAAATTTGACGCGGTTCAGGTGATGCAATCGATGTTCATCAAAAATCGGTGAGTCGATGTGCCGGACCCGAAAACTACGATTACCCCCTTGATATCGCTCCCGGTAGCCTGTACTTAAAATATGGAAAAGCTGGCTCAACGATTCGTGAAAAAAATAGCCATTCAGACTTTGCTCGGAATGGAGAGGTACCTGCTCCAGGTCCCGAAGCATCTCCATCGAATAGCCTCGATTATAGATGGGGTCGTTATTCGGTAATATGTCCAGATCTTCCCGGGCTTCTGCATAAAAGATGAACAGCAGGCGGTAGATGATTTGCAGACAGTCATCTTTGATCTCATGTTCAAATCGATCGTCGGTTTCATCAAAATCCTCCTTGAGGACTTCCTTGAGGTAATACAAGGCTTCATTAGCCAGGGCCTCAACGGCATGGATGACTCCTTCTTTCAGATCTTTGGTGACCTCATAAGCACTTTTATGGCTGTCTTCATCCAGTTGTTCCAGCAGTATCAAATCACTTTGAGGTGCCAGGGATTCTTTACCGAGCAGGCAAAACAACAGTGCGTAATAATTCGCATTTCGGGCAGCAGTCGCTTCAGTAAACAATTCTTCCAGGTCTATTTCCAGATAACTACCGCGGAACCACTTCTCTTGTTCCAATAAATAAATGATGTTCCCAGCCAGCAACAGAATAAATTGAGGACGACGATGTGAATCCAACAAGAATAATTGAGAAACCGCTTTATTGATGATCATAGGTGAAATGCGAACCCCGGAAGGAGGAACGAATACACGATCCCATTGACCGCGATGATATTTCTGGGGTGGGGTAGTCAGTTCATCGTCGTCGGTATTGTACCGCTGTTCGAATAATCCATCAGGTTCCTGATCATCCTCCTTGATCAAGGCCTGCATCTCCATAATGATCATATGCAACTTGTCCCCGCGGTATAACCGGTGGCGGACCGGTATGGCTTCATCTTCCGAAAAGTGAAACAAATCCTGGTATTCGGGACGATCTCCCGGGTATCCCAGAGCATTCAGGATATCAGCATGGAAGAGGTGGGTTTCGTAAATTTTATCTTTGGGCCGCAACCTCCCTTCAATAAACAATTGTTTAAACCGGTAATAACGGTCCTTAAGTGGTAATAAGTTACGATTGACTTCCTTTAAAGCATTAGAATCATAGCCGGATTTGGTAAAAACCTTATTTGGAAAATCTTCATCAAAATAATTTGAAGAAAAACACTCACCAATATTTTTAATAAATCGAAGCATAGGTATCAGACATTATAAAATACAGCTAATACTTTCAGATACGGATCTCCATAGAGAGAGGTCAGATCCCGGTAATATTGACTGGACGTGTCCAGAATGGTTTTGACCTCCCGCTCCTTGGATACCTTCCTGCTACCCCAAAATCCGCCTGTCGGTAGATCAGCAAATTCCAATTCCAATTGCTCCATCGATTCTTCATACCATTGTTCCAATTTAGTACGATATTCTCTTAATTTAACCTCCATACGGCCCTCCAGCCGTTGTTGTTCTTCGAGCATATGATGATTTGCCCATTGGATGGCATCAGCCAATATTGATGATAAGTTATTCAAGTGATCTTCTTCGATGGCTTCGGTGAATAACTTGTCGGTAAGCTTAAACTCTTCAATAAAGGAGGCCAGAGAAGATACCTTCCGATAGATACTGCCATCCCAATTTAGTCCAACCACTATGAAGTCAGCAATCAACGGTTGCCCAAGATTATTCGATACTTGACCCTGGATAACAAACCAACACGATTGACTGGGGAATATCTTGGATTTGGCGACCAGAGCTTCATCTTTATGCACACTTGCTTCTAATTTGGTCAGGTAATACCGGACCAAGGGATGGAGCTCATATAAAACCTGAAATTCAGCCCATTCGCCTTTTTTACGTCGTGCCTGATCGATCGATCTTTGGACAAGGTCTTTGTCCAATGTTAGCTTATATAGGCTTTCCACCGAAGGCTTGGCTTCCGGTGGAAGATCGTAGAGGATTCGATCTAAATCATTGTTATTGAGTACTTCCACATAGCCATCTTTCTCGATAACCTCCAGGTGGGTGATTTGTTGGCTTGACCTTAATTGCTCAAAAAGTTCATGGTAAAATAGGCTGTCCTGTCTATAAAAAGTAAATGAGCTCGTATAAGGCGTATCCGTTATTTTCGACTCGGTGCGATCGTCTTGCTCTTCAAATAAGGTTGAAAAGTCAAATGAACCCGTGTCGGAAAAATCATCAAGGAATCCTTCATTTTGCTGCAGCAATGCTTTTTCGACGCGCTTAATTTCTTTATTTTCATCGTATAGCCTCATCACAGATCCAACATCTCCGAGGGCCTTATAGACCTCTTCTTCCTTTTGGGTAAGTTTATCAACAATGTGTAAATCTGTTTTTAATCCGGGTACATCAGCCTCTGCAATCAGGTAATGGATAAATGGTGTCTTTTTTTGTCCGTAGCGATCAATACGGCCATTGCGCTGCTCGAGGGTAATCAGGGACCAGGGTATGTCGTAATTGATCATATGATTGCAGAAAAAATGTAGATTTACACCTTGTGATCCTGCATCTGAGCAGATTAGCATGCGGACTTTGCTATCTTCCTTACCAAAATCATCGATGATTTCCTGTTGCTCCATATCGGTTAGACTCCCATGAAAAAACTGGATGGATTCATCATCAAGATTGAAATCTGCCGTTAAATTTTCTCCTAAATAGTTCAAGGTATCAATACGTTCAGCAAATAATACAAATCGATCATCTGAACGCTTACCAGACCAGTTGCGGTCCATCAGCATATCTCGTAATTGCTGATATTTGCTATCCAGTTTTTGCTCCAGGATCATTGATAACTTATGTCGTAACGATAAGAGTACATCGAGATCATAAGCATAACCATCCGGAGATTTCTCTTGCAAAGCGGATACTTTATCAATCCGGTTGTTTATGCTCACCAGGGCAGCCCGGGGGGATGACATAAATGCTTTGAAGATACCGATGGCAAATAGCGCGTCTTCTTTGTGACCATTTGCTTTGTCCTGTGTGAGCGCTTCTATTTTTAGGGATTGCTGTTCCTGGAGAAAAGCTATTTCTGCTTCATTCAGAGGAGCAGAGATACGAATGATCTTCCGCTCCTGAAAATTTGCTCGCACATCATCATCCAGGATGTCGTTCTTAAATCGCCGTACATAATAGGGTTCTACATGTTGTTTTTCATACGAACCGCTTTTGGGGATGGCCGTCGGTTCAATCATCTGGATCAGATTGGCGAAGCTTTCTTTTTTCCCATTGTGTGGGGTTGCGGAGGTAAGGATTAGCGATTCACACTGTCTGGCAATGAATTGAGCAAGATCTCCGCGTTGGCTCTTTTCGTTAGCGATGGTGTGGCACTCGTCAATGACCACCACATCCCATCGGGTCTTTTCAAGATAGTGTCTGAATTTGGCATTGTTCTTCAGAGTATCAATGGATATAATGGTCTTATCGTAATATTCGAAAGGATTTTTATTAGCAGGTAGTTGCGTTTTAATGCGGGCGATGCCCTCGGAGTCCAATCGCATAAGCGGGATCGCAAACCGGTGCCACAACTCTTGTTGAAATTGGGCCAGGATAGACTTGGGTGCCAGGACCATGATCCTTTTAGCTTTACCTCGCTTCATCAGCTCAGCCAGAAATATGCCAACTTCAACGGTTTTTCCAAGTCCCACACCATCCGCGATCAATAGCCGGGGGCGCGGCAGCTGGAGTGCCTTGAGGGTTGGTGTAAGCTGATATTCTGCCGGGTTTATGGCTGCTTTCTGAGCAATGGTAATTTTATCAGAATGTGTGGCTGTATTGCGTATCTGGGTCTCAAGAAATAATTTGGTTTTTCGGTATCCCGTATTGGTATCCGCGACAAAGCGAGTATGGTGTGGGTCTACGGGTCGGATATCCTTATCCAGGCTGGCATCAAATGCAAATCGTCTCCCCTTGACCAGCTCACTGATACCTTCGGCTTCGATGATGAAGGATTCATCGTGGTTGATGGTAAGCCCTGTCACGATGAAGTCTTCACCCCGCGTAGTGATCCGTTGTCCGATGCTCAAGTTCATATGTTCAGCCCGTGGCGTTTGTAGGTTAAGGGATTAAGTTAAATCAATATCATAAGATTTGGTAATGGAATTGGGGGATTCTTGTCATTGCGTATGATAATTTATGTTTGGGGAATTATTGATAACATAAGCCATTATAAAATGCATTCATAGGGTGCATACCTCTTCATTCGGTGAGCATTAACCTTTGTCAATAAGCTTTTTATGGTTTTTTGTCAAGATTTTAGGACTTTCCATGTATACTTTATCATAGAGTTTTATTTTTTCCTCGGTTGTTAGATAGACCTTTTCTTCATTATCGATCCACCACTTATAAAATTCAACGGGTTTTGCCTTGTAAGGCACTATCGCTTGAACGGGCCGAGTATATCCCATAAATTTAATCCTAGTCTTTAAACCTAAGGCGTGGCAAAAATATTCATTACTAAAATAATATTTAATCGGAATATTTTATTATTTTATTAATGGCTGTATTTTAATTTTCCAAACATAAATTGCGTGAGAATTATTTATAATGTGATTGAAAATTAATTTACAATTTGTTTGAATATTTTTGGCATGAAATGCATTTAAAAAAATTAAATTTATTTGATCGCGAGCAGATTTTGGTAAATTATCTATAAATTCTTTTGTGAGCTCAAATATTTCAGTTATATGTTGCAGATAATGAAAGCCGTACTTATATTTCGTCATTTCACTATCTGTTACATAAATAAATAAACATTGATGATTTTCTTTGTATTCGTCTAAAAGTGAAAGACGTAAGATGTCGTTTATCAATTTTCCATATCTATTGGTTTTGTTTATTGTAGAATTGGCCTTTCGATCATATTTAAATTCACAAATTAGTCCTTGTGAACTTTTCTCATTAGGCAGTATCATCAAATCAATTTCGGAGCTATTCCTTTCAAGATTCAAGATATCATTTGGATAGGGTGCTTCAAGGATGACTTCCCACGGTTGAATTCTTTCCACATCAGTTAGGGCAAAAAAGAAATCATATCTAATAGTGTCCTCAGATGAAAGCTTATGCCCATGTACTTCAATTCGCTTGTCAACAAGTGAAGCAAAACATTCAATAGTCTTATCTAGATGCATGATTTCAGCAAATGTTGTTAGTAAGATACTTGTTGATTATATACATATTGAATCTAACAAATGTATGTATCGCATTATATTATTTATTGAATTATGTTACATTATTTTTAGTGTATCAAGGATGGAGATTGATCTGGTATCAATCCAGATCGAATGATTCTAGTTTCAAAGCCACGTATCCAGCTTTTAGTTGTAATTAGTGAAAGCGATATCAAACATTTACCAATCCATGGGACGCATTTACTCCTCTTCCGGCACCCTCCTTGGCTCCTTTTCCAGCAACCGCTTCTACAATGCCAGCGGTATCGAGATCGGGATGGTGAATCAGGAACGCCTTTACAATAGCTCTGGTCGTCTGCTGGGCTCTATCCAGGGCGACCGGTTATACGATGGGAGCGGCAGACAACTGGGATTGTTGTCGGGAGATAGGCTGTTTGACAGCAAAGGAAACCGGCTGGGTACCTTACTGGGCGACCAGGTCGTGAATGCTTCGGGGGTGACCATCGCCAGAAGCTCAGGACTGTCACGCAAGGAACTGATTCTTTGGTGTTATTT
>JAGQWZ010000541.1 GCA_020436835.1 Saprospiraceae bacterium | reverse complement strand
TCAGGATTCAAGTTTATCATTCTTTTTAAAATAGGATTATCTTGGAAATGCAAGAAAATTCCTAAGTCGTGCAAATATTGGCTAAGCTACACTGCTACACATGGCCCCATTTTGGCGTTATAGAGCTGGCTAAAATCGAGGCCAGGTAGCGGATCATATTGTCGAGCGAAGCTATTCTGGGCATCAATATAGAGAGCCCCTGCCGAAAAACGGAGTGGACCAAGGTTTTGACTCCACGGGCATAATCCATCTTCCATTGCTTGGCTTTAGGACATCGCTGATAAAACCGTAGTCCTTCCCGGATGGCTAACAGATAAACCAAACAAAGGATCTGCATCATCACTTCTCGCTTGTATTTGCCTTCCACGCGGGTAGATTCCAGATCAAACCCGTTGGATTTGAGGTGCCGGAAAAGTACTTCAATTTGCCAACGAATGGCGTACTGACTCACCGCAGTGCCGGCACTTTCTAAAGTGGTCAACAAATACAGGAATTCATCTTCATCTTTGTTACCGGCTTTGGGATTACGCGTGATCACATATCGGTAGGCCACCCCACCCAACGTGATGAGTTTGCTGATCAACTTTTTCTTTTTGCTGCGCCTCAATTTCTGCTGCATCTGTTCCCAGGTTTTACCCCCAGCCCCATTAATCTGCTGATGGTATATCCCTTTTTTGAGCCGAATGACAAACTGTATACCAAAGTCCACATGCAGCGCCTTAAACCACTCAATACCAACATATTCCCGATCCCCAAGTAACAGCATATTTCGAAAATTAAAGCGCTCACCGGCTCGTTTCAAAAACTCAATTCGCTCGGTCTGGGATGAATGCCCGGCCTTGAGTAAGTCATCGGCATAAAGCGGAAGAGCTACTCCCTGATGTACTATGGCCAGGGTCAGAAATTGCACCTTCTCGCCTCGCACTGCCCATTTGGTGCCGTCCAATAGTAGTACCCGCATTTTCCTGGATCTACTTTTGGTTACATCTCCAAGCACCCCCAGACTAACATGATGAATAGCCGCTTGCAGCGAATAGTAGAAACCACCATCTTGTTCAGCGGTCACTGCCTGATCAAAAAAGCGGATCAAACGCTGATAATGTGCTCGAGGCTGAACCTCATTGTCTTCGGCATAGCCTAAAACCTGGCTGACGTAATCCTTGGCTTTGGCCAGATTCGTGCTGCGCGCCAGACAGATGCATTGGGCTACAGTCAATAAATTGTTCAGGGCGTGGGCCGGTAGTTCTAAGCAAATTTCTTTAAATTGCTCGCAGAGTGGATGGTTCATATGTTTTGAGTGTAGGAACCCAAAAGATAGAATTTTCCACTCTTTTTTTATGCCCTTTTTATTTCATGTGTAGCAGTGTAGGGTTGTACAGCATATCGAACGATTACAAAACCCTTATGAATGGGGAATATCCGAAGGATTTGTTTCATCCGATAAAGCGGTATATCAATGGATTGTTTTTTGGTGATGAATATAGGATTTCGGAGTTTCATGTTGAAAGTCAGATCAAGATTCATCAAGGATTCTGAAAGAAAAAATGTCGATATCGAATGCCTGATCTATGAAAAGTATAAAGATTTTCTATTCCTGGCAGAGCGATCTACCAAATAGATTCAATCGAGGTTTTATTCATTCGGTACTGGAAAAAGTAACGAAAGAAATTAGTAAGGAGGAATCAGTGGACATCAATGCACTGATCGACAGAGATACTAAGAATGTAAGTGGGGCACCAAGTATTGTCGAGACGATTTTCAATAAGATTGATAACTGCGACATTTTTGTAGGAGATATTTCGATCATTAACCTTTTTGAAGAAAAT
>JAGQWZ010000540.1 GCA_020436835.1 Saprospiraceae bacterium | reverse complement strand
ATTCTCTCGATTGCCCGGAGGAAATAGGGTAGTGCTTCCGAATAATTTTTCTCCAGGGTGTAAACATGCCCAATGTTGCCCAGAGCCGGTATGGTATACCTCTCCAGACCCATTTCTTCTGATCTCCTGTATACTTCCTGGTAATCTGCAAGAGCTGAAGAATATCTTTCCATGTATTTCAGAATATTTCCTCTTCCATTAATGCTGGCAAGCAGTGGAACACCATTTTCACCTAATTCACTGTAAATGTCAATGGCCCGATTGATGTTGTTAAGGGCGCTATCCAATGGGGAATCGGCAAACAATTGACTGGAAGCTTTGTACTGATAAGAGAGTGCCAAGTCAATTTTCTCTTTCAAAGATTGCTGAATATTAATAGCCCGGTCACAATAGTCAATACTCTCCTGGTATTTGTCCTCGTAGTAGAGAAGATCACATAAGTGTGTATAGCATAAGGCCACGCCCTTTTGATCTCCCAATTTTTCGTAGATCTCTAAGGCGGTGAAAACCTGTTCCTGTGCTGCCAGGTAATTCGCCTTATTGCCGTAGAGCGTTTTGAGACTCAGATAGGTTTCCGCTAGTGCCGCTTCATCGTCCTCATTTTGAATATTAACGACTGCATTGAGAAAGTAGATTGCCGAGTCTAAGCTTCCTTCGCTTTCATGAAAGGTGGATAATTGTTTCAGTGCTTTGACCAGTATCGTTCTCTTTTTCATGGTCTGGTCCGCAGGAACTGTGTTTATGATCGAGCGGTATAGCAGGGAGGTGTCATTATCAGCGGAGAGGTACCTCACTGTCCAAAGTTTGACTGAATCCGCTTCAATCGTGGAAGTATTTTGAGCGGTAATGGAAGCCAGAAAGATAAATAGAAAAATAAATACAGATTTTACCCTGGCCATGTGGTACATCAATTTAATCTGGTCATGTAAATTAAATCTGCCTGGTTTTCACTCCTTTTCCGGTAACCAAAAACAAGTGTGTTCACAAATACAGCCAGAGTTCATGTCGTTTTTCAAGATACACTTTATCACTTAATTATTTGCCAGAAATCAGATGTCATACCTAATCTCCAGTGTATCGTGAGTTACCGTTGAAATCAGAATAGTCTCCACTTAATCTAATGGGATCGAAATGATCATGCTGGTGCCTTTGCCGGCTTCGGATTCCATCTCCAGGGTACCTCCCTGTGCTTTTATGATGTCATAGCTCAGACTGAGCCCCAGACCGGTTCCCTGACCGGCAGGCTTAGTGGTGAAAAATGGTTGGAAAATTTTCTCTTTTAATTCTTCGGAAACGCCCTGGCCGTTATCTTCAATCCGAATTTCTGCTCTATTCTCGTGCTTTTGGGTCTGCAGGATAACCATTGGTTCGTATCCATTGATGTTTTTCTTTGCTTTTTCCTGGGTGGCGTAAAATGCGTTATTAATTAAATTCAATAGCACGCGGGAAAATTCCTGGGGTACCAGGTTTATCTTATCCAACTTTGGATCAAAGTCCGTCTTAAAGTCTGCACTAAAACTTTTGTCCCTGGCCCGCATTCCATGGAATGCCAAACGGAGATATTCGTCGCATAATGCATTTACATCGGTAAGTTCTTTGATCCCGGCCGTACCCCGGCTATGCAAGAGCATACTTTGCACAATACTGCTTGCACGGTGGCCGTGTGCTGAAATTTTTGAAAGATTATTCTTCAGATCCTTCGAAATTGAATGGATATCTTCCCGATTACCTTTTTCAAGCTCATCAGTTAATTCATCCAGGAGTTCACGGCTTACGTCTGAGAAATTATTGACAAAATTTAGTGGATTTTGAATTTCGTGGGCAATTCCGGCGGTAAGTTCCCCCAGTGAGGCCATCTTTTCCGATTGAATCAATTGTCTTTGGGTTATCCTGAGTTCGTTCACCGTATTTTCCAACTCCAATTTCTGCGTCCGGAGCAAGGCATTGGCCTTCTGTTTTTGCCGGTTATTCCGGTAAAGCAGGATAGAGACTAAGATGACACCGGCCAATCCGGTGAGCAAACCGTAAAGTTTTATTTTGTTTTGGAATTCCTGACGGGCATCTATCCTGGCCTGTTCCAGCCTTTGCTGACGGGAAGCCTCGTTAAAAGTCAGGGTTTCAAATTGCCGTATTCTATCTGCATTATACAAACTGTCTCTCAATCGGGTGGTCAGTTCCAGGTAATGATAAGCACTATCCACTTTACCTGCCTGATGATACAGGTTTGCTAACAGAGGGCTTATCTCTGCGACATATAATTCTGAATTCTCCCCCCAACTCTGAATATCGATTCGGTTTTCCTGAAAGTATTCGATCGCTTCCCGTGCAAGTCGCGTGGCTTCTCTGATCTTGCCTTCCCTGTTCATGATTTCGGACATTCCTTTCTTAGCTTCTGCCACGGTCTGCCCACCAAAGGAAGGTGATTTATCAATCACCTGCTGGTAGTAGTTTTTAGCAGTTTGATTTTCTCCTTTTTGAGCATATATATCCGCGAGCAGAAGATGCGTGTTGCTCATTAAATAGCGAAACCATTCCGGGTCAACCTCCGTCTCCTGTTCTTTGATAAAATCCCCCATTTTTTTAGCATAAACCAAAGCTGAATCAAGTTGATCCAAGTGCAGGTAAGCATCGGCAATATCCGCCAGATTGTCGAGAGACAGAGCATTGACATTAATTTGTGTGGCTCCAATTGTCGAAATTAGATCCCTTGCTTTCAAAGCATATTTCAATACACTTTCAAAGTCTTTCATGGAGGAATAATCCTCCACCAGATTGTTGATAGCCCAGGCTACATAAGTATTTTCAGCCCCTTCTTCGGCCATTTCCAGATTCTCCAGCCTCAACTGCAGGGATCTTGAGTAATTGCCTAATGAATGTAAAAGACCGGCAACAATTTCCTTTAATCTGAATAATTGCTCAAGTTGTTCCGGGGCAAGATTAGATTTCTTACTGCTGATTATTTGTTGCTGAAGATCAATCGCCTCTTGGGCGTAGTAAAAACCTGAATCTACATTATAGAATTCTGTGTAGAAGGTATAAATCCTGGCAATCATTGCCATCAGTCTTACCTTCTCCTCCGCGTTCTGCTCAAACTTT
>JAGQWZ010000539.1 GCA_020436835.1 Saprospiraceae bacterium | reverse complement strand
TCCAATTTTGATACATCAGTTAATCAATAAAAATCAGGATGATGTATTACGACAAATTCACATTGATTTCAGAAAGAGAAAAGGAGGTTCTTCAACTTGTAGCCTATGAGTACTCAAGTAAGGAAATTGCTCAACAGTTGTTCATTTCGACCAATACTGTAAACACGCACAAAAAGAACCTTCGGAGCAAGCTGGACGTCAAGAACCTGGCAGGCATGGTAAGAAAAGGATTTGAATTGGGAATTCTCGAACTGGAAATACGAGCCTGAATGAAGTCATCTGTTACCCCTGGAAGCGTCGCCAACCAAATGTTCCCACATCCGGATGATTACAACCCGGGGTAGTGGATTTAAGTATCTCTCTGATATTTCCTTTGTTGGAATGGGAATAATATTTTTGGAGACTGGTAAGAACAGATAATTTCCAATTTTAGAAGAATAAATTTACAATGACTGGTTTCGAAAACAATGGACCCGATTTAGAAGCAAGTGATAATATTTCCAATATCTCTATCCTAATTATTGAAGATGAAGGAGTCGTAGCCCATGACATTGCGCGGAGAGTGCGCAAACTTGGATATGATGTAGCCGAAATTAAGAACAGCAGTGAACAGGCGTTAAATTATTTATCCATACATACACCGGATCTGATCTTATGTGATATTATGATCGATGGGGAGAAAGATGGGATAGAAGTGGCAGAAGAAGTATATAACAGTAAAAAAATACCTTTGATATTTTTAACTGCGCTATCGGACAGAAACACGCTGGAGAGGGCCAAGAAGGTACTGCCCTACGGTTACATCGTGAAACCCTTTGACAACCATGATCTCCTCTCCGCGATTGAACTTGCACTCTACAAACACAGTGTGGAGCTGGAAAAATTAGCGATCACCCCGGAAAAGATCATGCGAATCACCTCGGAAGAGATCACCCAACGTGAATTTGAGATGCTGGAGGATATTGTGAAAGGCTTAACCAATCAGCAGATCAGTGATACCCGGTTTATATCGGTCAGTACGGTTAAGTATCACATCGGAAAATTACTGGATAAAATGCAGGTTACTAACCGGGCCGATGCATTACACAAGATAATACAACTACTTACCCACTAATATCGCAGTTGACATGCGGTGGGTTTTAACACCAAAGTATGACAGGTAAAGGAATGGAAAGTCGTGCAGATTGTGCCCGACGAAGCAATGAATTGGCAGCGATGTTTTCAAGGATTCTTTTAGAAGACATCGAATTGAGACTGGAAAAACATTTTGACGCAGAGGACCGGAAAACCCGGCCTCGGTGGACGGAAGATGAATTGGTGGGACCCTTGTTTCCCCATTGGGAGTGACCGGGATAGTCCCATCCAACGTACTCCTCTTGCCGTTAAAGATGATGAGAACCCTGTCGGAACTGATCAAGGCAAATGAAGGTTGCCCTTAATCAACCGGAAGCTAACTCTGGCAAATTTCCCAGGTTCTTAAATTTCAGAAATTGTCTCCGGTAGCCTCCTCACTGCTGCGCTTAAAGTCCAGTAACAAGGAAAAGATATGCGAAAATGAGGTGTTCTCGGTATCACCCACATTGGTCAGGGCGTAGTCAATCCGTAATCGACCCAGATTAAGACCGATACCAAAATGTGGTTGAACGATGGTATTCTTGGCCGCTGGATTCAGATCATCCGCTACCCGTTGGATATTTCCTAAACCTGCCCTGAGAAAAAGGCGGTCATTGAAACTATACTCCGCGCCAATGCGGGGATCAACGCTGGTGAAAGAGGAACTGATGAGCGTATTCCTTTGTCCATCGAAAGTGAATTCAAGGTCCAGTTCAATCAATAGAGAATTCTTTTCGTTTACCGGGAAGTCCCGGGCAAAAGCGGTGATCAGACTGGGTGCGGTCAGTTCGGTACTACTTTTAGGTACGAGATTGTCTGTCTGCTGGAGCACGGTTCTTTCCGCTTCTGTGAAACTGAATGACCATGCGTTGAAAGTGGTTGTCACATCTCTTGCCATGATACCGAGGTGCCAACGATCGGTATGTTTTTGAACTCCGATGTCCAGTCCAAACCCCCAGGCAGTAGCAAAAGGTCCGATTCGCCGGTTGATTACTTTTACACTGCCCCCAATATCCCATTTCGATTGTCCCAGTTGCCTGCCATAAGAGAGGAAGATACCATAGTCAGCAGCAGAAAAGGAGGAGATATTGTCATAATTGATACTACCATCCGGTTCAATAAGATTGATGGTATTTGGAATATTGTCTATACCCATCCTGACTACGGAGAGGGCACCATAGGCTCGCTTGTCCCGGTTGAATTCCTTGGCTATTCCAATAAAATCGTAGTTTAAAATACCCGCAAACCATTCGGCATGCATGGCAGATAAGCACAATGGCGCCTCACCCTGAGCCAGACCGGCCGGATTCCATTGGGTTGAGAATACGTTGGAGGTGGTAGCACTCACGGCTCCACCCATTCCATGTGCTCTGCCCCCTACACCGATACTTAGAAAATTGTTGCTGTACTTACGATATTCACCCTGCGCGAGCATTGATCCGCTATAAAACAATCCAATGAGTGTCAGAATGAAAATGGACGCTGTATCACGGGTAAATCTAACTTTCATGGTCATTAAAACGTCTAAGGTAATGACAAATTGCGATTCTCACGTTTTCGAAATATGAATTTGCTCCGGTTGCTGAAAGTACCTGGACCAATCGGTTCCGACATTGTTGAAAGAATGTGGCATGAGAATGCAGGAAGCTGGTATGGGAGCAGTTATGATTTCTGCTATTCCTGTGTCAGGAAAAATGATAATCATTTGTTAAAAAAAAGTGCTTTTAGATATTTTTAACATGATCTTCATACCAATTAATCGTCATTGAATCGTAATAAGCATATTCCTGATTGCAATGACTTTAAATCAACTAAAAAAATATACTATGAAAAATATACTTTTCCTGGTGATTCTTATGACCTTGTCGTACAGTGCCACCGCCCAGTTTTCTTTGAGGCCTCAGGTAGGCTATAATTCCTCAACCATCACTAAACGGTTCCAGGATCAGCAATTCGGACCGGAGGCAGGTTTTCAATTCGGAGTGGATATGCAGATCGGAGAGAAATTTTACATCCAGCCAGGCATCCTCTGGGAGTCTGCGAATAACGAATTGAGGGACATGATCAATGGAAATAATACCTCATTTCAGGTGAACCGGGTAAGGGTACCGGTGATGCTCGGATATAAATTAATTGGACCGGACGTGGGAGGAATTGTCGATGCCCGTATTTTTACTGGTCCCAATGCATCATTCGTCATCGATAAAGACCTGAAACAAACCTCGCTGATTAACAAAGAAGATTTTCAAAATGCTGTTTATGGCTGGAATATCGGAGCCGGATTTGATATCGCTATCGTATTTATAGATGTCGGCTATTCGTTTGGTTTAAGTGAGGTATTTGAAAATGCGGCATCAGGAGCCCGTA
>JAGQWZ010000538.1 GCA_020436835.1 Saprospiraceae bacterium | reverse complement strand
TTGGTCAGATTAGATACCTTGTAGACAAACCCATTAATTCTTGTTACAAATTCTGGCGACTTTTTGCACCATTCTTCGTTATGAATATTCGCCGTAGCTTCGGCTATGACTGCGTTTTACGCCTCGACTGGCACAAAAATTTATCTGAGACTTTGCCACAACAACTTATGGGTTCATCTACTGGGTTCGTAGTCACTTTTTTTCAATCTGCAATTTCATGCGTTCGATCCGGGCGGTTACTTTCTCCGAACTCATCCGTTCCCGCATCCGGTCGACAATGATAGGAAAAGAAAAAGGGGTCGGTACTGGTGTGTTTATCAACCGGATACGCTGACCGGCGATGCGATCCAGGGCCCTGCGAAGTCGTGCTTCTTCCAACTGAAACACCAATGCCTCATCATAGGCCTGCAGATAAAGGAGATTGTTTGGATCATAGTCTTTAAAGACTTCGAATAGCAAACTGGTAGATGATTGTAAATGTTTTTCCTTCTTGTACTTTCCCGGATAGCCTTTAAACACCAAGCCGGCAATAGAGGCGATATCTCTGAATCTCTTTCTCGCCATTTCCACCGCATTGACACTGGCCAGAATATCCTGCTGAAGCAACCGGGTGTGGAACAAATCCTTTTCCAGTGCCTCATCTATGGGTATGGGCTGATCGCTTAACAGTTCAAATCCATAGTCATTCATAGCGATTGAGAAGGTGAGTGGTTTCAATTGTCCCAACCGGTACGAGAGCAGAGCCCCCATGCCTTCATGAACATACCGTCCCTCAAAAGGATACATCAACAAATGATAGCCTTCACGATCCTTAAAAGTTTCCATCAAAAACTCATCTTCCAATGGTATGATTGAATACTTCCGCTGTGCCTCAAATAGTGGTTCAAGCGTCGTGATTTCAATATCCCTTTCCTTATCGTTGACATATTGATCAAACTTAAGCCTGATCATTGCGGAGAGTTGTGAAGAGAGCGGCATTCTTCCTCCCAGCCAGGAAGGGGTTCTTCCATCCTTTGCCCGGGTTTTTCGCACCAGGGCCACGTTTTCCTTTATTCTGACCAGTTCCAGGCTTTTCCCGGCAAACCAGAAACGGTCACCCGGATTTAACTTGCTGATAAACCATTCTTCGATATTGCCCAGGTTTTTACCGCTCAGATATTTCACCATCATGGAATTATCTCCCACGATGGTGCCGATTGACAGCCGGTGTCGGATCGCGACGGATTTTTGAGTAATCCGGTAGAGACCATGCTTGTCCTTGCCCAATCGTCTAAACTCATTGTAGGCATCCAGGCTTCCTCCGGAAGCAGTGAAACTCAGCGCTTCATCCCATTCGTCATTGGACATGCTTTGAAAAGAGAAAGTACTTTTGATTTCCTCCCTGATCTGAAACGGGTCAAACCCATCCGACACAGCCAGGGTAACCAGATATTGCATCAGGACGTCGAAACTACGTATAAATGGAATACGTTCTTCCATGATATCTCGCCGGATGGCCTCCTTCAATGCCGCACCTTCAACAATTTCAAGAGCATGGGTAGGCAGAAAGTAGATCTTGCTCGTTGCTCCGGGTTGATGCCCACTCCGGCCTGCCCGCTGTACAAACCTTGCTACCCCTTTGGGACTACCAATCTGGATAATTGTTTCTACCGGTCGGAAATCCACTCCCAGATCCAGACTGGAAGTACATACCACCGCCTTGATGGTTTCTTCGTGCAGGGCATTTTCCACCCAGTCACGCAGTTCCCGGCTCATCGAGCCGTGATGCATGGCCAGTTGTCCGGCAAGATCAGGAGCTACATCCAATAACTTCTGATACCATATTTCACATTGGCCCCGGGTGTTTGTGAACAATAAGGTGGAACGGCTCTGATAGATGATGGGCACTACTTTCTCAATAAGGCGAATTCCCAGATGACCGGTCCAGGGATAGGTTTCAATCTCATCGGGCATTATCGTCTCGATCGAGATTTCTTTCTTGATATCAGATCGCACCCAATGCAAATTTCTGGTCTTATCCCGGACCCAATTGCCAAATAAGACTTCCATGGACTGTTTCATATTGCCGATTGTGGCGGAAATCCCCCAAATTCGAAGATTGGAGGCAATGGACTTCAGCCGGCTAAGCGCCAATTCCATCTGCACTCCTCGTTTTGATCCCATCAACTCATGCCACTCATCCACAATGACCACTTTCAAATCGGCAAAATAATCATCATAACCCCGGGTAGCCAGCAGTAAATGCACACTTTCAGGAGTAGTAATGAGAATCTGTGGTGCCCGGTCTATTTGCGCCCTGCGTTCCTGGGTACCGGTATCACCGGTTCTGATCGATATTTGCCAACCAACCTTTAATCCCTCCGCCACCTCCTGCCCGGCATGTTGTATTTCCCTGGCCAGAGCCCGGATTGGGGTGATCCAAATAGCCTGCAAACGATTTTCCCATGAACGATTTGCCAGGCCATTCAGCACTAGAGGAACCATCAGAGAATAGGTCTTGCCGCTGCCCGTGGGCGCGTTGACGATACCCGAGTCCCCATTAAGGTAATGTCGCCACGCTTCCAATTGAAAAGGGAAAGGTGTTTTTCCCGATTCCTGCATCCATTGCAGCGCCGGAGTGATGGACTTTCGAAAATCTGTCATACTCTGAAAAACAGAAGACCTGCCAATTTAGTTAACTTAGTGAAGTTAAATAGATGATTATGTTTAGAGTAAGTTTCCTGATAATGGCCTTATGCACTGCATCTCTGGTTGCGGCCAACCCTAACCCAGAAGAATTGGGCAAGGTCAGTTGGCACCGGAATCTCACAGAAGCCCAGCAAATTGCCAAAGAAAAGAATAAACCAATACTCATTCTATTTCAGGAGATTCCCGGATGCCTCACCTGCAGGACCTATGGCCGGGAGGTATTGAGTCATCCACTCATCGTCGAAACAATAGAAACCTATTTCGTTCCCCTGGCCATATACAATAATCGACGGGGGAATGATGCCGAAGTCCTTTCGTATTACAACGAACCCAGCTGGAATAATCCGGTAGTGCGTTTGGTCAATGCGGATAAATCTGATGTCCAGCCCCGTTTGAATGGCAATTATACGCCATCCGGCCTGGTCAAATATCTGATTGCAGGTATGAAGAAAAAGGGATATTCTATACCGGAATACCTGCCAATACTCTACACGGAACTGGCGGCCAATGAAAAAGGCATTGAAAAAACGACGCTCAGTATGTACTGTTTCTGGACGGGAGAAAAGGAATTGGGTAAAATCGAAGGCGTGGTTCAGACGGAAGCCGGATTTATGGATCATCATGAAGTCGTTAATGTGTATTACGATCCATCCATCGTATCGTTAGAGGAAATCCTGGATGAAGGGAAAAGGACAAGTTGTGCTGACCAGGCTTATGTAAATCAGGAAAATGAAAGAAAAAAAGCGGGAAAAACCCTGGGCACTTCTAATGTCAAAAATGCCAGCACCTTCCGTCCTGATAAAGAACCTAAATACTATTTGTCAAAAACAGGATACCGGTTAGTTCCAATGTCTCCAACCCAGGCGGTTAAAATAAATGTATTAATAGGTCAGGGAAAGTCACCTTTTCATTTATTATCTCCCCGACAGCAAATGATGTACAATCATCTTCAAAAGGACAAATCAGTACGCTGGGCATCCGAGGTGAATGATAATAAATGGCAGGAGAAAATGTTTAAAGCGTGGGATGACCTCGGCTCCCGGGCCTGATGAATGATCCCCAAATTTTCTTCGAATCAACATGCACATAAATCCGGAGATTGATTTAATATCCAGCCGGTATAAAGTAGTTCCGACCAAACACGCTGTGGCGGTCGTTAATCTTCATCCCATCCGGCTACTCCCCCGGACACAATGAATTTCATTACATCGCCGGCATTTATTGGTACCGGTTTCACATTCTCACGGGGAACAATAAATAATTCTCCTGAAAAATTATATGAATGAGGGAAATACACCGCCACTTTATCCTTTACCTCAAGTAACTCCAGATCCTCTTCTGTTAAAAATCCAAGTTTTTCCAAATTGGAGATTGGGTTTACCAGCACTAAAACCGGGACATTAAATTTTTTCTTTTTACCGACAACCGCCGAGAACAAATCATTAAAGGCGGAATAAATCATATTTAAAAGTGGTACTTTATGCAGTAGCCTTTCAAAAAGTGCTTTCAGAGGACGGGCAATAATTGTCTGCCCTAAAAATCCTACCAGGACAAGAAAAAAAACCAGAAATAAAATACCTAAGCCCGGAAATTTATATCCAAAAAAATCGACCAGAAATTGTTGAAGTAAGCCATCAACAAAGCTAAATATGACATAAATAATATAAGCAGTAACGGCAAACGG
Source organism: Saprospiraceae bacterium (assembly GCA_020436835.1). Lineage (GTDB taxonomy): Bacteria > Bacteroidota > Bacteroidia > Chitinophagales > Saprospiraceae > JABDMH01. The sequence goes on along the minus strand of JAGQWZ010000538.1, from coordinate 852 downwards.
TGCGATATAAATCAGGCCTTGAATAAAGTAATTAAGTAATCTTTTCATCGGCTACGATTTTACGGGTAAACAATCTGAAATATCAAGCTGGCTTGGACTCCAAAGTTGATAAACGTTTGGATGCCATCAATAATAATCTCGAAAAATAATTTTCTACCCGTAAAGATCCAGCATCTCCTTTAGATCTGCCAGAGTATTGGCATCTTTGGGGTGCTTGTCTTTTCGCCACCGGTGCATCCGGGGAAAACGCAGGGCAACCCCGGATTTATGTCTTTTGCTAGCCTGGATGCCTTCGAAAGCAAGCTCGAAAACGAGATTGGGAACAACCGCCCTCACCGGCCCAAACCGATCCAGCGTGTTTTCCCGGACATATTTGGTAATCTCCTGAAATTCGACATCGGTGAGTCCGGAATACGCTTTTGCAAAAGGTACCAATTCATCACCATTCCAGACGGCAAAGGTATAATCGGTAAATAGGTTGGCCCGGCGGCCATGCCCTTGCTGAGCATAAAGCAGTACCGCATCAATGGTCAGCGGGTCGATCTTCCATTTCCACCAGTCTCCCTTTTTTCTGCCACTTTTATACGGGGATTCAAGGCGTTTGAGCATAATACCTTCCGTATGAAATTGACGGGCATTCTGGCGAATCTGATCAAGTTGTTCCCAGTCGTCAAAACCGATAGTCGGTGAAAGCCGTAACACCCCGTCCGAAGCTGCACCGATCACCTTTTCAAGCTTTTCCCGACGCTCTGTGAGTGGAAGGGCTCGAATGTCCTTTCCATGCGCCTCCAACATGTCATAACTCATCATTATTGCCGGCATCGTTTGAAGCATTCTCTTAGAAAGGTTCTT
>JAGQWZ010000537.1 GCA_020436835.1 Saprospiraceae bacterium | reverse complement strand
GCCAGGGTCAATGCATCTTGCAAGTGTTTGAATGCGGTTGCCCAGCTTACACCATTTCCTCCCATGGCTGCGCTGGAGTCTACATATATGGGTGATATCATTGCCAATAAATCCGCTTCGTTGCTCCTAGCCTGAACTTGATAGCCAGTGATCAAAAAATGAAACATTAATATCCATTGTACTTTTGCAATGTATTTTTCACGCATATGACATTATGTTTCAACAGATTAACGAATACTAGAGCAATGATACAGACAACTACACCTAAGAAAATCACCCTTTTGGGTGATATTGAGTTTTTATGAAGTCACCAAAGTGGTAGATTTGATGGAACCCCGATTCTGCATCAGGAAAACTACTACGGACTCACATTATTCCTAAATTTAAGAGATAACAAATACCCTGGGGTACCTTCTGAAGTTACTGCCTTTTAAAGGGATTCTGAAAGTAATTGCTTGTTCTTGCCTAACTCTGAATACCGAAAGCTTTCGGGACGCGGATTTTCAGTTTGGTGCGTAGCTGCCGGCAGGCAGGTTTGCTAAGTGACCGGCTAAACCACAGTACTACTCATGGCCGAGACCACCTCTCCTTATCTCCCCTCTCCGGTCTTTAGTGTCTCACCCTCTCCGGGGTTGGTAGCGTATCACTTTCTCTGCCTCCGGATTCCGCAATGCTTCATCCGGGGCTAACCAAATTCAAACCCCTTTGGGATTGCGGCATTGTCTGAGTTTCTGTCCCACACCGGATTTTGTCGCGCTTCATCCGGAGTTACCAAAACTCCCTCCTTCGGAGTTGGTTATGCATCATCTCATATCCCCGGATTTTGCTGCGCTTCACCCAGAGGCACAATCATTCCACCTCTTCGGGGTTGGTAAGCCTTTTTTTCCGTCTCCGGCCTTCCGACTTTCCGTCTACCGTCTTCTGACTACCTTCTCTTACCACATCAACTATTTCCTCTGTCACCGGTAATGAATGACTAGAAATGAAAAACACAATTTCCAAATATCAAGAAAAAAAGTTTAATCTTTCTGGTAAACCAAAAAGACATGAATTTTCCAAAGATTTGTTGGATATTCCGGAGCACAATGACCCACTGATTATTGAGTAAACTGACCCAGGTGTTTCCTAAGCATATTGACCCGGCGACTTTTTACGTTAATACGTAACTTCATGAGCCCCCCTATCGGGAAGTATCGCCAGAACGTTATCTCTCATAAAAGGAATGATTATTAAGAATATATCAATTTTTTCGATTACACTTTTGCTACTGGCATTTGTTCATGGCAATCCTAAATCTGATGAACTGGACGTTATCAGTTATGACTTGACAATTGAACCCAATATTGATAAAAATTATATTCGAGGCACTGTTGTCATCAAGTTTCAAATTGAACATGATATCGATTCGGTAGAATTTAAGTCTGGAAACCTGAGAGTCGATAAAGTGACCGGGGATAATGTTGTAAGTTATAAGAATGGGGATGGTAGTTTAATTATTAAACTTTCTAAAAGAGAAAATAAGGAAAACGAAATTACGATTTATTATCAGGGAAATCCGGCTAATGGGCTTTTGTTTGACTCTGATCGAGGGCAAGCTTTTACGATATTTTCGACAAGCCGGTGGATGATCTGTAATGACTCACCCGGAGACAAAGCTTATTTTCAACTGAAAATATCTATTCCAGCGGATAAAGACTGTGTTGCCAGTGGTGAGCTGGTGAGCCAGTTGCGAAAGAATGATAAAATAGAATATTCCTATCAACAGAATTATGAATCTCCAACCTATACCTATGGATTTGCCATTGGCAATTTCAACCAGGCCCAGGAAAACTCAGGAGATGTACTACTAAGATATTATTCACAGG
>JAGQWZ010000536.1 GCA_020436835.1 Saprospiraceae bacterium | reverse complement strand
TAGCGTAGCGAAATCCGGGGAATGAGAGCAGTGTTTACAACAACCCCGGAGGGGTTGAAAATCTAGGACCGTCAGAATCAAGAATTTTCGGAATTATTTGGATGACCAGAATTTTTTCGAGAGGCGAAGGAGAAGGCTGAGGAGGAGGGCAGAGATCGCAGAGTTTTGTTTTAGTGAATCGGAGGAGAATCTGGTAGATTTCCTTGGTACTTATGGTACCCCTGGCACATCTGGTACTTTGCCCCAACGGGGTTGAATATCTACACTCAAACAAGTTTTCGTTTGGTAAATCCGGCTCTAGAATCCTAGAAGGCTTCAGGATCCGTGCTTTGTCATTCCATCAGGTCCAGAAGCTGGTCTTTGATCTTCTCTTTTGAATGGCCCTGACCGGAGAAACGGGCGGCTTCAGTTCCGTTTTTATAAAAGACAATGGTGGGAAAACCCTGCACTTTGGCCGTTTGCACCACGTCAGTCACTTTTTCATAATCCACCTGTCCAAAAAAGACTTCGCCCAAAGAAGAATCTCCCAATAATCCTTCTATCGCCGGCCTTTGAGCAGCACATTTTGGACACCAGGTAGCATGGAAGAAGAGCATTGAAACCCCATCAGCGATATTGGTATTGTATTCACTGAGACTATTGATATTCTTCAGACTTGAATTGGCAGCAAGGTCTGCGTTACTGTCCTTATTGCAGGAAGTAATCAGCAGAGAAAATAACATCAGGCTTTGTAGAAAGTATTTCATGATTGTAAGGTAAAAAATGGTTGGGAATATTAGCAGCTTGTCGAAGGATTTTAACCTATTGACCTGCCACCGGGATCCAAAGATGCCCGAGCGGGGACACCGTTAACAAATTCCTAATTTCCGTCCTTTTTCATCGAAATGAAATTGGTGAATCGTTCTTAAGAAAATCATCGACCCTGAATGTTATGCGTCCCTTCATTACCATCTTCCTGTTGTTGATCACCCTTCCCGGCTACAGTCAAAGTCAGAACTCTAAATGGACTTTTCATTTAAACTATCAGAACGAATATTATCGAGACGTTAACGGGGCAGAGGTACCGAAGTCCGTTGGAGTCTACGCATTTCGGGGATGGTCTGCCGGTGTCGACCGAACCATCATCTAGAAAAAATACCTGAAATTAAACGCTGGGATAGGGCTAAATTCAAAGACACAAGTTCTGACCCGAAGCCCTCGGAATGCTCCTTTTGCCGGGGAATAACTAAAGGGACTGAATTACTACTATTTGACTACTCCTTTTACGTTGAAATTCACCAAAAACAAAAAGATTCAACCTTCGATCAGCCTCACTCCCGGATTTCAGGTTTTCAACCAGGGAGAAATTAATGAAGTTACCCACTTCCATCGTCCACCCGCTCATAATTTTGTACAGATCATGCCTGGGGCCGAAATCAGGATTTCTGAGCGGATCAAGATTTTTGTCGGGATAGGCCTTACCCGTTATGACTTCTTCACCAAAAATCAGGGCAAATGGGGGGGAGGATTCCAAATTGGATTAAAAATAAATATAAAGCACAGAAAAAGATCTGACTGAAGATATAAATCACTTAATCAATAAATATCACTATGAAAAACTATATATATCACCTAACCTGCCTTTTATCTTTATTTCTTCTTTCCAATGTTAATTTAACTGCCCAGGAGGCCCCTCCCAAATGGAGATTTGTGGCGAATATTCAGGACGCTTACCGGGTGAATTATCTATTACCTTATGGATCCGAAAGTAATTATCCGCATCAAACGGGATGGTCACTTGGCTTTGATCGATCACTCCTTTACAAGAATAATTGGAATCTCCGTTTGGGCATGAGCTTCACCAAGCAAAATGAAATCTGGAGCAACAATCGCTATTGGAATCTATTTGAAAAACCAATCGCTAAGAGGGATAACCAATATTATGCTGCTTTTCCCATTTCCCTAAACTCGACCAGGGGAAGGAAACTAAATACCTTTTTTCAAATAGAACCTACTTTTAATCTGAATGACCGAAGTGATAATTTCGTCAATTTTCTTCCGGGTATTGAGTACAAATTAAATCGGTTTACAAGTGTGTTCTTCAGTCATGGACTGCAAATAAGAAACTTCTTCACTACGCAAAAAAATCAAACCTATTGGCACTCTCAATTGGGCTTAAAGATGAGTATCATGAGGTAGTAAAATTAAATCCTTTTTTTCATTTCAAGTCACAACATCCTGAGATTTATATATGTTAGCAGAATAAAATGCCAACATGAAATTATCTCTGACCACTTGCATTTTTAACAAACTACGAACATCTATTGTTATCCTGGTTCTGTCCGTAATTTTTACATTTAAGACGGCTTTTGTAAGCAATGCTCAGGCAATACGGGATGTCTATCCCAGCTTCAAATTTGAATTGTCAGATGGGTATAAACCTGAGGCAAGAAGAACCTTAAAAGAGGAGTCAGAAGAAATCTTACAACTGCAATCGGAGATGCAGTCTGTGGACCAACTCCGGATTAAATATTGGAATGCAGCGTATCCGGGTTATCGCTGGCATCAAATTATGATGCAAGTCAGTCGTCAACATTCAGGCCATAAGAATGGTGGAAGAGTGGCGGTTATGCATTTAGCCATCTACGATGCCACCCGGGGCATTTGGCCCCTTAAGCAAAAATACTGGCAGTTGGCTCCCTTACGCTGGGACAGGGAGATCCGCAAATTTGGCCGGGAGCCGGACCATTCCACGTTCATCTGTGAATGGAGCGTCGCAGCCGGTGCAGCAACGGAAATCATTAGTTTTTACTTTCCGGAAAGGGAATCATATCTCGATAGCTTATTACTGGATTTTAAGCAGACTCGGCTTTTGACCGGACTTCAATTCCGCTCAGATATTGAAACGGGTGTGGAAATTGGCCGGGAGATGGCACAGCGGTACCTTGAATATGCCAGAACGGACCGTACTGACGTAAAGTGGTCGGGTCAAGTTCCTGACCGGCCTGGCTATTGGACGGGTAATCCGGGACCATGGGATCCGATGAAAGCCCAATGGAAACCTCTGACCCTCGAACGCGCTGACCAGTTCCGGCCAGGACCCCATCCTGATTTTTCCGGTGACATGGAAGAACTACGCCAATTCAATCAAAATAATACGACCAGTGAAATCGCCTGGAAGTGGAAAAGCGAGCCGGTATGGGATAACCTCCTTGAGCGTAAAATTTTGGAATACGATCTGAACCCCCTGGAAGCGGCCTATGCCAATGCAGTACACCACACCGCCCGGTTTGATGGCACCATTGCTGCCTGGGATGGCAAATATTACTACTGGGGTATTCGGCCATTTCAGTATGATCCCGAATTTAAACCTATTCTGGTTGAAACACCCAATTTCCCTGGGTATCCGGCCGGGCATACTACCGTGGCCGGGTCGATTGCTACCGTCCTTTCCTATCTGTTCCCTCAGGATAAAACACAGTTTCAGGAATTGGCAGTGGAATGCTCAGAATCCCGTTTTGAAGGGGGTGTACATTTCCGCACGGACAATGAAGCGGGACTGGAGGTAGGAAGAAAGGTGGGTGAATGGGTGATCGAGGCCTTTAAGTAAATATCTCAGGTCAGCGATCTTAGCGTATTGGCTTGTTGCCAGCCCCCATTGACATACTTTAAACAATAGATGAATTCCAATCTCTCCTATCCCCTGGAAGATCCTTAAATCGCCTTCACCCTCATTCGATCATATGCTACCCGTGCCATCATAGTCAACGTCTTTATCGTATTCCCCGGATGATTCGGCTCGTATGTTGTCCAATATCGCCGGGAGAGATAGGAATTCCCGGGCCACGTTCAGGAAAGAATATCGGTGGCAAACCTGGCCAGGCTCCTGGCCTCGAAAGCCACTCATCTAGAGAACCGCAGCCATCCTTAAAGTTTTGAGGTTCTCTGGAGGCGGCATCATCGGCAGCCTCTTCCAGGGCTTCTTTGCAGGCATCAGGATTTTCCTGACAATAAATGACCTTCCTGGTTCTAGTGGTCACTCCTTTCGCATCTGATCCAACATGGTCTGTCTCCACCACATCGAACTGACTACCGTTAGCTTGATGAGCCGGTCTGTATACGGTTCCATTGGGGTATGTGGTAGTTCCGTTTTTTGGATCATATTTTTGTGCACCTGCCGGAAGGTAGTGAAGAGTTATGATCAGCAAAATCACATAAAAAGTAATATTTTTCATATGCATCAGATTTCAATCAAAATTAT
>JAGQWZ010000535.1 GCA_020436835.1 Saprospiraceae bacterium | reverse complement strand
TGGTCCGATAATCGTGCATGAGATAAAATGGAACCCCGTAGGGGTGAAATTTTTGTAGCACTGGATTGGCTAACCTCATCAAACCCCGGAGGGGTGACATAGGATGCCTGGTGTCGGATGTCCGGTGCCCGGTGCAACGAGTAGTGAGAGGTCAGGCTTCGGTGGTCAGCGATTTTTTCGTCGCATCGTGGAAGATCGAATGGTCCGATAATCGTGCATGAGATAAAATGGAACCCCGGAGGGGTGAAATTTTTGTAGCACTGGATTGGCTAACCTCATCAAACCCCGGAGGGGTGACATAGGATGCCTGGTGTCGGATGCCCGATGCCCGGTGCAACGAGTAGTGAGTGGTCAGGCTTCAGAGGACAGCGATTTTTTCGTCGCATCGTGGAAGATCTAATGGTCCGATAATCGTGCATGAGATAAAAGGGAACCCCGGTAGGGGTGGAGCAGGAGCCCGGTGTCCTATGTCCGGTGTCTGATGGGGAACCCCGTAAGGGTGAAATATATGTAGCCCCTGGTCAGGTTCTTTACGATCTTTGCGCACTCTGCGAGAGGCTTTCGAATGACGAGTTTATCGAATGACGAAAATTCAGAATGACGAATGAAGACGCATGAATGGGTCAGCCACTCGCTGCTCTCCGCTCTCTGACCTCTGCCCAAAGCCTTTTGCTCTACGCAAATATCCGATAGTCAGTCTGATAGTGCTTTACTGCATCCATATCCGGTTCAACTCCCAGTCCCGGACCATCGGGCAGATAAGCAAAGGGAGGTCGAATATCGATCGGTTTTTTCAGTATATCATGCTCACGAATCAATCTTCCAAAGATATCACTGGGCCAATGACAGGAAGCAGCTGCAGCACATGAATGCATGTACATCGCCTCCAGAATACCCAGATCAACCTCGGAACCATGCCAACAGGGTAAACCTGCAGCATGGGCAATATGATCCAGTCTTTGAAAGTTGGCCAAACCACAATTAAAATTGAAGCCGTCAATTGCATTGAGTTCGATTGCCTGGATCGCGTCTTTGATTCGTTGTCCATGCAGGATATAAGGCAAGGAAACATGCAATACAATGGGTACCGTGCCCTGAGCCTTTAACAGCGCAAAATCGTTTAGTTTCCAACGGGGGATGGGATCTTCGAGGCAGAGTACGTTGCCGATCTCTCCTAACCGGGCCATCCGTTTTCTCGTTTCACCACTGGTTTCCCAACGTTCGTTTGGATCAAGGATGACATCCATTTTATCATCCACCACCTGGATACTTTCGCACCAGGCTGCTACATCATCCTCCAGGTCAGCCTTAAATTTGATGCAGTCGAAGCCCATATTGCTGAACTTTCTTGCCAGGTCCGGAATCTCTTCTTTTTCGCGGTGGCTGGACCAGGCACCTACCCGGATTTTATTTCTGACCGGGCCACCCAGTAAGTCCACGACTCGAAGATCATGCGCTTTCGCAAAGGCATCATAGAGGGCACATTCAAAACCATCATACTCCCGGCAAAAGGGAAAGGGCAAATGCTGTAGAGACAGGTCCTTCAGATTTTTCCCTAATAAGTTCCCGCTGATGTCTTCAATCGTTTTCCAGTGATGGTCTCGATAACACTCTCCCCATCCGGTGACTCCATTTTTAAGAGAAAGTTTAATCAGAAGTTTGGGCAACTGATCGAACTGAACTGACCATCCTTCCTTTGCCCCGACCGGTAATTTATGCAGAGGTTTATTTATCGTTTTGCTGGCAACTGCATCCGGCAGAGCAGGCACCTTTACCTCAAAGAATTCAAGCTGCTGAATAATCATAATTTGAATGAATACCGAATTTATAAATGACGGACCGTAGCTCTTAAATACTAGGTGAAGTCGCGATTGAAGATCAGGCTGGTTGTACCGTTATCGACATAAATATTTTGGCCGGTAATTGAGCGAGCCAGATCTGACAATAAAAAAGCGACCGTGTTACCGATATCTACCGCATTAATTTCGTGATTAAGTACCTGATGATTTTGAACAAAATCCCTGACCCATTGATGGGGGTCTTCCGCCCAGGTTTTAATCAGATCATAATTCTGTTCTGCATGCACATATCCGGGACCCACGGCATTTACCCGAAATCCGAGGGGTCCGATCTCACAAGCCATTCCACGAGTGAGCCCGACAATGGCATTTTTTGCACTGGCATAAATAGCATATCGCGATTGAGTGGAATGGGCATGTACGGAAGAAATGTTAACAATATTTCCTTTTTCATTTCTCTCCATGCAACGGCGAACAAATAATTTCGAAAGACGCCAAACCGCCTGCACATTTACCCCGTAAAGATGAGCGAATTCTTCTTCGGTGACTTCATGTGCAACTTTACTTAATCCGATTCCGGCATTATTCACCAATCCATTTACACCACCACAAAATTCCTCAATCCGGAAGAGCATCTGTTCCACCGCCGCCGGATCCTCCAGATTGGCGTTAACCGTTAATGCTTCCGGATATTTTTCCGAAGCTTTACTCAAGTTGCGGGAGTCGATATCATTGATGATAATCTTTGCCCCTCCTTGATACAAGGCCTCACAAATTCCAGAGCCTACACCGGAACCGGCTCCTCCGGTGATTAATACCCGATGACCGGCTAAATCTATATATTCCATTGAATAGGATTACATTATACCATAAATGCGAAAAGCCTCGACGGCACTCATCCCTTCTGAGATTGCTTTATATACCAACTTTTCACCATTGGCTTTCTCCATGGCCAATCTGATTACTTCCTCCTCGGCAGCTTGGGGAATGACGCAAACCCCGTCAATGTCACCAAAAATAATATCCCCTGGTATCACTTTTACATCTCCAACTGTAATGGGTAGGCGGAAGTCTACGACAGTACCTCTCGGTCCCTGATCCTGGGCATACCTTCCATAACTAAAAGTGGGAAAATCCAGTTCGAGGATACCGGGAGTGTCCCGGCTAAAACCATTTAATACCGCACCGCTGGCTCCAAGGTGCATCGCCCGCTTACTCATTAGCTCACCCCAAAGAGCATATTTGGGTGAACCTCCGCTGGAAAGGTATACTTCATTTGGTTTTAAATCATCCAATGCCTCCAGCATAAGTCCGAAGGGCTTTTCATCATGCAGATGACGGTTGTGTACGTAAAGATCCTCAACCAATATCGGCAAGCATCGACCCAGCACGACCATATCGTCACGAAGAGGCTTTATGGCTGGCGGTAAAAATTGATTTAAAAGGCCAATCTGGTCCATCACATCACCGACGACCGCCGTAAAAAGATTTTTTCGAATGGAATCGAATAAATCTTTATCAGTACTATTTGACATATTTATTATTGAATTATTTTGTTTTGATCCAGCCGGTAGAAAGAGGCTTCCCGGTTGTTAATTCCGAAAATATAGTAGGAAGTTTCACCGACCTGTAATTTACGGATACTACGGACATCTCCCCGTAAATTCAGCCCACTTTTCCGGGAAGAAACGGCATTGAATTTTAAATTTCCTGTATTTTCCACAAGCAGGCCATGATTGGCATTCATTTCCCCCAGTTTCACCCGGTTATACTCGTTATTTCCTGCCACTAACAGATCCATATCGCCATCCTGATCGTAATCAAGCGGATGAATGGCATAGATCGGCGCAACCTGGGCATCAACCGGAAGCGGAACGGCTTCAAGGCTTCCACCGACGACATCAAAAATAATGGATTGAAGGTCATTAATGGTATCCGTGGCCGGATTGGGTAAGTTGGTTAGAAGCTCGCTCATATCGGTTCGGGCGTAATCTTTATAGCTGGTAAAGAATTTCTTCAGACTGGGTATCTGACCAATTAAATCATCGCGGGATACCAGGGGATAAGAACCTTCACCGATGTAGCAGCTTAAGATCGGATCGATGGTCTGGTTATTATCGAAATCACCGTAATAATTAACGATCGGTTTTTCCTTCGTCGCAATCCATTGGCTGTTCATACCTAAGTTGCCCACTACAAATTCCAGCTCTTCATCAGCATCCAGATTGACTGCCACCAGGGTATTATACCATCCCTTTTCTTTTGATTGCTTTTCGAGTTGCCAACCCCCGTTCTTAAAAGAATAAATGGACAAAGGTTCAAATTCGCCGGCGATAACTAGTTCATTTTGGCCATCATTATCATAGTCAATGATCTCGGCATCCATGACATGGGCATTTACAAAAGGCAGGTCACCGGTCAGGGTAAAATTACCCTCCCCTTCATTGAGCAGCACGTAGTTTTCTCCGGGCAGGGGAAACTCCTGGGCTTTGTAGGCGCTGCCAAGAAATATATCCGGTAGATCATCCTGATTTAGATCTCCGATAGCCAGACACTGGGCATTGCTGGTAAGGACCGGAAAATCCGCAGCCCGGACGAATTTCCCGTTGCCGGAATTCAGGTAGCATCGCAACGCATAATGTGTATCACCATCCTGGTATGCATTACCACCTGATGCAATCAATAGATCAGGTCTAGCATCACCATTTAAATCGGACAGCACCAGATCCACATCTTCAAAGGCCGCATCTTTTTCCAGGGCTGGTTGAGCGTTAGCGATAAACTGACCATCTGCATTCTGAACAAACACTTGAGTAGGCTGTCCCTGAGCACCGGCAAATATGATATCTTCCCGGCGATCACCGTTTAGGTCTTCAGTGAGAATTACCGGCCCGGATCGCGAATAGTATTTTGGTAGCAGACGTTGGACGGTAAAGTCGTTAAAATCATTCTCGTCATGCCGGATCGATATCAGATTATCCGGTGAGAAAATAGCATCGGAATTATTCATTTTTCCGCGGTTGAATTGATTTTTTCCGGCACCTTTTTTAGCAACGAAAGTTGTATTAATTGACACTTCAGGAAATATCTCTTTTTCACCATCAGGCCAATAAATGACGAGAGAATCGATTTTCTGTAAACTGCCAAGGCCAAAATTAATACTTGGTGCTACCGAAGACTGAAATCCACGACTCAAAAATAAGTCCCGGTGCATGGATTGACTCCTGGCATATAAAGCCAGGTGGCTACCAATGGCACCCGTTGCCCCTCCGGGATATTCCAGGTCTACCTTTAAAAAATTCCCCAGTTCTTTTTCACGGGCGGTATTTCGATAAAGTCCGGCAAAATCATTTACATTATTGACTACCAGGTCCAGATCTCCATCATTATCCAGGTCGGCATAGGATGCACCATTAGACAATTCTATTTTCGTGAAGCCCCAGGCGGTACTGCTATCCCGGAAAACGAACCCTTTTTCGTTCATATACATTTTGTTGGGGACGTCGATTTTTGGCATTTGTTGGAGCAATTCTTCGATATGATCGTTAACATTGCTTTGAGGTCCTTCTTTTAATTTCAAATCTACCGCAAAGGACAAGAAATCCATATTCGTGTAGTCTCTCAAATATCCATTGGTGACAAAGAGATCCTGAAACCCATCCAAATTATAGTCTGCCACCAAGGCAGACCAGGACCAGTCGCTATTGGAAATTCCAGCGATTTGACCTACTTCGGAAAATCCGTCGCCGTTATTTAACTGAAGCATATTGCGCATATTCTGATTGTAGAATCCCTGCTTCAGTAGTAATTGATATTTATTGAAATTGTCTGCGCCGGAAGTTAATTTGATCCGGTAATTATCCTGGGGAAGCATATCTAGCGTTACAATATCGGTCATGCCATCATTATTGATATCAGCGGCATCCGAACCCATCGAGAAGAGAGAACTATAATCCAGGTACTCCTCTAGTTGTTCCTTGAAGGTCCCGTCTTGTTGATTGATATAAAGGTAGTCTTCTTCGTTAAAATCATTGCTGACATAGATGTCCGGCCAATGATCTCCATTGTAGTCAGAGACGGCAACCCCCAGACCAAATCCCAATACATTACTAATAATGCCGGACTCGCGGCTGACATCGGTAAATTTCCCATTGTCATTACGGTATAATTTGTCACCGTAATTGCCGTTATATCGATTTTTTAATTGGCCGATATTATTGTCAAAATTGGCAAATTCCGGAACAGAGTGGTTTAATAAAAACATATCCAGGTCACCGTCCCGGTCGTAATCAAAAAAAGATGCCTGGGTAGAGTAGGCCGGATCATCGACGCCGTATTCTTTTGCTTCTTCCTTAAAGGTAACCGGCTCCCCGGGATTTTTCGTTTGGTTTATAAAAAGCAGATTCCTTCGGCCGTTGGGGTCTTTAGCGGCTGACCGGCAAATATAAATATCCAGCCATCCGTCGGCATTAACGTCAGCCATCGTGACACCGGTGTTCCAGAGGCCGGCGGCTTCCACTCCGGCCTGCTCGGCAATATTTTCAAATTTCCAATTACCCTCATTGAGATAGAGATGACTGGCTACCAAATTTCCAGTAAAATATATATCACATAAACCATCATTATTTACATCACCGGTAGCAACACCTCCGCCGTTATAAAAGTAGCTGTAGTTCATTACGTTAAACTCCGGTGTTTCGCGCAAGGTATTTTTGAAAGTAATTCCCGATTTATTGTGCGAAATATTCTGAAATAATGTCTTGCTATTTTTATTCTGGCAAGAGAAAATAAAGAGAGCAAGAAAATAAATAATACACTGATATTTCATCCGAATATGAGTTAGTTATCTAGAACTGCAAAGATCGCGAATTATCATGGGGAATATTTATTTATAGCGCTTTTTTCCACGAATCTGAACTTTGTCTTGATAAGCTTGCTTTTCTATTAGTGTTTCAGGACATAAGTTCATGCCTCCGCTAAAGCTACGGCAGACGGGACCATGCCTTCGCTAAAGCTATGGCAGACGGGACCATGCCTCCGCTAAAGCTACGGCAGACGGCAGAATGCTTTATAATTTGAAATTAGCCCAAAAAAAAAGTACCAACTATGCAGTTGGTACTTTCTTTAGGAATCATATAATCATTGGTGCTATTTCTTATCCCACCAAAGTTTGGTTGCTCCATTGTCGGGTCCACCCAACGCGGAGATACCGGTTGCTAATCCATCCGGATTATTGTCATATTCTGTGCTGGTGTAAGGAACTCTTGCCGGAATTGCATCTACTGGAATGGCCGGATCATCCGTATTCAAACGGGGATACAAGGTCGGATAGCCGGTTCTTCTTCTTTCGGCCCAGGCCTCCCAACTATTCGGATAGAGTGCAATCCACTTCTGAGTGATGATCTGCTCCAGTTGCTTTTCTTCGCTTCCAGCAGCATCGTAAGCCACTGGAACAGTCGATACTGGAGGAGTACTGGCATCCAGATTAGCTGGAACGTTGCCACTGGACACATAGGCATTACCAGATAAATCGGTGGGGGCTAATCCGTATTCTTCAAAAGACCTGTTAATACCAGTTTCGTAATATTCCTGGGCACTTTGTCCGCCCATATTCCAGCCTATCAGGGCACCTTCCGCTCTCAGGAAATAGACTTCTGAAGCCTTGATCAGGGGCCAATCCGGACCAGCCGTTTCAGCGGTGGTATAGATTGCAGCCATATCAGAAGCTTTTTCGTTGAAACCAGAACCCTGTTTGGCTTCTTTGGACTGTCCGTTCCTCATGCCTTCATAAGGAAAACTGATTCCTGCTGGATCGTCTGAAGGATCGGGTTCTGCTGCCGGAGCAAAATACTCGGCAATGCGTGGATCCTGATATCCTTTCAGAATACTCTCCATATCTGCACTCATGCGGAATTCACCCCATTGTGTGATCGTGGTATAACCGTTTCTCCAGTTATTGCTGGTATGCACGAAGGCATTATCTCCATTGGACTCAATGACTCCACTAGAGATGGCGGCTTCCGCATTACTTTTTGCCAGGCCGGCGTCGGCATAACGTACCCGCATGGCCAATCTTAGTTTGAGGCTATTAGCGAACTTGAGCCATTGGCCCACATTACCTCCGAATACTACATCATTGCTACCTAAGAAAGAGGTACTGCTTGAGTTGCTTTGTAAAACAGAGATAGCTTCATCCAGTGTGGCAAAGAAATCACGGTAAATGGACTCCTGATCATCAAAAGGAACTACTCCTTCACCATTACCGAACTGAGAGTAAGGTATGGGACCCCAGTAGTCAGTAATCCGGTGATAAGCAAAAACACGCCATACTTTGAATATGGCATTTTCTACGGTATACCCACTCTCGGCAGAAAAATCTTCTACGTATTTAATTTGGGGAGCGGCATCCCGGTAAAAGTCAACATATGCACCATTCAACCAGCGACCCACCAAAGTAAATTTGTCTGAGTCAAAGTTTGGAGCAGTCGTGGCCATATAGTTGGCGTAGATATCCGCAAACAGCGAATGTGCCAACTGAAAAGAACCACGGTCATTAAGACCTACATGTACCGGATAATACATAGCTGCGGCTCCCACCAAACCAAAGGAACCCTGACCCAGGGCATCTACCGTTAGGTTTTTTGGATCCGTATTCAGCTCGTCGAAATCGTCGGTACAAGCGGCGGGAATGATTAGTAAAGCGGATAAAAGGAAATAAAATATATTCTTCATGTTTATTTCTTTATTTTTTTGAAAGACAACTTTTAGAAATCTACGTTCAGGTTCAAACCAAAAGAACGGGTAGTTGGTAAGGAGA
>JAGQWZ010000534.1 GCA_020436835.1 Saprospiraceae bacterium | reverse complement strand
GACGGAGAAACGAAAGTCATAGGTTCCGAGGACACCTTGCCAATAGGGATGTCATTGCTAATTAAAAATGATGCTTGCTGTTTAGCATAAGCCATCATGGCATCTGATTGCTCATCGCTAAACTTCGACTGGCAGGCATCGGTCGAATAACTCATGAAATTGGAGCCGTCCGATCTAAAATCGATGCCAAATGGGTCTTTTTGTACCTGAAGACTCTGAAAATTACCATTGCAAGACCATCCTAAGCTGAGGTAATCAGCCGGTGTATCACAGAAACGGTCGCCCGCTTTGTGGCAATTATTTCCCAAGGCATTTTCCACATAGGTTGTATCCTTGCCATTGATTCGAAGATATGCCGGAGTTTCATCATTGGGATCGTAGGTCCGGCCTTCCCAACCATAGAATGTATGCGGCAAAGACAGCCAGTGGCCCACTTCATGCGTCCAGGTATGTCCTCCAGGACCCATACATTGTTTTCTCACTACAATTCCCTTTTCTGAAGGGGTATAGTAACCACAGGCGTTGCTTGGAGCATTATTAGTGATGTATACATTTATGGCGGATGCATTCTTGTAGAGCCGCATCATCCGTGTGCCATCCGAATAATTGTCGTGGTCGTAGTAGAGATCCCGGGCGATCTCTTCAATTTCGCCCTTGAGAAAAAATTGAATGTTATAGGGAGCAAAATCCGTATTTAATCGGCAAAAGGACTCTAGTATCTTTTGAAGCGGGTAGAAACCCGTACCATCAGTCTTCCCGAAACTATGGACAGCCATCGGGAGGTAAATAATCTCATCGGCATTTCTGGCATGTGGTCGGTTGGGGTTTGCCAGATAGCCGGCTAACCACTCCGGATAATCATTGGAAGTGGCACATGGATTTAACTCTTCTGGAGATTGGGACCTCAGGATAGCCGGTACGAGTACCGTCACGATTAGGATAAGTATAGATATGCGCTGCACCAGTGTAAAGATCTAATAGTTCAAAATTAACAATCTTGATTGAATTTCAACAGCTGTTTCTCGAATATCTCGGCCACGACACCAAAGAGATACACCATAAAACTTGCCAAAAGTGATAGGTCTCAGCAAAAAAACTGAATTACCATCAAATTTGTTGTAAAAATACGATAAAAAATATATGTTAAATAAATTACATATGAAAAATGGTCGTGGATGTGAAAATGTCATGGGCTTCCGGGACTACTTTGATTCATATAATTTCTACATTTGAGAAATAATATCAAATCTTGAAATACACATGAGCAAAGTAACTGTCGTAGGCGCCGGAAATGTTGGTGCTACCGTGGCTAATGTATTGGCACATAGAGATTTCCTTAAGGAGGTAGTCTTGTTGGATATCATGGGCGATGTAGCCCGGGGTAAGGCCCTGGATAGCTGGCAACAGGCTCCGATCGATTACTATAGTACCAGTCTCACCGGTACGGAGAATTATGAAGACACGGCGGGGTCAGATGTAGTCGTCATTACTGCCGGTCTACCCAGAAAACCCGGGATGAGCCGGGATGATCTTATCTCTACCAATGCCAAAATTGTGACTTCGGTGACCAGTTCTATTTTGGAACACAGCAAGAATCCTATAATAATTGTGGTTTCAAATCCGCTGGATGTAATGACCTACGCCGCACACCAAAAATCAGGCTTAAGTCATAGGCGAGTTTTTGGAATGGCCGGCATCCTGGATACGGCCCGGTACCGGGCATTCCTGGCAACCGCTCTCGATGTTTCCCCCAAAGATATTCAGGCTATTTTAATGGGAGGCCATGGAGATACCATGGTTCCACTGCCACGGTTTACTACCGTAAGTGGGATCCCGGTCACTGACTTAATTGGAGCCGAAGAATTAGATGCCATAGTGGAAAGGACGAAAACCGGTGGTGGAGAACTGGTCAAACTAATGGGAACTTCAGCCTGGTATGCGCCGGGGGCCGCAGCAGCTCAGATGGTTGAAACCATTATCAAAGATGAAAACCGGATATTCCCTTGTTGTGTTAAATTGGATGGAGAGTACGGAATGAAAGACGTGTTTCTGGGGGTACCGGTGAAGCTGGGCCGCAATGGAATTGAGGAAGTCATTGAGCTTAAATTGACTGAGGAAGAGATGACTCTTCTAGAGACATCAGAGGGACATGTGCGACAGGTGATGGATGTATTCGATGGAATGCAATTGTAGTAGTCAGTAAAGCTTTTAATCCAAGCATTGAAATATGAATGATCTTTCGATCTTCATATGTAAACTTTTATTGGCACAATTGGTTAAAATACCAAATGGCAGAACTAGTAGATCTGACATCTCAGGACTTGAACGAAATCAGGACCAATCAGGGGAAGTCGCTGCTTGAAATTTCCCGGAGTAAGCCTGTACTGCTTGTCTTTTTACGTCACCTGGGATGTACCTTTTGCCGGGAGGCGCTAAGGGATATTAGCGATTATTGTGAAAAGTGGGGTGAAGATGCACAGGAGATTGTTTTAGTACACATGGAGGATGCAGCGGTTGCTGAGCCCTTTTTTAGTAAATATGGACTGGAAGGATGTCAGCACATTACCGACAAATCTCAAGTTCTTTACCGACGATTTGGTCTTGCTAAGGGATCTTTTTCACAATTATTTGGTTTTAAGACAATGGTGCGAGGTTTTAAAGCCGGTGTTTCAATGGACCAGTTTGGAGGAGGTACTTTCGGAGATGCTTTCCAGATGCCTGGCATCTTTGTAATTCACAAAGGGGAGGTGGTCACGCAGTATATCCATAAAACGATTTCGGATCGGCCAGACTACCGGAAATTGCTGAATTGCTGTGTTACCTAGCATTCCTCTAGAACCGGCAACTTGCAGTAAGTTAAGGTACTCCACCTAAAATTATAGATATGAGAGGATGGCAATTTAGCGAATATCAGGCTGGGAGAGAAGGACAGAGTCCCTTTGAAAAACTACTGTCGGTATTTCAGGAACTTCTGCTCTATACCTCAGGTGATGTCTCTGAAGCACTTGCATGGCTGACAGAACTGGATAAGGAATATCAGCTTACCAGTGCCGATTATGGTATGGCTGATTTTATCCAGGATTTGATCGACAAAGGTTTTATTCAGCAAGGAGAAGAGCAGGGGCGATTCAGACCCGCACGGAAAATGGAGATCGCACTGAGAAAAAGAGCCCTGGAAGATGTTTTTGGGTCGATCGCCAAGTCAAAGCGAGGAAATCACTCTACCCAGAAAACCGGTAGGGGAGATGAGCACACCAGCGATGTAAGACCTTATCAGTTTGGTGATGCTTTGGAAAACCTGGCAATTTCCGAATCGCTGAAGAATGCACAGATCAATCATGGTTTAGAGGAATTCTCCCTGGATCAGGATGATTTGGAAGTGCGGGAAACCTATTACCAGAGTCAGGTTAGTACCGTGCTGATGATCGATATCTCACATTCCATGATTTTGTATGGAGAAGACCGAATCACTCCAGCTAAAAAGGTGGCAATGGCGTTATCAGAGTACATAACCACCCGTTTTCCCAAGGACACTCTTGATGTCATCGTCTTTGGCGATGATGCCTGGCCGGTGGAGATAAAGGACCTGCCTTACCTGGAAGTAGGCCCCTACCACACCAATACGGTCGCCGGGTTGGAATTGGCCATGCAAATTCTGCAGAAAAGACGAAACCCGAACAAGCAGGTTTTTATGATTACCGATGGAAAGCCAACTTGTATCAAGAAAGGGAAAAAGTATTATAAGAATCCCTATGGCCTTGACCGACAAATCATTACCAGAACTCTAAATCTCGCCAGCAGGTTTAGGAAAATGGATATTCCGATTACCACTTTTATGATCGCCCGTGATCCTTATTTGGTCAATTTTATTGACCGTTTTACCAAAGCCAATAACGGGAAGGCATTCTATAGCAGCCTCGATGGTTTGGGTGAATTCATCTTTATGGATTACAAAAATGGAAAGCGTCGAAGAGGCTAACCGTCTTAAGTAATCGTTATAATACTCTAAAAAGAAGTTTCTCACATATTGTTGGCCTGTAATTTGCGTTTTACTTTCCAATGAAAAGAGGTTCAATGAAATACATAGTCCGAGTCTTCACACTATTTCTTTTATTTGGCAGCAGAGCTGTTGAGGCGCAGGAAATTTATCAGTGGGAAGACAGTATACGAAACGTATCGGAGGACATTATGATGTCCGATAGATGGACGGCCAGAGCAGCCTCTCTCGAAAAAATGCCAGACATTCTTGCACGGGCGTTAAGCCAGGAAGGATCCTTTGACTTATCTTTTGACTCTTCCCGGATTTCCGTGGTTTATGCTCCGGATTCCTCCTTTCGTATTCTCACCGGACAAGCGGTACTGGAAGGAGATCAGATAAAGTACTATGGATTAATGCAGAAAAGAGATGACGAGAAAAATCCTATTTTTTTTAAGGATAATAGTTATGCAGCGGGCGAATTGAATCAAGATACGCTTAACCCAAATACCTGGAATGGAGCCCTCTACTACAATTTAGTGCCATTTGACTTTAAAAATGACCAATACTATTTATTATTTGGATTTTCTGCCAAATCTCTTTTTGAAAATTCCAAAGTAGCCGAAGTCTTATATTTTCAAAATGGGGAGCCAAAGTTCGGGGCTCCGGTATTCTTCGACGAAGAGGGAATTGCAAAAAATAGGATTAGTATTACCTATTCGGCCGATGTCGGCGCACGTTTGAATTATGATACCAGTATGCACATGATAATTTACGACAACCTTATACCGATGAGCAGTCCGTACAGGGAACGTAAGATTCTGATGGTACCCGATGGAAGTTACTGTGGTTATATTCGGGATCCCGAAAGGGAAGGCTGGAGCTATGTGGAGAAATTATTTCATGAAGTTCTAACTGAAGCTCCCCGGGAAAAACCCGTACTGGACGAACAAAAAGATAAGGACATTTTTGGACGGGTCAAAAAAAATTAGCGTATGACAACTCGAAGTAAAAATCTACAGTGTAATAAAATCTTCGAGGAAGTGTTCTTTGTTTGATTGTCCTCCGTAAATCATTTCTGGCAATTTACTGACTTCTCCATTTTCTATTTTTCCCGTAAATTTTCTTTTGAGACGATATCCCTGATCAGGCTCAAATTCTATGAAGTGTGAAAGGGACCGTAAAATTGCTTTGTACTGCAAATCACCATATCCATAAAAATGGAAATCCTGGATTAATCCTCGTAAAACATCCCTTTCACTACGGTACGATCGCTCGGTTAGATTTTCAAAAATATAGCGCTGAATATCGGTGAGATTGTCCAAACTCGAAGGGAAACGACGATAATGGTTTTCAATGGTAAGAGGGAAGTACTTGAATACGGATGGGCATTCATGCATGATTGATTCAAAGGCACGATGATCGGCAGAGCAGTAAATGTTCCAGGCAGACTGCATGAAATTAATGGCACTTTTATCGAGCAATTTTTTAGTACGATAATTATCTCTCCATTCCTGGGCATTGAGTTGACCTAGTGTATACCATTGCGGGTTTCCGTAGGTCTGCCCAACATTTATCAAGAAAATAGTTACTGAGGGTCTGATTTGAATGAGAAAATTAATGGCTACCATCATGTTGATCTGACAGAAAAGATCGTATTCAAACCAGAGAGTTACTTCATCAGAAAGGGATGTCCTGATTTTATTTAATTGAGAGTTCGTATTATCTCCATAAAATCCATACGGCAAGTCTAGATATTCTTCGAGAAATTTTTCTCTGATGGTCCGGAAATCCTGCATACCAATGCTATAGGTGGTTGGGCCTTGGCAGTGTAATTCCCTCCAGATCGCTAAGTCTCCTGGAATAGCTGATTTCCTGAAAATTGGTACAACAGCGTCTCCGTTCAAAATGTGCAACATAATGAACAATTAAAATCAATTTTGTAAAAGTAATTACAATTTTACTAATGAATCTCTGATTGCAATGACCCTGTCAGGATAGTCTGATATGATGCCGTCTACCCCCATTTCCAACGCCTTTATAATATCATTACGATCGTTAATTGTCCATGGTATAATGGCTATCTGGTCCTTAACCACTTTTTTGATCAGGTCCTTTGTCAACAAAGAAAAATCGGGACTATATATATCCGGCTTAAACGATAACAACTTCATATTACTTTCATAATCTCCTGCCTCGACCAGAAAAGCTATTCTGGTTGTCGGACTCAAACGGTGCACTACCTCCAGTGATTCGGGATCAAATGATTGAATGATTACCCGGTCCCGCAACGAAAATTCATCAATTACTGAGAAAACCTGATTTGCATATTCGTCCGGACCGGGATGAAAGATTCCATCGTAATCCGGTATCCTTTTAATTTCAATATTATAGAACACTTTGAGCAAGCCATTGTCCGAAATCCATTTTTCGACGTGATCAAACACTTCCCTCAGAGTGGGTTTATATGTTTTGATCTTCAGTTGATCGGGAAATCGGGAAACAATCTTTGATCCACAATCATACTGTTGTATATCAGAGACATTCATTTGAAAAATGTTGTGGCTTCGCTCATCTTCCTTGGATATTGACCTACCCAGGGGATCTTTAGATATTTCATGTGAAAAGAACGGTTCATGAGAAACGACCACTTCACCGTCTCCGGAAATCACGACGTCCAGTTCAAGTGTATTCACGCCAAGCTCCAATCCTTTTAAGAAGGCGGGGATGCTGTTTTCCGGCATAAGACCGCGACAACCACGATGTCCCTGTATGTCAATCGGTTTTTTAAGGTCAGGCGTCATAGCCGGGTTACACTTTTGTATGGTCAGAAGACTAAGTATGTATATCCATTTCATCTGACAATGTTAAATCTTTTACGCTCAGTGGAACGAATTAGGAGAGAAATATTACAAAAATTTAACATGCGATCAATCAACATAGTCCTGCCGTACCACCAGGGCGAAGTAGTCATTGTCCAGTTCCAGATAGCCCTGATCGTAGCAAAAATGATATGTCTTCCCGGTTTTTGTGACATAGGTGTTGGTATGGTAGCGAAAATTGAAACCCTCCTCCAGTAGCTTTGTTTTGGTGGCCTTGGCTTTTCCTCCGGGATTAAGTGCATTCAGGATATGTCTGTTTTTGCGAAGAATTCGATTTACATTGCGGATAAAATTGGTGGAATCTCTGGTTTTGCGATTGTTGAATGTATTTCGACAGTGATCAGAACAGAATTTCTTATCGCGGCGACCGAAAAATTCCATTCCGCATTCCGGGCATTTCCGTTTCATTTTCGATGGT
>JAGQWZ010000533.1 GCA_020436835.1 Saprospiraceae bacterium | reverse complement strand
TAAAGTGTTGTCGATAATTTGTGAATAACCATCTACTTTTTGTTATGATCCTATTTATGTAATATTTCTTCTTTAAGTATTCTACATTTAAACACAGATGATAATGAAGGATTTACTAAAATTAATTTTTCTAAAAGATATTAATATCATTACAGAATGTTAGTTAAGCGAAAGATTGTCGTATTCTGGATGATACTGGGACTTTTCATGGTTTTCTTCCAGATCATTATTGGTGGAGTAACGAGATTGACTGGTTCTGGTCTTTCTATCACCAAATGGGAAATAATCACTGGTACGATTCCTCCGCTCAATGCCGAGGAATGGGAAGAATCATTTGAATTTTACAAGGACACGCCGCAGTATCGAAAGCTTAATGAAGGTATGAGTATGAGTGAGTTTAAGTTCATTTATTTTTGGGAATATCTTCACCGGCTCTGGGCTCGATTAATGGGATTGGTGTTTATTATTCCTTTTATCATTTTTCTAGTTAAAAGGTGGCTCGATAAACGTATTATAAGGAGGTTGGTTGTCCTGGTGATACTTGCTGCAGTAGTAGGTTTATTTGGCTGGATAATGGTGGCCAGTGGACTGATTGAGCGACCTTGGGTGAATGCTTACAAATTGTCAATCCACCTTTGCTTGGCTTTAGTAGTTTTTTCACATTTACTTTGGACGGTTCTATTATCGCTTTATGGCGCTAATAAGAAATATACGATCATGCGCCGTTCCATGTTGACATTCTTGGTGCTGATGGGGTTACAGATATTTTTGGGAGGTATGATGTCTGGTATGAAGGCATCTCTTCTATATTCTACATGGCCAAAGATGGGCACTGAATGGCTTCCTTCAATCCTTTTGGACCCAGGTCAATGGAATGTTAGTAATTTTGTGGATTATGATACAGGTCCATTTCTTATTACCATAGTCCAGTTTTTTCACCGGGGTATCGCTTATCTGTTGATATTGTGTAGTTTATATATAGTATTCCAGTCGAATAGGAAAACTAATTTAAGGCATTTTAGGTCCCTGAACGTAGTGTTTATAACTATGTTGATAATTCAAATGGCACTAGGAATTACTACTTTGATTAGGACAGCTGGCACCGTGCCTGTATTATATGGTGTTTTACATCAGGCGGGTGCAATATTCGTTTTGACAATCTCTATTGTATTATTTTATTTTCATTCCTATAAATCAACAGTATATTAGTAATCAATACCGAGAGAAATGACAGAGCATGACATTTTAACAAAGGGGGATTTTTCTTATTTGGATCTCGGTCCGAAGACAGAGACGCCTCTGGTTCTTCTTCATGGCTTATTTGGGACAGCAAGTAATTTTGATGCGCTGATTAATTATTTTAGGGAGGGCAGAAGGATTGTTATGCCTATGCTGCCCATTTTTGAGATGTCGATTAGAAAAGTATCTCTTGGAGGATTGTTGGAGCATTTGGAGAATTTTATTGAGTTAATGGGTTTCGATAAAATACACTTACTTGGGAATTCACTTGGTGGGCATTTAGCGATCATTTATGCTTTGGAGCATGGTGAAGACATCACTTCTCTAATTCTTACCGGTAGTTCAGGTTTATATGAAAGTGCCTTTGGAACCAGTTTCCCACGAAGAGAGGATTATGATTTTATAAGGAAAAAGGTCCAATTGACCTTTTATGACCCCGAAGTAGCTACTCAGGAGATGGTGGATGAAGTATTCGGAATTGTGAATGACAGAATGAAAGGCATTCGTATTATTAAAACTGCAAAGTCTGCTATTCGTCATAATGTGGAAGAACGATTAAAAGAGTTGCAAATGCCTACCTTATTGGTTTGGGGCAAACAGGATACCATCACACCGGCATTCGTGGGAGAGAAGTTTCATGAACTGATAAAAGATTCTCAACTAGAAATATTTGATCGTTGTGGGCATGCACCGATGCTGGAACAATCGGAGAAGTTCAATGAGATATTAGAAAAATTTTTACAGAGAGTTGAGAAGAAGGAGCCCGTCTAGGTCTTGATCGTTCATCGAGAGCATTTCCTGGCAAAGCCACATAAGTGTGCTATTGATCAAGCAAATATTCGAGTAAGTCGGCGTAATCTGTAGACAAACATGTTTTTTCTCCTTCCTTCAATGAGATTTCCAATAACACGGGATGAATTTCAGAATCTATTTCTAGAGCCAGGTCAATGGTGGATTTAAATTTCGAAGGATGAGCTGTTTCCAGAAAAATTCCTTTAGAGGAGCTGGATGTGTTATTTAAATACTCGCTTAGACCAAGAAATGCGACGGCACTGTGGGGATCTGCGATATAGTTGTATTGTCGGTAGATGTGTCTGATTGCTTGCAAGGTTTGAGTATCGTCGTATGAGTATCCTTTAATATCGCCTCTCATTTTGTTCCACGTGGAACCATAAAGTTCAAGCATTCTGGAAAAGTTTGAAGGATTACCTACATCCATAGCATTAGATAAAGTTTCGATGCTTGCCCTGGGAATGAAATCACCGTCGTCAAGGTACCTGGGAACAATGTCATTTATATTGGTTGCAGCTATAAATTGGCTGATTGGTAGGCCCATCTTCCTTGCGAATAGGCCGGCGGTAAGGTTTCCAAAGTTTCCACTGGGCACTGACACTACGATCTGATCTGGCGAAGGAATGAGATGTTTGACACTTTCAAAATAATAGAAACTCTGTGGTATAAGACGACTGATATTGATAGAGTTGGCAGATGTAAGCCTGAGCTTATCGGTGAGTCTGGAATCATTAAAAGCTTTTTTAACGAGGGACTGGCAATCGTCAAAAGTGCCATCGATTTCAATTGCCGTGACATTATTGCCAAAGGTTGTCAATTGTTTTTCCTGTAGGGCACTGACCTTACCCTTGGGAAAGAGAATAATTACATTGATGCCTTCGACTTGATGAAATCCGGCAGCTACTGCACCACCGGTGTCTCCGGATGTAGCTACCAAAATGTTCAGTGACTTTTGCTGATCTCTATTGAAGTAAGACATGATCCTTGCCATAAATTGTGCGCCAAAATCTTTAAAAGCAAGCGAGGGGCCATGCCAAAGCTCTAAAACATTAATTTCAGGTGTGAGTTCAACTAATGGGGCGGGGAAGGTAATCGAGTTCTCAATGATATTTAATAAGTGCTGTTCCGGTATATCATCAACAAGCAGTCTTTTTGCGACCTCGTAGCAAATTTCCTGAAAACCTAGAGTGGGCAATTCTGCGAAAAACCGGCTAGGTAGTTCAGGAATAGTGACCGGCATGAATAGTCCACCGTCAGGGGCTATCCCTTTTAAGACGGCATGTTCAAGTGAATAGATACGCTCTCTGTTATTTGTGCTATATAGTTTCACGTGAAACTTTTTTAATAGATGATTGTGCCTTCTAAGTTAATTTTCGACACAAAGATATCGGCATTGATATGATTTCGGATAAATACGGACTGCATGGCCAATGCTGCCTGCTCTGCCCTCAGACTATGATCAAAGAGCGCAAAGATCGAAGGCCCAGCTCCCGAAATACTGCAACCTAATGCAGATTGATTAAAGGCAGTTTCTTTTACTTCTGCAAAATGAGGGATTAACTTTGATCGCTGGGGTTCGATAATGTAATCTCTTAAACTCTTTGCAATTAATTCGAAGTTTGATTGACTCAAACCGAGGATAAGACCTGCTAAATTGCCGGATTGCCGGATATGATCTTTTAAATCAACCGTGGGCGAAATAATATCTCTGGCATCTTTAGTTAGAATCTCAATATGAGGGTAGACGACCACTGCCGTCAGTCCTTTCGGTACCGGTATGCGATAATAGTCTAAAGTGGAGTTGTCTCTAATTAATAGCATGCCCCCCAACAGCGATGGGCCGACGTTGTCAGCATGATATGCACCATCAGCAACCTGTTCACCCAGTACAGCGAAAGGTAATAGCTCTGACCGAGACAAAGGACGACCCAAAATTTCGTTTACCGCCACGACTGCTCCGGCGGCACTGGCAGCAGATGATCCCAATCCACTTCCGAAGGGCATACGTTTATGGATTTCCAAATCAACACCGAAATCCTCCATGCCCAGCGATTCCATTAATTTCAGGGCGGCCAGTCCTGCTGTATTCTTTTCGACTGCATACGGCAATCGATGTTGATCACCCGTGATTTTACTTATTACTAGTCCTTTTCGATCGACTGGTCTTGCGATTATTTCGTCGCCCGGACTTTCCAATGCAAAACCCAAGATATCGAAACCACAAGCCACATTGGCTACTGATGCCGGTGCAAAAACTTTGATTCCTGCTTTCATAGAAGACTACCAATATGGATGATCTCTGCAAATACACCGGCGGCTGTTACTTCGGCTCCCGCTCCCGGTCCCTGGATCACAAGTGGTCTATCTTTATACCTTTGAGTGGTAAATACTAACATGTTATCACTACCACTCAGAAAATAGAACGGACTGTCACTGTTCACCTCTTCGAGACCAATGCTCGCCTTACCATTTTCTAATTTGGCAATCATCCTCAATCTGGTTTTTCTTGATTCTGCCTGAGTTCTGATCTTATCAAAATGGGCATCTGCCTTTTTCAAAGCATCGTCCAGCTCTTTACCCAATTCCGCTTTCTGACAATACGCAGGCAAAATATTCTTAACCTTGATTTCCCTTGCTTCCATTTTGATTCCCGCTTCCCGGGCAAGAATCAATATTTTTCTCTTCACATCAACACCATTTAAGTCAATCCTTGGATCTGGTTCCGTATACCCGAGATTTTGCGCATTTTTAATTGCCTCACTAAAGGAAAGATCCTCATCAAAGTGGTTGAATATATAAGATAAAGAACCCGATAAAACACCTTCAATCTTTATGACGCGATCTCCACTATCAATGAGATTCCTCAAGGTGGAAATTACCGGTAGACCTGCGCCCACATTAGTTTCATACCCAAAGTAGACGTTCTTTTTCTCAGCCAACTTCAGAAGATTCAGATATTGCTCAAAATTGCTTGAGGTCGCAACCTTATTGGGCGTTGAAATACTGATAGAAGCATCGAGAATCTTTTCATAATGCTCCGGAATGAGCAGATCCGCGGTGTTATCTACAAATACCGAATTCGAAAGATTCATATTGATGACCGTGTCAACATAGCTATCCATGTCAGAAGCATGCTTGGATTTTTGCAAAAGTGATTTCCAGTTTTCCAGCGGAATACCGTCTTCCATGAATAACATTTTCTTTGTATTGGCCAGGGCCACTACTTTAATCTCTAACGATCTTTTTTCGCGCAAAAATGGCGCTTGTTGTTTCAACTGTTCTAGTAGTGTTCCACCTATCAGGCCGACACCCACCATAAATAAATGGATGACTTTGGTGTCAGACAGGAAGAAAGCCTCATGCAAGGCATTCAAGGCCTTGGCCTCGTTTTCCCGGTTAATCACCACAGATATGTTTAGTTCTGATGAACCCTGAGCGATTGCAATAGCATTAATACCGTTGTTTCCTAAAGCAGTCAACATCTTGCCGGCTACCCCAGGCACGTAACGCATGTTTTCTCCAATAATCGCGATGACGGCCAGGTTTGACTCAACCTTTACCGGTTCAACCGTACCCCTGGATATTTCAAACTCGAACTCCTTCTCCACCCTTCGTTTAGCCTTGTTCACCACTGTAGGTTGCACAGCGAAACTGATCGAATGTTCGGAAGATCCCTGAGTAATCAGGATAACATTAATTTGTGCAGAAGCCAGACTTTCAAACAACCGTGCGGAAATACCCGGAACGCCAAATAAACCACTACCCTGTAAGGTTAACAGGCAAATATCAGAAATTGAAGAAATTCCCTTTACCGCCTTTTCGTAAGATCCCGGAACAGAACTAATCAGGGTTCCGGCATGATCTGGCTCAAAAGTGTTCTTTATATATATGGGAATTTCTTTCTCCAGGGCCGGTTGAATTGTCGGAGGATAAATAACTTTTGCGCCGAAATGGGACATTTCTACCGCTTCTGCGTAGGTCATTCGCTCTATGGTAAAAGCCTTATCAACCCGACGAGGATCTGATGTCAGTACTCCATTGACATCCGTCCATATCTCAATTGAATGTACTGCCAACGCCGCACCTACCAGTGATACGGTATAGTCTGAGCCTCCTCTTCCCAAAGTAGTAGTGAGTCCACCTTTTGCAGAACTTATGAATCCAGTAATGATCTGAACATTGCGATTTTTACGAAAATGACTTCTAATATTCGAAGAAGTCAACTCCATATCTACCTGGGCAGCCCCGAATCGTTTATTGGTTTTAATGAGATTGCGAGCATCTACAAAATCACTTGGAATTTTGCGAACATTGAAATATTCGGTCACTATAAGTGCACTTATCCGTTCACCAAAACTCAGCACGTAATCTAATGTACGGGGAGAAGCTTCCATAACCAGATAGATCCCGTACAGCAGTTGCGTCAGCGTATTATTGATTTCGTCGATTTGCCCTTTGATCCTCCTGGCTGCTGCTTTTGTAAAGAGATCCTCTACAATGGCAGAGTGGTTTTTGATGAACCGATCCAGAGCAGATTCATAATTTATATCCCCTACGGAAGCTTTCTGAGCCATCTCGTTTAAAAGATCCGTCATCTTCGCGAAGGCAGAGACGACGACCGCTTTAGGTTTATTTCGGGTAGTAAGTTGGGATTCAACGATCTCGGCAACCTTCTTAATGCAGTTGGCATCTGCTAAGGAAGTTCCCCCAAATTTTAGGACGCGCATTATAAAACCTTGAAAATGTGAAATTTATATATTAACCTATTCCTGAATTTAATTGAGAATAGCGGCGCAAAGATAAGAAGCTTACATCAAACAGCCCTATTCTTTGAGAGAATATCAACATTCTACGGATATATTGCCAAAAGTCTAATGATTTTGCTTTTGCAGCTCATCTAAATAAGATGATTCCAAAATGCGCATCTTGCTTTTATCAGCAGCACTATGGTCTTCATACCCACACATATGCAACAGACCGTGAACCATCACCCTACACAATTCCTGCAATTGATCGCCATCCCCATAAGTATTGGCATTTTCAATTACCCGTTCCAGACTGATGTAAATCTCAGCAATAATTGGATTTGTACCGTAGGGAAAGGTTATTATATCGGTAAGTGTCTCGTGCTGAAGATATGTGCGGTTCAGGTCATACAGATATTGATCGTCACAAAAGACATATTGAATGGATTCAATTTTCTTTTTTTCGGACTCTGCAACACTATTTAGCCATGAAATGATCCTTTCTTTTGAAAAGCCATGCGGAATATCCGGAGCCTGATCGACTGAGTCAACTAGTATTTCTGCCAGCATGAAGCAGGAGTAAGGATTTGACTATACGTTGAAGTTGATAATTACCGTTCTGCCATTGTTGGCGAATTTAATCCGATCTGCCAATTGACGCATGAGAAAGACGCCCCGGCCACCGCATTTTTCCAGGTTTTCAACCCTGGTTGGATCCGGTATGCTTTTGTAATCGAAACCTTTCCCTTCATCAGAGATTTCGAAGGTTAGCCCATTCTGTTTGCGATAACGATGTGCAATTAGCACTTTCTTAGCGCGATTTTCTCCGTTTCCGTGAATAATCGCATTATTTACAGCCTCTGTCAGGCTAATCAGAATGTCGGGATAACGATCAGGACCAATGTTATACTTATCCGAAATCGATTGCACAAAGTGCTCTAATTCACAGATGCTATCGGAGCATGATGACAATTTCAACATGGATCTAATTTTCTTTAAGCGATTTATAGTATTCTTCCACCAATTGTTTGTAGTATGGCTTAAGGGCTGGTGATACTGTCTTAAAAGGCTCTATTTGGGCCTCCCTTTCTTTGAGATATTCCTCAATGGAAGGAGGTAATTTTCGTTCGGTGTTTTCGGCAGTTCTGGATTCGCGTTTGTTGTCGTACTCTTTTTCCCTTTCTGCTCGCTCAGACTCCAACAGACGAGTAAGAATCTCCTCTTGCCTTTTCAACATCTCATTTGTTAACCGTTTATTGACTAAATCAGTTTCAATCTTATCCATTTGTTGCAAAATCTCTTCCAGCTCCTTTGATCCCTGACCCTGCCCCTGTTTCTGATTTTGGATGTCACGCAGGGCTTTTCGGAGCGCTGCTTGTTTTGCTGCCATTTGAGCAAATTCCTTGCTGGAGCCACCTTCACCTTCACCCTCCTGCATTCCTTCTTTCATTTTCTGCATTTCTCCGTTCAGGTTTTTCTGACCCTCCGAGATTTTATCCATTGGCATGCCCTCGTTTCCATCATTAGGTTTAGCGCCTCCGGGTTTGGTACACATTTGTTGACCAGACATCATTGCAGCCATCTGCTGTTGCATTTGATTCATGGATTCACTGAACATCAGGGCTAAATCATTCACGTTTTTCATTACACGCTGCTGATTGTCGGATGCCTGAGCTTTTTTGCGATCCTCTAGCAATTGAAGACTCTTAGACATGTGGTTGTTGATTTCTGCCACTTTTTCCAGCACGAAAGACTCGATCTGATAAACCCTCTGACTCAAAGCCTGCAGACTATCCTCGATCAGGTGAAAATCATCTTCCAGTTTATGTTGTTGTTGAATTAGACCGGTATATGAGGGTGTGCTGGTGTGGGTTTTATTGAAATCTTCGATCAGAGATTCCTGATCAAAGCTCAACCCGATTAGATTTTCGAGCAGCTGTCGCATAGCTTGCATATCCTCAGCCATCTGTTGCATATCACCTTCCTGCATTTGTTGTTGCATTTGCTCAGCCATTTCCTGCATCTTCTGACTGGCATTTTTCTGTGATTTGCTGGCATTTTGGTTTTGCTGCTTTTGAAGTTGCTCAAGGCTCTGATTCAGGTCTTGTTGAATATCTTCACTTTGTTCCTGGTGCTCACCCATATTCTTAGGTGCCTGCAGTTCCTGATTTTTTTCACTCAGTTCTTCCAGGGTTTTCTTAATGTCTTCGAAGGCTTCGTTGATATCCTCTTGCTGTTCTTCCAGTGTCTTTTCTTGCTCTTGTCCAGCTTGTTGCTGTTCTTCCGCATCCTGTTGTTGATCGTTTTCTCCGTTTTCCTGGCTATTATTCTCGTCAGTTTGCTGTGCTTGATTTTCCTCCGCATTTTCCTTTTCCTGTTCCTCATTCAAAGCACTCTTCTGTTCTTCTTCACCCTCAGTTTCTTCCGCCAGGGCTTCTTGTTCTTTAGCTAGTTCTTTAAGCTTCTCCAATTCCTGCATTACATCTCTTTCCAATTCGAGCTGCTTAAACAATTCCTTCAGACGTTCCAGTTCCATGGAAAGCTCGTCCTCATTAAACTCCATATCCTCCATTAATTGAAGCGCCTCATCTTTTTTAAGCTCTTCCATTAATTCCTGGATCTTTTCCATCAACTCCTTGGTTTCTTCGTCTGCCAGTTCTTCAAATAGCTCCTGAATCTTTTCCTGTTTTTCAATTGTTTCTTCGGTCAATTCATCAAACTCTTCCTGATTCTTGAGGTTTTCCTCGAACTTTTCTTTAGCATTTTCGATTTGATCTTCCAGACTTTTCTGTCTGTCTAACAGATCTTGAAGTTCTTTTTTCATTTGCCAATCAACCGATTTCTCTTGAAGCATCTTTTCCCGGAGTGAGCGGAAATCCTCCTTGATTTTCTGTGATTCTTTGAGAGATTGGTCAAGTTTATTCTTAATATCTTCTTCGTTGGCGTCTTCTTTTTCCGCAAACTCCTCAGCGGTTGGTTGCATAAACTTCAATAATGAAGATCGTGTGCTCTTGCTGCCATTAATACCATCATTATCCCAGGCCTCAAAGTAATAAGTGACTTCATCTCCTGGTTTAAGGTCAAGTTTATGAATATCAAAAACGTGATCAAAAGTGGATGTTTTGCCTGTCGGTTCTCGCATTGGGACTGAGTTAAGGTCTCCGGTTGCTCTGTCCTTATTATTGATCTGGTAATTGAAGGTTACATTTCGCAACCCGTAGTCATCTGAAGCATCACCGACCAGATACAAAAGTTTCTGGTCCATGCTATCTACAAATTGCTTGACACTGATACTGGGATATTGATCTGGAATGACTGAAATCGTATAGCTGATGGAATCTGAATTTGGTAGAGCATCGTTACCCACAACCAGTTTATATGATGTGTTGTGATAGACTCTGCTACTGAACGTGTAGGCGTCAGCATCGAGCCTTTGGGCATCATTCGGTGCTTCACTGCCAAAAACATAGGATACATGGTCGGTATTCACAGATTGAAGGATCCAATCAATTTTAGTTCCTTCCGGTACAACCAGATCACCGACGTTAGTGAGAGCTTCGTCTGTTCTTCCCAGGTAAGCCGGGTAGTCGAGCGAGGTCTTGAAATCGAGAATATTTGGTTTCTTCAGGACGCTAAGTTCATAATCAATGCTGTTGATTCCCTCGGATTCAAATGAAAACTTTTGGTTCTGCTGCACATTATTGAACGTGTAAGCGTAGTGATCAGCCTCAAGTTTTTTCATTTTATATTGAAATCCATTGACGACCACATAAGCGTTTTGGGGCAAGTAGTCACCGGTAATCTTAACATCGAGATGGAAGTCTTCGTATTGAGGCACTTCAAGATTCTGATTGTCCAACTGAAAATGAAAAGGTGCTTCACGCTCGAAGATTTGGTTGTTCTTCAGGATCCGATTGGTTGGATCTTTGATCAAACTTGGGGCACCAACGATAAGACCTAAAAGCAGCAACAGAGGAGGTAAAGCGTATGGTAAATATTTCCGGTTTTTCGACAGATCAATTGCCGACTGGAAGGGCACGGGTTCAATTTCTTTGGATTTCTGGTTGATGGAAGCGATAATCAACGATTGAGATTGCGGGTCGGTCAACTGTTGATTCAATTGAAGAATGTTGACCAACTTATCTTTCACCGAAACAAAATGTTCGCCGATAATCTCTGCTGCCTTCTGATGAGAGATGATTTTACCCAACCGGAAATAATGTACCAACGGAATGGCTACCCACTTCACGAGGGCAAAAAGTGAAATTCCGATAAACGAAAACAAGATTAGCTTTCTATAGATTGGCTTAAAATAGAAGAAGTATTCAGCAATGGCAAAGAACAGGAAACAGAGGACAATTAATCCTATGCTGTAAAGACCACCTCTGATTAGCTGGTTTATATAGAACTTTCGAATAAACTGATCAAGTTTCTCAATCAGCAGATCATAATTTGTCTTTTCTCGGGACATAAAACGTTGATAATCTAATCACAAAAATTGTTCCTAAATGCTGAGGCATTTTTAAATTTATAGATATAGGTCAGCTTTCCCTTTGTTTTGACGTAAACAAACAATCAATTTAAGTTCTTTCGATGAATAAGGCAACTAATAACCGTATCACCCATAGAAATGTCAGAAAATCCCCCCGGAAACCATGTAATTAAACCACTACAAAAGCCGACTGCAATGAAATGGGCCTTATCTTGTGAGATAGAGCGCATTTACATACTTTGAAAACTTGGAACGCTGAAAAGGGATAAACTGTTTAACCCAATCTGAATCCTGATCGTCCGTCAGATCATATTTTAACTCCATCACTCCCCACCTACTAGGAATTTCGGGCTTTACCAGATTGTAAAGGCCGTTTCCAAAATGTAGTTCTTTATCAATAGTGATCCGGTAAATCCCGCAATGGGATTCAAAATAACTTCGCGAATAGAAGTTAGTGGAAGAGATCATGAGGTGATGAGGCAGGGATAAATCTGCCTTTATATGATCGATATCTTTGGACAATGAGTCCCAGTTCAATGATCGAAGAGGGTATACTAATTTAGTGCCGAGTTGGTTTTGTTTTACCTTGATTTCGAGCGCGGGCTGCTCCATCCGTTCCCAATCACCATACCAGCGAATTCTGTATTTTTTTCTCTCTGACAAGCCAAATTGAGTCTCGTGCCAACTGTCGAGATCGGGGGAGTCGAGATAAATATTATTGACGGTCCGGTCGGGATAGTTTTTCACAAAACCAGCAGGATGTTCATTTACCACCGCAATGAATCGATCATAATCGCCTTCAGTCAAGTAATATTTTAGTTCGTATCTCATCCGATATCAATCCGAAGTATTCCCAGTTTCTGGAAGATCCAGAATGGACCCCTGTTCGATGAGATGAATTCTTCCGATCCTTTTAGTTTCATAGTCTTTCACATAAATCTTGGCCGGGCCAAAGGTTGCTTTTTTCTGATAGGCTGTAAAGCACGTATTTACCCTCTCAAAGCTGACGTAATCAACCTCCAGAATTGAAAGGTCTTTGGACGCAAGGCCAATATTTGCATCATTTATCATCAGACTATGCACCTTAACTTTAGAGTTTTCACCCACCGAAATTCCTTTATCACCTATCATCTTTAAAGTACAATCAGAGACACTACACTCGCTTCCGGAAAAATCGATTGCATCATTTCCAGCATTAACAAAGTTGCAATGCCGAAGAGTTCCCTCAGAAAAATCAGAATCGAACGCATCAAATGCGGTGTTTTCAAAAACACACTCAGTCATCTCAAACCGTGATCGAACGATATTAAGAGCGTCTTCAGCGGTATTATCCCTGAACACGCATTGATCTAATGTAATCGGAGATTCAAAAATCGTCACCCCTCCTGTCAGAAGATATCCATCTTTATTTACCCGTCCAAGATGTCTAAAAGTGACGTTGGTCATGTAGCTTTTTTCAATCGCACCGCGCACTACCACAGCACCTGTTCCGTCGTCAGATTCAATAATCACGGGATTTTCTTTCTTACCACCGATCTTTATTGCACCCTGAACGAGTAGATAAGCATTTTCGTTTAGGACCAGATTGGTGCCCTCGGGGACCAACAATGTTTTTCCTTCAGGTACTACAATTGATTTGCTCGTCCTTCCAGACAGCAAAACATATGAAGTTGAATCCTGGAAAATAAGTAATGGGTGCAATGAGTCCGTCTCTTCCCGGTTAGTGAAAGTAAGATCGTTCGAAAACGGTAAAATCGGCGAAGAATATAACGAATCAAGGCCTAATACACTGAATTGTACTTCACTAGCGGATCTATGCCACGGGAACTCTTTACCTGAATAGAGATATTCGGAGGGAAATATGACGATCGATTTCTTCTTTCTTCCATAAACTTTGATGGGTAATACATGGTGATTTATGATATACAATTTGTCTGGACCCGAATGAGAACACTCGATACTTTCCGGATAGGCTGGAACGGTCAGTCTAATTCTGCTGGCATGATCGATGTACCGGTGTCGCTGAAATGTTTCAATCTTATATTCTTCCTGAAGCGCCACTGCATTCGATACCAAACTGGAATCTATGCTTTCGAAAAAAGAAGTAAGGTAAGATCTGGTCGATAAAGAATCCAAATATCTAATGTAGACAGCAGCAATTTGTGGATTTTGATAGAGCTGCTTGTATGGTTCATATTTATCATACTTCCCCTTATAAGCTTCTTCGGCAGCCAGAGTAAAGCCAGGACTCAATTTGGGCTCGTCAGTAGTGAAGCCATCGAAGCCGATTGGTTCTAATCGATCCGACAGAGGATTATAGTACCATCTTTGATTATGCCAGGTGAGGCTATGGTAGGCTCTTAAAAGATCAATGATAGCTAAATATTTACCCACTCTTTCCACATCAAAAATCCTTCCCAGGTCAATGGATCCCCTCCTGTATTCATTCATTAACTCAAAACCCCGCTCATAGACTTTCCTCAAGTCGGGATTGCCTTGTACCACTTTATCATCAAAAGCCTCTATCGGGGCCGAATGATAGGATTGCTCTTTATCATTTTCAAGGACATATTGTCCATTTCCAAGGTCATCAAACTGACGTTTGACACCATTCCACATTCTTGCCTCCGAAAACTTCAGTATCGGTCCTTCCCGTCGATTCTGAGATTCGACCAGTTCTTTATGAAAGTGTTCCTCACACGCATAGATCCCTCTTGATTCTCCATTAATCCGCAGGATGATAAATTCGTATTTCGGGCTCAATATGTCATGTTCGGCAAGAAGTTTATGATAAATCCATTCATTCATCAATCCCCGGGTATCGGGTTTCTGTAAGTTAAACTCAACCATACCCCAAAGTGATTCCGGATCCTTAAGATTGACCCGGAAGGACCAATTGTTGCCTCTCAGATGATCGAGCCAGTCTCCCTTGAGCCGAATTTTTGCCTTTTTCTCTTGATCGTCATATCGTAATCTGGCTTTCACCCAATCATCCTCCGCTGACACTAAAATGCCATCATTCCAGGCACTCAATCTTTTTTGCTTAAGTTTTCGAAGGCCATCATCTCCGATTTCAAGATCAAGAATTGGAAGGGGTACAGCACTGATCAGTTCCAGGTCGGAAATAGATAAAGTGAAATCATCAAAATAGACTTTTCCTGCTGTCTGTGATGAAACAAGACAGTAGAGTTTCAATGAATCGATGTCAGGTGGAACCTGGAAAGTGGCATGTATGACCTCCCAGACCGAATCGGTAGATTCAAAGTGACCTTCCTGTTCCGTAATATAAAGCTCATCTGAATTCGAACCGGCGATGACCAGAGGGGCAATCAAACCATCGGGATTGTAGCGATAGATGCTAGCGTGGTAAGTTGCCTCTTTGGTTGGTGGTATGAACCAGGTTGTCAGTCCGTAAATATTGTCTCTGTCCAATTCGATACTATACTGACCACTATGAACGAATTGGGTGCTTCTCAAATTCGCTCCTTCAAATTGATGCGAATCAGCCAAAAACAGGTTTCCCTCAAAAGTCTCTAAATCTGTCTCAAAAACCTTAACATCGCCCAAGGGCGCCGTTGAAAAGGGTAGCGCATCATCGGTTTGGTCAGGGAAATAAGCATAGACCATCCCGATCACGATCAATGGAATAAACCACAGATAAAAGGACGGAGGATATTTTTGCTTCCTGGTTTGTTTTAAGATCATGTTGCCAAATCAGGCTTATCGATAAAGGAAACAGAAGTTTGTTCGGATAGTGCCATGAGGTTTTCCCTTGCGTCATCAAGACTTGCCAGATCATTTGCTTTGCACACAAAAGTAAGGTTGAGTCTTCCTTCTCGTTGATCCATCCGCTTTAAACTCAAGTATTGAAAGTGTTTTTCAATTATCGAAACGATACTTTTCACGTCAGTAATATCAGTCCTGATATTTATATACATTCGATCATCAGCAACCGGCATTCGATTTCGAATCGATTGATTGAAGAAAATGATGGGAAGTATGCAAATCACTGCCACGATAGCCAGTATGGGTTTGTTTGCTCCAGTGACAAGACCTATCGCGATGGTTAAAAACAAGTAAGTGAGCTCTTCGGGATCTTTGATTGCTGCACGGAAACGTACGATTGATAAGGCTCCTACAAGACCCAGGGAAAGGGCAAGAGATGACTTTATCACTGTGATGATTACAAATGTAGTGAGCGCCAGGGGTATGAAATTCATACTAAATTTTCGGCGGTTTGTCACACTGGTACCATAGCGTACGTAGAAAACCCTAAGCAATAAGGCTAGCACTGCCGCAACGACCAAATTGATCAGAAAGTCCCTCAGGTCTACGGAGGCATTGAACTCCTGTAAATATTCTTCAAAGCGTAACATGCCGTTATAGTTCTTTTACAATCTTTTAGCTAAGGTCCACAAAAAATCTTAGATGGCTTGAGATCACTAATATACCGGATAGTTGTTGAATAATCTCCGCTTTCCATCCGAGACAAAAACATCCTGATCGGTACCTCTGATCATCAGATTGTCGATTGTGGTATCCCTGCCGTAAATGACGACACGATGCCTTAAAAATGGCTTCAACATTATATGTACACAAACCCAGCCATTTTGTACTTCCGGAATAGTGCGGGTTTCAATCTTACCTTCGCTCTGTAATTCAGAATCAGGGTCACCGTAAAAGTATTCAAACGAAGGCATACCGGAAAAAACAGGATCTATATATATCCAGAACGACATGGTTCTCTGGTAACTGCTGTCTATTTGCAACGTCGTATCTATCAACTGCCATTGGGCATCTTTGATGGTCAAAGATCTATCTCCCCAAAAAGCAGGATTGGCCGAATTTGAATTCTCAAAAGAGTTAAAGAAAACACCAGCGCAAGCAGAATCACAATAGATCCCATTTTCGACTTCTCGGCTACCATTGTGGTCTACCATAGAGTCAATTCTACTGTTCACTACATCCAGGGAGTCATTGAAAGCAGAAACTGGTAGTTCCAGTAACTGAATATATGTATCCTCCCATAGTAGACGCCCCTCTTGGAGGAGCTTCTGTTCCCCCTGGTTTAATTTGCTGCCAAGGGCATGCAATAATAAAAGTGGCCGGTCATCCATGTCGCGAAGTCGAACTTTGCGGATCATGGGAGAAGAGATCATCTGTATGCTACTCAAAGCCTGACTTAGTGAAGGCCTTGATGCGGTAGATTGAACAATGGGCAACCCCGAATGGAATGCACACTTCATGGCTTCGTTGTGTCCGGTCAGGTCACCCTCAAATGTCATCTTATCGGTCCGGTTGGAAACAAGAGGAAGTGCAAATATCGCCTGGAAATCATGGGGTTCCACCCCTGCTTTCGCAAACCTACTGAGATACTCATCGTTCACATTTTCGAGCTTATCATTTTGGGTGATGGAAACGGGCCCATGGTTTACATAAAATGAACCAGCATCGAAAACCCAGATCAGTAGAAAAAAAATCAAAAAGGTATGACTCCAGGCAAGATTCAGTTTTGCCTGAATCAGATCCTGGTAAATGCGATAAATATAGACGGCACTTATGACATTTATAACGTAAAAGAAAACCCAACTTAGGCGTCCCAGAGCCCTGAATTGTTTAAGAGGACTGAACCATTCAGGAATAAACCTTAACCAATCGAATGGTATACACATCGAAAAAACCAGTAGTATCAAGGCTGCATATGTATAGTTAGACAAATCACGATTGAGATTAAGAACAGGTATTCTCGATTTGACTTTGTGAAATAAACTAATGGCATATCCCAGAACAAAAATTAAAGAGGCAGTACCGATGAAGGCCCTTCCTTCCCAATTGAAAGTTGGATGAAACAGTTTATTTATAAAGTTTGAGCTGGCAGCATAATGGGGCAGAAAAATACTGGGTATGTTGGCATGGTAGACGTAGAATCCGTAGGGAGAACCAGGCCGGTCAGAGACCTGGCTACTGAAATTGGATAAGAGCCAGAGGGCAAAAAAGGGAATGACTGCAGCACACAACAGGCCCCAATTGGATTTGTTCCCGTAAAGCACATTCCACCTCTTTGCCCTGATGCCAAGAACCAACAAATAGGCTAAAATAAAACCCGCGGTCATAATCGTATAATAGAGGTGGAGCCCTCCGACAAATAACGTAATACATGACAGTGCAATACACCACGGAATCCTATGTGTGTTACTGGTTTGACAACGAATCATCACATACCACACTAGTGGCACAACGAAAGCATATGAGAGACTTAAATGACCATGTATCCGGTCCCATTGGGGCGAGAGAAAAGTAATACAGATCGCAATGATCAATGAATAACGGGCTGGCAGTCCAAAATGGATCAAGATCAAGTACAAGAGCACTGACGCAAGGACCATTCCGAGCAGAATAGACAGGTTTATGATCGCTACACTGTTCTGGCCAATTGACCAGATATGATTGTCAATGAGATTAAGAAGGAAAGCATAGAAGGGCTGCGTATCCGTGTAGAGCAAGTTTTCTCCATATGGATAGTTAACTCCGGTAAACCTAAGTCCCTCATCATATTTGAGGTAGTAACCAAGGTTGAAGTAATTCTTTAGTCCATCTCCATCTTTAGCAAAAAGGAATCCATTTGGATGAACAAAGACGTCACCAAATCCAGGCCACATTAACAGCATCATCAAAATGATGATTAAAAGAATACCGGCCCAGGGATTTTGTTTCATACGCAGTATTTCCAGCCCCTTAAAAATAATCTATTTTGAGGCTTACTCATTTATAGGAAACATGACTGGAAGCCCGAAGCCGTATCAGGAGTTCATAAAGTTTTGATAGATCGATATAATCTGGGGATTGGTTTCCTCTTCAATTATATGATCAATCTTCTGCCGGAGTTCCTCAAGTTGAGTTTCTGAAAGCAGGTTCTTTTTCTTCTCGGCCGACTTCAACAGGGAAATCATACTCCGGGTGGCAGCAATTTTAGTATAGGGTGAGATTCCTCCGGTACTGGTGGCAACGAGTTCCAATTTTTCCATCCATCCCATCTTGGTAGCGGCGGATGTACTTTTGAGAAGATTGTCCAATGATTGATAAAAATCCAGACTTGGAAGACCTTCAACAGTGCTTAGATGCCGGTCAAAATAGGTCAGATTGCTTGTGTCTCCCGACTCTCCATAGATCATCGAGATGGCGGCAACAATGTCCGATTGTTCTTCTGACTCCAAAACTTTAAGTTTCTCCATGGTCATTTCTTCATCCAATTCTTTGAGAGCAAGGATAGATGCTGCTACCACTGGATAAGGATCTTCATTGCTAATGCCTTTTGCAACTGCCTCTTTAAAGCGGGTATCTCCACTACTACCGAGAAGATAAACGGCATCAGCTCTCACTAAACTGTGTGGATCCTTTTCAGCCATGCTGGCTAACTTGTCTAGGTTTTCGTTATTTGCCTCCCAATCGTAGTTAGAAATTGCTGCCCTCCGAATAGCCCAAAATGGGTCGTCAAGTGCATGAAAAACGGTGCTTTCACTTTCTTCCCGGTCATCTGATGCCAGGTTAGAAATTGGTAAAGAGCGCAGCGACAAAGAATTTTCAGGATCATAGAGAAGCTGATATTGTTCAGGCGTAAAAGATTCGTTTATGACCGCCAAGAGACTGCGATCCGGATCTAACACAACAAGTAAAGGATGCTCTTCAGTCGCAATGGATATCTTTTCCTCACGAGAGTCAATGACAATTTCTTTGCGCATTCGCTCGCCATTGGCGTAGTAGATATCAACAAAAGTGGGAAGCACAAAGAGTGGAATTGATCCATCCTGCTTTTGTTCGATTGTCAAATTGATTTCTGACTGTTCCTGGTTCCATTTATACTCAAAGTCCAATATAGGATGCCCTTCCGACAAATACCACTGATTGAAAAACCAATTTAGGTCAAGACCTGTCACATCTTCAAATGCCAGTCGTAGATTATGTACCTCCACGGCACTGAGAGCATTAGTTTTCAAATAATGGTTTAGTGAAGCGAAAAAGGCATCATCTCCTACCAGATTTCTCAGCATATGCAAGACCAAACCTCCCTTATTATAACTGTGGGCATCAAACATATTTTCTTTATCAGAATAGGCAAAGTCGATAAGGGGATGTACGTCCTGGGATGCCTGATACAAATAACCTTGAATTTCCTCTATGCGATGATTCTCTGCTTCATCTTTGCCATATTTATGTTCTAGCCACAGGTACTCTGCATAATTTGCAAACCCCTCATTTAGAGTGAGGTTGGACCAGCTTTCACAGGTCACATAATCGCCAAACCAATGATGAAACATTTCGTGGGCGACAATTCCATCGTTATAATTGTCAATCAATTCCCTTTTGTGTTTCTGGATGAATTCTCCGAAAATAACAGCAGTTGTATTCTCCATGGCACCAGAAACATAGTCACGGACTATTATTTGTGCAAATTTGGGCCAGGGATAATCTATTCCGGTGATGTCACTGAAAAAAGTTAACATTTCGGGAGTATGGGCAAAGATATCCCGTGCATCATCCTCAAATTCCGGTTCGACGTAATAAGATACCTCCTTTCCTTTCCAGGTGTCATCCACCTTGGCAAAGTCACCCACAGCAATCATCACCAGGTAGGGAGCATGTGGCATGTCCATGATCCAGTGGTCTGTCCGGGTGCCATCACCATTGTCCTGCGAGCTCTCGAGAATACCATTTGACAATGTTTTGAATTTATTGTCCACGGTCAACTTGATATCTTCCGTACATCTTTCGTTGGGCTTATCTATCGTGGGAAACCATCTGGAGTTAAATTCCGTCTCCCCTTGTGTCCATATTTGTTGGGGCTTATTAGGATCTGAGTTATCTGCATTAATAAAAAACAAACCCTGATCTGAGGTGATTGCTGCACTGCCATCTTCACCACGTGTTGGAGTGGCTTGATAGTCAATCTTTACCGTCAGGTTCTCTCCCTTATCGAATAATTTACCCAGATGAATTTCGAGATTCGTACGATCATAATCATAAAGAGCCGGCACTCCATTCACGGTCAGTTCTTCGATCTCAAAGTCGATTGCATCCAGAATCAAAATCGAATCCGGGTAGAAATATGGGGTAAGTAATAATTCAGCAGAACCGATCACGGATTCCGTAGTCCAGTCAAATCTGAGATCCAAACTGGAATGCAATAAGTCAAAAGAACGGGTACTCGTAGCTCTGTATAGGGCTTGTTCTGCCGGCAGAGCGTTTGCTTCGTCTTCGTCGTCGGCAGACACAACCAGGGTATCAAGGTCCCGGAACTCTGTGGTATCTTCATCAATCGATGCCAGAGGAAGTGGCTCTGGAATGAGTATTCTAGGGCTGCTACAACCCCATAGTAAAGTCAGGCCGAAAATCAAATATGATATGTTTCGAAGAGCCATAGTGTTTAAACTTAGTTGTTAGAATGCAGTATCATCAATCAACCAAAAAAACGGATTACTTATTATACTGCCACATTATAATCCCTTAAAACTTCATTCAGGGATACTTTTTTATCGGTGCTTTCCTTACGTTTTCCAATGATTAATGCACAGGCAACCTGATAATCACCGGCAGGAAACTTCTTGGTATAGGTTCCTGGTATCACCACACTTCTTGCCGGTACAACCCCTCGATGGGTCACAGGTTCATCTCCAGTCACATCAATTATCCTTGTTGACTGAGTCAAGACAACGTTGGCACCCAGCACCGATTCAGCTTCGACCCGTACACCTTCTACAACGATACATCTGGAACCAATAAAACAGTTGTCTTCAATTATCGTAGGCGATGCTTGCAACGGCTCTAGAACGCCACCAATTCCTACCCCACCACTCAGGTGTACATTCCGGCCAATTTGGGCACAAGAACCCACAGTAGCCCAGGTATCAACCATGGATCCGGAACCTACCCATGCACCTATGTTCACGTAGCTTGGCATCATTATCACCCCCTTTTCCAGGAATGCACCATATCTGGCAATGGCGTGGGGCACGATTCTGACCCCTAACCCCGAATACCCTCTTTTCAAGGGAATTTTATCATGAAATTCGAATGGACCCACTTCAAATGTCTCCATTTGTTGAATTGGGAAGTACAGGACGACGGCTTTTTTAACCCATTGGTTAACAGACCATCCATCATTTGACGGTTCTGCAACTCTGACCTCACCCTTGTCTAGCAATTCAATTACATTTCTGATCGCCACATGACTTTCATCCGTATTGAGCAAAGATCGATCCTCCCAAATTTTATTGATCTGGTCTTCTATTTCCATCATTGTTTGTTGATATTATATGGTATAAGCTGGTA
Organism: Saprospiraceae bacterium; assembly: GCA_020436835.1. Classification (GTDB taxonomy): domain Bacteria; phylum Bacteroidota; class Bacteroidia; order Chitinophagales; family Saprospiraceae; genus JABDMH01. Next base: position 20,562 of record JAGQWZ010000533.1, on the reverse strand, counting down.
GATATGCATTGATTTTCAATGTGGTCGGCGAAATTATAATAAAATTCTTATTGCGATCAGTTGGGATGTGAATCCAATCAGAAATCCCCCATAAATATCTTTAAGTTGATGAGCCCCTAAGATCAGCCGGGAAGTAGAAATAATCCCTCCGATAAGAATCAGGAAAACTAAAATCAAACGAATGTGAATCTCCCAGTCAAAAAATGAAAGAGTCTGATAACCGAAGTACCAGATCATAACGACGATTAATCCCATCAAACCACCCCATCCAACTGTATGAAGACTAATTTTGGAAAAAATATTTACAAAAAAAGCAAGGGAAAGGCTGATGACACTGCCGAAGGCAAAAATTCCCAATAAAAGGGGGATATTCGAATTACGATATATGTTGATCGTAAACCATGTATAAAAAACAATGCATATAATCATGGGTCCGATCCTTTCTTCCTTGGTTGGCAAACTCAGGGAAGTGACCAACCCGATCAATTTCATAAAGATGATGGACACAAGCGGTAATAAAAAAGTGTAAGCAAAGCAGATCAGGATCAAAGGTATTTCCTCCCCCACGCTGCTAGCCCCAAACAAAAAAGGATTGAAAGCGATAATTAATATTAATCCATAGGTAAGAATCAAGAGAGGATGGGCGATGACGGAAAAAATCCATGCAACTATTTTTGACGGTTTTGTCATTATATTTTGGTAATCACGACTTCGACCCTACGATTTCTCGCTCTCATTACTTCGGTGGAATTGTCGGTAATCGGCTTGCTGGGGCCGTATCCTTTGGTTTTTATTCGATATGATTCAATGCCTGATCTTACCAGGTATTGTTTAACCGCAATGGCACGGTTTTCAGACAATTCATAAAGTGCCCACTGATCACCAACATTATCCGTGTGGCCATTGATGTTTACCTGGATTTTTGGATGTTGCCGCAAGATACTGGCCAAACGATCCAGCTCACTATACGAACCTGAAAGAATCCGCTCATTTCCACGCATAAAGAATATGGGATCCATCGAAATGCGGGTATTAACTTTTATAGGATCCATAGCAATCCTGATTATCCCGTCCTCTTTCAAATTGCTACTTGACAAGTCGAGTTTTTGGGTTTTGGAAATATATCCCTCCCGGGAAACCTGGAACTTGAAGAGTTTTTCATTTTCTGGATTAATGGCAAGCCCCTTTTTACCGGTCACAGTTGAGTGGGTGAATTCATCCGTTGTTAAAGGCCCATAACTAACTTCTGCATCAATGGCTTCTCCAGTGGTTGCATCCACCACCAGACAGGTAAGCATTTTCGTCATGGTTCGTTCGGGCGGAATATTTACTAACAAAGGTCTTTGCCGATCCTTTTTTGGATTGGGGTGAAAATATTTGACCCTAAATATGTCACTGGAACCCTCCCGGGTACTGGTGAAATAGAGATAGCCCGATCGACGATTTAGGAACGGTTGAGCCTCATCAGCTTCTGAGTTGATGGGAAGAGGGAGGGCTTCTGGCGTCGACCAATTTGTCCAACTATCGTCTAATCTCTCGGATATGTATATGTCCTGACCACGGTTATTTCCAGCACGATCGGAAGAGAAGAAGATGAACTGTTTATCATCGGAGATAAAGGGAGTAATTTCATTGGCACTGGTATTGAGAATAGACCCCATGTGTTCCGGAGCACTCCATAGGGTTGTGTGTATTCGAAAGGATACATATAAATCATTCATTCCCCTGCTATCCTCCTTTGCCAGAGAAAGTATCATGACCTCATTATCCTTACTGAGAGTCAAATTTACACCTGCATCTATGTTGTGATAGTCATAAATAAATAGTGGCTCAGGAAATTGCCAGGTATCTGAACCTCGTTGGGCAAAAGAAAATCCCTTTTGCATGCTGCCGTCCTTAAAAAACTGATTTACAATTACAATTTTTGAAGGATCAGTAGTTACCGCACACACACTGTTGGGTAAAGCACTATTTAATGGGTATGAAGGGTGTTCGACTTTGTCAAACAGATCCTTATCTGAAGCCGCAATCCAAATATCCTGGTTGAACGCCGAAGAGACCGGATCAGTGCAATCTACTTCTCCCAGTTGATTATAGATTTCTTTGAGTTTTTGACTATACTCATTGAAGGACAGGGTTTGACTAAAGTCTGCCTCGTTCACCTTCAGGGTTTTGTCGAATGAAGGATGTCCAACCCGGGTAAAATAGAGTGTCTCTCCATCCAAACTTACTACCGGATTGATCTCATCATACTTGGTATTGATGCGCGAAGTGAGCTTCTCCAATGTGTACATTGGCTCAGGACCAGGATCAGAGCTACACAAAAAGAGTGCCGCCGTAAGGATGGTTATATAGTTCATGTATCAGGTTAACTGTGGCAAAAATAATAAAGATCTAAATAACACCTAATCAATAATTTACAAATTATTGAAAATCGTCATTTAAATTATACTGGCGGAGAGTCGAATAAAAAACTGAAAGTACGAAAATGATTTTCAATTCTTTAACCTAACGGTTGTTCAAAGCCTTCTGTTGTGTGTGTCCGGGAAAATTGAAAACATAGATTTTAACCACATATTTTTTCTCCCTTTGATGAAAATCAGGTGTTTCAGAACTGAAAATTCGATAAAATTGTTCCTAAAGGGTATTTGAGAAACAGATTACCAGGTCAGGTATATTTAACCGGCTGGAATTACGTTATATGATCCTATGAAATCAGTTGAAGCAATAAGTATTTTGTTGTTCACTTTTCTTTTGTCAACGACAAAGACTTATGCTCAGTATGGACCAGCGCCGGAAAGAATAAAGATTGACGGTCAGGTGGTCACGGCCATCATAACCGAACACGATACTTTGTACGTAGCCGAACTGGGTGATGTCAGTGTCACATCAAAACGTCATTTCAATTCGAAAGATGAATATGCCCTGTATATGCGATATCGCCGGTATGCCAACAAAGTGTACCCCTATGCAGTAGATGCAATCAGAATTTTTCGGGAACTGGAGGAAGTCATGCAAACGATGAAACCAAGAGAACAAAGAAAGCATATCCGAAGGCTACAGAAAGAATTGAAGGATCAGTTTGAAGACCCACTCAAAAATTTGAGCCGGACCCAAGGTAGAATTCTGGTCCATATGATTGAGAAAGAACTGCAAACACCAATGTACTTTCTTATCAAAGATCTTAAGAATGGTTTCACCGCTACCTATTGGCATACTGCTGGTAAATTCTATGGATACAATCTTCGGAAAGGATATATCCTGGGGGAGGATCCCATTCTGGATATCGTGTTGGAGGATTTTGATATCTCGCACAAAATGTAAAAATTCATACATTGGTGACCATCCAAGGTATTAATACATGTCTTTAAGGAGTAAAGAACGGAGAGGGAATGTTGCATGGCGGAGTCCTTCGAACATAGCATTGATAAAGTATTGGGGAAAATATGGCGATCAACTTCCGCAAAATCCTTCGATCAGCTTAACACTAAAAAATTCCTTTACTCAAACCAGAGTATCGTATTACCCAAAGGACGTTCAGGGTGAGCTCTCCTTTTCTTTTCAATTTCAAAAGAAATCTCATCCCGGTTTTTATGACCGGATCCGGAAGTATCTACATCGAGTGAAATCTTATTTTCCCTTTCTGGAGGATTATCATTTGGATATTGAGTCAGAAAACTCTTTTCCTCATTCAGCGGGAATTGCTTCTTCCGCTTCGGCTTTTAGTGCGTTGGTTTTAGCTCTGGAAACTATTGAGAACCTGGTGCATGATGGGGGGCACGAAATGGACCTGACGCGGGTATCCGAAATAGCTCGCTTAGGCTCTGGCAGTGCTTGCAGATCTCTTTTTCCAATCGCGGCACTATGGGGCAAAACACCTGAATCTGAGACAAGTAGCGACCTTCATGCCATACCGATGGAGTCGCAGTTGCATGATATTTTTAAATCATTTCACGACTCAATTCTTATCGTAAGCCAGGCTTCCAAAAAAGTCAGTAGTACTGCCGGTCACAGTTTAATGCGGAACCACCCGTTTTCTAAGGTGCGATATGAAGAAGCAAGAAGAAATCTGAAAGAAATGCTGGAAGCGCTCAGGTTGGGCGATGTCGAGAGAGTGGGATTTATTACGGAAATGGAAGCGATGCAACTACATGCACTTATGCTATGTTCGAACCCTAATTTTATTCTACTGCAACCTAATACGTTGAAGATCATAGAGCGATTGAAGGATTTCCGTCTAACTACCGGCATACCGGTCTATTTTACACTAGATGCCGGACCGAATGTACATATTTTATATCCTGATGAATATCGGACCCATGTCCAGAACCTGATTGTTGATCAACTGTTAGGATACTGTGACAACGCCCAATGGATTCAGGATAGCATTGGCGAAGGTCCAATGAAACTGGAATGAAATGAGAAAGATCGTCTTAATTATTTTACAACTGGCATTACTTCAATGTGGGAATGCACAGGAAGATCCTGGTGAGCAAATGGTCTTGAATCCAGAATTTGGAGAGACAATTAAATCCTTTATCGAATTTTCTATTCCGGTCATAAGTTGCGAAATGCTTCATCGGAATATGGATCAATTTATCCTACTGGATACACGAGCATACCCGGAATATCAGGTGAGTCATCTAAAGGATGCTCATTTCGTAGGGTATGAGGATTTTGATGAGGAAAAGTTGAGCGGCCTGGATAAAAGCAAACCGGTTGTGGTATACTGTTCGATCGGATACCGAAGCGAAAAAATTGGAGAAAAGCTCAAAAACACCGGCTTCTCAAAGGTTTACAATCTATATGGGAGTATATTCGAATGGATCAACCGGGATTATCCGGTTTATGATGAAAATAATAATCCGGTATCAAAAGTGCACACATACAACCGTAAATGGAGCAAGTGGGTGGACAATCCAGCTATTGAAAAGGTATGGTAAAAAAAAGCCAAATACCCGGGAAAGGCATTTGGCTTCTGATCTCTTTTCTTGGGGAAAGAAAACTATGCTAGTCTATCCCCAGTTTTTTTCTAACCATTGCAGTTACATCGTTACCTTCCTCTTTGAATAGTAGAATTCCGGCAGTATCATCAATGATGTAACCAAATCCTTGCTCTTTCGCAACTTCCGCGATTTTAGCATTTAAGTCTTCCAGGATTGGCAACAACAATGACTCCTGTTTTTCTTCTAATTGATTCTGCATCTCCTGTTGATATTGACCGATCTTTGCTTCTTCTTCTCTGAGTTTTTGACCTTCATCTTCCAATTGCTTGGGGCTGAGTTCTCCCTGTTGTTCCTTTCGTTGCAAGTCTTCATACTTGGTTCGAAATTCAGTAACCATACCTTCATATTTCTTCTGAAGCTGCTTTTGTAATGCTTCAAGATTAGCATTTGCTTGTTTGACGGCAGGAATGTCTGCAAGCAATTCGCCGCGATTGATATAGCCAATTTTCTGAGCGGAAAGACTGGTTGCCACGGCAATGAGAATGGCGGTAATAGTGAAATATCTTAGTACTTGATTCATTTTAATCCTTAGTTTGAAAATAATAGTTTTAAAAATGGAGCACAAAAATAGGTTTTTACTTTAATTAATTCTTAAGGGCTCTGAGGATGTCTTCTGTTTTGTCGAAACGTTCATCACTGAACAGTACCCCCGAACTACCTCCTTTGTCAATAATGATATCATAACCCCGGTCGGTTGCATACGCCTGAATAGCGCCATATACTTTCTCCTGTATTGGGGAAACAAGGGCTTGCCTTTTCTGGAATAATTCTCCCTCGGGACCAAATTTTTGCTTCTGCATGGCCCGCACATCGCGTTCAGCGGCCATGATTTCATCTTCCTTTTGCTTTTTCATTTCATCGCTCAGCAAGACCATTTCAGCCTGATACTTATTGTACATGCTCTTGATCTTATCTTGTTCCACCGCAATCTCTTGTTGCCATGCTTCTGCCACTTTGTCCAGTTCTCCCTGAGCCTGCTTGTATTCGTCCATGTTATCAAGAACATAGGCGATATCTACCAATGCAATTTTTTGAGCCTTGGAAAGCGTAGTAAAGCTCAACACAAAAAAACACAGTAAAATCCCAATTGAATATTTCATAGTTAGTTTAGTTTCAACTGATTAAATGCAAATTTTTAGCGAATTCAAAATTACAATTTTCAAAGTACCTTTCTATTGCAAGACTTCTTCCAATAGAGCCAGGTTACAGAAGAAAATACAATACACTGACGCTTGTTTTTCATTAAAACCACAATATCAATAAGTTATAATGCTTGAATGCGTTTAAATGCTGCTAGTTTTAACGACTGTTTAACGCAAAGCTTAATAAAATTAACGGCTCAAACACCAGAAAATGCCCAGGAGTTACCCTCTTTCAATTTTGTTTTTAAACCAAAGATCTCGCTGAGGAAAAGGAATGGTTACATGGTGCTCAATGAAAGCGGCATTGATAGTATGACGCAGGTCGCTTAATACATTTTCAATGCCCATAAGTTCCTCTGACCAGAAAAACAATTCGAAATCAAGCGATGATTCTCCAAAATCTGTAAACCGGACAAATGGCGCAGGATAAGAAAGTACCGCTGGATTTTTTGAGGCAATATCGAGGAGAATCTTCTTTATAAGGTCTGTATTAGACCCATAAGCAACTCCAACTGCTACGGAAAATCGGACCTTGCTGTCCAGATGAGTCCAATTCATCACATTATTTGATACCAGGCTGGAATTTGGCAGGATCAACATGGTGTCATCCCGGCCACGCATCAGTGATGTCCGTAGTCCGATTTTCTTGATTTTCCCGACTTTGCCATTGACATTCACAACATCGTTTACTTCCACCGATCGCTCCGAAAGGAGAATAATGCCGGCAACAAAATCTTTAAACACATCTTGCATTCCCAAACCGATACCCACGGCCAATGCGGCCAATCCCCCCCAAAGCACAGTTAGATCAATGCCTATATTGTCAACCGTGACAAAAACTGCAATCACATAAATGAAGTAATTAACCAGTTGGTTGATTGAATACCGGCGACCGGGATCAACCTCCTTGCGGCGGTAATAAGAGAATAGGATCAGTTGCGTAACTATCCAGGATAGCAATTTCGCCACCAGGAAAATCAGGATGATTGTGAATAAACTTGTGACCCGGATTGCTAATGTATTGTCTTTTATGGGAATGGAAAAAAGTGTTCGATTCAGATCGAACGTACTGATAAGGATCATCGCAGCAATGATATACACAATGTATTGCATTGTATTGCTGGCTTTCTCCTCATGATTATGTACAGAGACCGCTCTCTCTGCCCGCGTCTCTCGGGATGAATAATATTTGTGAAGCAACACCTTGGACGTATACCAGTCCAGCAGACGGGCGATTTGAATTACTACCAAACCCATAATCACCGTCGAAAGGCGGAATGAATAATTCTCTCCCTGATAGATGATCAGATTCAACTGCATCGAAACCACAAAAGCTATCGTAAGAAAAGTCAACATAATCCGGCGAATGGTCCCAATCAGTCGTCTTTGACTAATTTCATCGATCTGCTCCTGCTGGAAATAAAGGGGTAACAAAATCCGGATTATAATATAATCCGAAGCATATATGGTAGTGCTCCATAGTAGAAACGTCAAGATCTGTCCCACGGTGATACTGTGGGTAAAGAACTCAAATACAGTGGTTTCCAAATTCATGGATCAAATCAATATTGCTAGAAAGCCAAGATATATTTTTCCTTAAAATACGCTTCTTCAAAAAAAAGATGCAGCGGATGCAGGGTATAATTTCGAGATAAAGCTTGTATTTCATCCGTTAAGTCACCCCCCTTCAAGAGGTAAATAGACTGACCTTCACGCTTAGGTAGCAAGAGCGGCTTACACCATTCCCTTATTGTCAGCGCTTTTGCCACTGCCCTGCTTACCACATAGTCGAACTGCCCGTTTAAATTTTCCGCCCGGACTGCCACTGCCTCCACATTTGACAATCCAATACGCTCAACTACGGATTTTACTACACCTATCTTTTTTTGGGTACCGTCAATAAGGGTAAAGTGGCAATCAGGAAACATAATGGCCAAGGGGATGCCCGGGAATCCCCCGCCCGTACCCAGGTCAAGAATTTTGTCCCCCGGTTCGAATCTGTTTATCATACTGAGTGACAGACTGTGGAGCACATGGTGTAGATAGAGGGAATCGATATCCTTTCTGGATATGACGTTAATTTTTTGATTCAGCGCTGAATACAGGGGACCCAACATTTCGAGTTGGCTAACGATTTCCGGCTTTAAGTCAAAATACTTCAAAACGATATCAACCTCAGGTACTACCATTCCTTTGGCGGTTTCCTTAATAAATAAAAAGCAAGTTTTGGGTAATGCACAAGGTAGATAAGTTCTACCAACAGGAGCTTTAGAAATGAACAGTTACCAAGAAAAGGCTTTGCGTTTTGTCTTATTGTGTGGTAGAAGAGAAGGTTTCTGATGAGAAAAATGGAAAGAGAGATTAACCCATACTGGCTACCGGCAAGCAACCATGAACAGATCAATAAACTCCAGTGAGATGACGCAAATCCGGTCAAATACAGCTTCTGAAAAAAACTATATTCCCAAGAAACACTCACATGACGATGTTTTCTGCTGAAGAATTCTGACCAGGCTAAAGAGGCCTCAGAATACATCAGTGCTTTAGGATCATCTACAAGTGCAATTTTATGCTTTTGATGGCCCGAGACGAATAAATCATCATCGCCCCCAATGTAATTATTGAAGCCCGATTGATCATAGGCCAGATAAAGTTCTTTTAGGTATGCCATATTACGGCCGACGCCCATATAGCTGAAACCGCTCAAAGTCGCTGTGGCATACTGAAGGTAGATTAATGCAGATTCACTTTGAACAAAACAGGAGACCAGGTTGCCGTTTCCAACCAAAGGCGAAGCACCGACCACAATTTTATAACCATCACTCAGCGGCCGCACCATTCTGAGCATCCATTCAGAACTTGAAGGGGCACAATCAGCATCCGTTACTAAAATGTGTCGGTATTTGCTCTTACCTAAACCAGCCAGAAGCGCCGGTCTTTTACTCTTGATGGGATCGGCATAGTCGACCAACATTAAGTTGACGTTGGTCTGCATCAAATCTGTAATTACATCCTCGGTATTGTCGGTGGACGCATGGTTGACTACGATGACTTCAAAACATGGATAGTTCTGTGCGAGTATCAGGGGGAGGTTTTTGCTTAAATTGACAGCTTCGTTACGAGCGCAGATCACAACGGAAACAGGAAGGTCGGTTTCACCGGACATCTTCAAAGAGGGTTTCCGGGTAAGTTTTGAGTGGAATAGCCCCAAATACAGGAGTTGTACGATAAAGGACAGGATAAGTACGACTGAGATAACACTCCAAAATGTCATCTAGCTAAGAAAAGACTATTTTCTGATTATTGACCAGATATGCTCTTAATGCGAAATCGGTTCTCTGGCATTCAACAGTTTCATAGGATCAACGCCAAAGTATTCACTAATCTTTTCATATGAATGCTCCATATGCATTTTGTATCGCACCGGGAAAGTAAAGAAATAGGTCGTAGCCACAGCTTCCCACTGGATATATGGTTCTGGGAGACCTACATAGTCAACCACGACGCTATTCTGGAATCCGCTGATTTCGGGGAGAGCCTGTAAATTAATGTCGAACTCGGGAGTTTTATCCATAAAGAGGACTTTTGCCCATTCATACATAGCCGTATTGAAATATTGCTGAGGAAAGCGGAAGGCCTTCATAAAATGGTCTGCGCAAAAGAGCAAAACATGATCCTGTGCATACAATTCGGAGCTATGAAGATATTTTGGAAACTGAGGACTCGGAAATGGATGTCGGTAGATAACGATGTTTTCGTAAAGGGAATATTTCTCATTCCATCCTGCCTGAAAAGAGGTGAGAATATAGGCATTTGCCGCTAGCACGACCTTAAGGTCTTCTGGCACTCTTTCAAAACCCTGGGGCATAAAAGTAGTGTTGCGCAGAAATATGCTGGCCGATGATTCGAAATCTTTCTTTTGTGCCGGAGATAAAAGCCGGTAAGCAGGCAGGTGATCTTCGATAAACCGAAGCATTCCCTTTGGCAACTTTAAGGGATTGTTTTTCACGTACCACCGGTCAATTTCGGGATGTAATACATATACAACTGCCAAAGCGACCGCTAATGGAATAAGCCAGTATGAGTATTCAGAATAACCTAAAATATAGGATACGGTCAATACGGTTCCGACAAGAATAATTAATGGAAAAGCAATCCATTTTGAAAGTACCATCTAAGTAGAAATTACGGTGTTTAAAATTAATTCGTAAATGTTTGGCGTATTAGAAAAAGAGCCTAAATTTGCAATCCCTTCAAAATCAAGGGTGTGCTGGTACCTTAGCTCAGTTGGTAGAGCAACGGACTGAAAATCCGTGTGTCCCTGGTTCGATTCCTGGAGGTACCACCTGATTTTCTTAAGGCTGTTCAAACTTGAGCAGCCTTTTTTTATTGTCCATTCTTTACCACTAACGCAAAAAAACACTAAAATTATTTTCAAGGGTCGTGCCAAATATGCCAACTCATATTATATTTTCTTAAATTTGATGGGCATGCTTGAGACATTCTATATTCAATCACCGGTTGGGCTCCTCGAGCTTGTGATTTCAAATCATGGATTAAAGTCTATTACCTTCCGGACGGAGGGAGTGCAGAATGAGAGTGCCTATATATCTGAGCAGGCAAAACCATATAAAGATCAAATTGATGAATACTTCCGCGGAGAAAGAAAATCATTTAATGTTCCACTAGACCTATCTGACCTGCCTCCATTTCACCGGGAAGTTCTCAAAATGGTTTATACAATACCTTACGGCAAGACACGCTCATACAAACAGATAGCATGCGTTTTAGGTAATCCCAAAGCGGCCCGGGCAGTCGGTCAGGCTAATGGGAAAAACCCCATTCCGATCATTATTCCCTGTCACCGGGTGATAGGCAATAGTGGAGAGCTGACGGGCTATGCCTACGGAACGGAGATAAAAATGAAATTACTGGAACTAGAAAATCCTCAGATATACGTTCCTCAGATTGAGCTTTTCGAGTCCTTAGTTTAGCTGTATCGGAGCAGTCAGGGCAAAGGTCGGGATCTCTACATCAAACGTAGTTCGATCATCCAGTCTTTGCATCGTGTAGTAGCCATTCATCTTTCCCATGGCCGTAGTAAGCGGACACCAGGAGCTGTATTTATGTAGTTGATTTGGCTCCAAAACAGGTTGTTGTCCAATTACTCCATCACCAATTACTTCTCTTTTGATTCCAATCGAATCGAAAATATACCAGTGTCTGGATAATAACTGAACCGTATGATTTGTAAGGTTTTCAATGGTGATATGATAGCTGAACAAAAACTTGCCATGCACCGGGTTTGAATGGAGGGGCTCAAACTGCGGATCAACCGAAATTCTAATCCCATGAGTTATTATTGTTTCCATGCTAGGAATTCCATTTTAAAAAATCTTCAATCATCATTTCTGCCTCTTTCAGTGTGACCTCTAAAATATCATTTACGAGGATTTTGTCAAATCGGTGTTCATAGGTAAGTTCATTTTTCACTCTTTCAATGCGGGATTTCAGGGCTTTCTGACTTTCCGTTCCTCTACCTGTCAGCCGGTCAATTAATACTTGCAATGATGGGGGTTTGATGAAGACCGCTAATGCACTATCTCCAAAATGCTGCTTAATGGAGGTCGCCCCTTTCACATCCACATCGAAAACGATTTGTTTTCCCTCCGACCAAATACGATCCACTTCAGAAAGTAATGTCCCATAATAGGTGCCCGAATAGACTTCTTCCCATTCCAAGAACTCCCCGTTATCAACCTTGGTTCTAAATTCTTCCTCAGTCAGAAAGTAATAATCTACACCTTCTTCTTCGTACGGCCGTTTTTCTCTGGTTGTGGCTGAGATTGAAAAGTCTAAGTTCTCATACTTTCTTAACAGGTGTCGTACCACAGTTGTTTTACCTGCACCTGAAGGAGCAGTAAATATGACTACCCGCCCTTTAGGTTTCATATCATACCACGTTTGCCAATTGTTCTTTGATTTTTTCCAACGCATCTTTCATCATCACCACGAATCGCTGGATATCTGATGAATATGCCTTTGCGCCCAACGTATTGATCTCCCGGCCCATTTCCTGACTGATAAAATTCAGCTTTCTTCCTTTATTTGGATCAGGATTGTCCATTTCCTGAAGGAAATAATCACAATGTTGTTGGAGACGAACTTTCTCTTCCGTAATATCAATCTTTTCAAGATAAAATAACACTTCCTGTTCAAATCGATTTTCGTCTACATTTTCTCTCGACAGATATTCCTCCAAGCTATTGCTCATACGCTGTCTTACCTTGTCAATGCGTTCATTCTCAAAAGGGATGATTTCCTGCAGTTGTTCCAGAATAAAGGCTATTTGCCAGCGCATGTCTTTTTCGATAGCTGCTCCTTCTTCCAACCGGTGGGTCGTAAGATTTTCAATGGCCGCTTCCACGACTGTACGCACAATTTTCCATTCTTCTTCTGAGATGGCTGCTTCCGAAGTGATGACCACTTCTGGCAAACGGATTATAGCGGACAGGAGATCGGTTTTATCCAGGTTTAATTTAGCCGCCAGTTTCTGCAATTGATCAAAATAAGAGGTAAAAACATCTTCATTAATGGTGTAGCTTTCGTTACTATGCTGGTTTTCAAATGAAAAATTAGCCTCAATCTTTCCCCGGAAAATCTTGTCATGCAGGATTTTGCGAATTTCCATCTCAAATTCCTGCAATCCGGCAGGCAATTTTAATCGCAAATCCACAAACTTGCTATTGAGCGTTTTGATCTCTACAGAGATATTTTGATTCTTGAGTAAGCCGGACGCACGTCCATAACTGGTCATTGACATTAACATAGGCGATAATTATTATGGTTGAAAGGTGTTCTGAATTCGGGAAATTCTACCTTGAATTCATTCAATATCAAAGTTCCGCGAAGTCAAAGATAAACTTTGATATTGTGATTGTTCAAACCACTCAGTTTTTTGACACGACCAAACCTTCAGAAAGAACATTACTAAAGAACAAAACGACATATAATCTTCATTCTCATATCTTGGCATAGTCCTTGAAGACCTCACAGCGGGTGATGGAACCATACAGCCTCAACACAAAATTCTGATTATCAAGCTACTGAAAATGCATGATGCCCGTGTAAAAGGCCAAAAAAAGGGGGGCTTTATTTTTTTTTATCAAATAAATTGCGACATTTGCCTCGCTCTTTTAGATAGGGGCGAATTCTGACATAACTAGCTATAAACCAAATCATAATGAGAAAAGCAGACCTAGTAAACGCTATATCTGAGAAAACGGGAGTTCCGAAGGTAGATGTACTAGTCACAATGGAGTATTTTTTTACTGAAGTAAAAAATGGTCTTGCAAGAGGAGAAAATGTCTATATCAGAGGTTTTGGTTCGTTTGTGATAAAGAAAAGAGCTAAAAAAATAGGTAGGCACATTAAACGAAATGTAGCAATCGAAATTCCTGAACACTACATACCATCTTTTAAACCCGCTAAAATTTTTATAGATCAGGTAAAAGATAACGTGCACGCGCTCCCGGAAGACACGTCAGATTCCGATGACTAGACTTCAATGGGCTACTATTATCGTAGCCATAGTTGGTGTATTTGTCCTGTACTTTGGCTTTGACACTAAATCAACGAAGGAAAAGAGTGATCTTAAGCAGGTTGAAAAAGAAGGAATTTCAATCGACATTCAGCCTCTTATCGAATCTGCTAAAGGTACCCTTAGCAGTACCGACGAAAGAGAAATAACTAGCCTGGAAAACCGAACCGAAACGGAAGAAGGGCCTGAAAAGATGACTGCGCTAAAAGAGCTCAGTGGAAAATGGTATAGATTGGCAAAGCCGCATATAGCTGGATATTACGCTGAAGAGGTGGCAGAAATGGAAAAAAGTGGAGAAGCCTGGAGTATCGCTGCCACGACCTACGTTGCAGGAATTGGTGGGAGTTCTGAACCGTTCATCAGTGATTGGTGTTTGAATAAGGCGATTGCAGCTTTTGAAAACGCAATAAGTTTGGATCCCGAAGTAAGTCAGTACCGCGTGAATTTAGCTCTGTTGTATGCCGAAAAACCACCAACCGATGATCCGATGAAAGGAGTTCAAATGCTTTTGAGCATGAACGAAAAGGACCCTGACGACGTTCTGGTTTTGAATGCTTTGGCTAGGTTGGCAATTAAGACCGGCCAATGGGAGAGAGCAAAGGATCGACTATTAAGGGCGGATTCATTGCAGCCCGATAACATAACAACCGTATGCTTGCTTGCCACTGTTTATCAAGAACTAAATGATGAACAGGCACAAGCCACGAAAGATAAATGTGAATTATTAACATCAAAAAGATAAATTAATATGCCTTGCGGTAAAAAAAGAAAGCGGCATAAGATCGCTACGCACAAGAGAAAAAAACGATTAAGAAAAAATCGGCATAAGAAGAAGAATAGATAGATAATGTAGCTGTTTTTCCAGTGGTCATGTGGTGGCTACTGCCCGATATATTAAGCCAAAACCCGATCTGATAAAAAGACCTAATGATGGCGGATAAATCTAGTTATAAGATCCGTCATCATTAAGTTAATAAGACCTCTGATAAGCAGTTTCTACCACTTATCTATTTCTTTCTCCGCTTATTGCTTATTTTTTCAGACATACTTACCATCGGTCACTGGGTCACAGCATCTAAATAAGGATGATTTGTGGAAAAAGAGTTAATCATTAATTCCACACCCACGCAGGTAGAAATCGCTCTGTCTGAAGGTAATAGATTAGTGGAATTACACCGTCAAAAGACCAATTCGAAATTTACAGTTGGTGATATCTTTTTAGGACGGATCAAAAAATTAATGCCTGGCTTGAATGCCGCCTTTGTGGATATTGGTCATCCAAAAGATGCCTTTCTTCACTATACAGATTTAGGTCCAAAGTTGCCCTCCCTGTTGAAATTTACCAACAAAGCAATCAGTGGAGAGAACAAATCTCACGGGCTGGAATCATTCAACCTGAATGATGAAATCATTAAAACCGGAAAGATTGATCAGGTCTTGAATAAAAGGCATCCTATCCTCGTGCAAATCCTGAAAGAACCGATCTCAACCAAAGGGCCAAGACTTAGTTGTGAGATCACACTACCGGGCCGGTTCCTGGTCCTGACCCCGTTTTCGAATATAGTGTCGGTTTCTAAAAAGATCAATTCTTCCGAAGAACGCAAGCGTCTCCAGGTCTTGATCGAAAGCATTAAGCCAAAGAATTTCGGGATCATTGTCAGAACGGCAGCCGAGGGCAAAAAGGTTGCTCATCTACACGAAGAGATACGGGATCTCGAACAAAAGTGGAAACGCATTCATGAGCAACTTCGAAATGCCAAAGCTCCGCTGAAATTGCTTAGTGAACTTGACAAAACATCCAGCATGTTGCGTGATGTACTCACCGACGATTTTAATAAAATTGTCACCAATGACCGCGAGATGTATGACTCCATACGCAGTTATTTGAGTGCAAATGTTCCAGAAAAGGAGAAGATCGTCCATCTTCATAAATCCAACCGGCCCTTATTTGATGCCTATGGCATAACCCGGCAGATAAAGTCTTCTTTTGGAAAGACATACACATTGCCCAGTGGTGCATATATTGTAATCGAACATACCGAAGCAATGCATGTCATCGATGTGAATAGCGGGCCCAAAATGGCAAAAAAGAACCAGGAAGACGCAATTCTGAACGTCAACATCGAATCTGCTTTAGAGATAGCCCGGCAACTTCGCTTGAGAGATATCGGAGGCCTTATAATTGTCGATTTTATCGATATGCGGTCAAGCGAGCATAAGAAAATCCTGGTGAAAAGGATGCGGGATTTTATGGAACAGGACCGGGCTCAACATACCGTCTTGCCTCTGAGTCGATTCGGACTTATGCAGATAACCCGCCAAAGAGCACGACCTGAAGTTAAGATTGATACAAGCGAAGTTTGTCCCACTTGTCAGGGATCCGGAAAGATCAATGCTTCGGTATTAATTATAGAGGATATCGAACGAGATCTAGAATACGTCATCCAGAACCGGCCCAAAACCAAACTTTATCTGTACGTTCATCCATATATATATGCTTTCCTCAGGCACGGTCTTCCCAGTAAAAGAATGAAGTGGTATATGGAATATCAACGTTGGGTACGGATCCATGAACATACAGATTTTCATATCAATGAGTACAAATTTTACGACGGCCGTAACGATGAGATAAGATTAAACTAAGACCAGTGGACTGGGTAACCTTCAAATCGTGTGCTTAAATTGATTTCGTTTACACCAGCTCTTCGACCCGACGCCAAAGGCTATGGCCGACGGAGTCGACCCGACGGCAAAGGCCGTGGCCGACGATTCATGATCAACAAGCTCACATACCTTTGGCAATGTGCGCTTGCCCTACTGGAGGTGATTCGGGCGGGGTGTGTATCTGAGGCTGACGGACTGCATCAGGTTTTGATCAAAACATAAAAATTCTGATTTATACTACTCATTTAAATATAAAAGTCTACTAGTGCAGGCCAAAAGGATTCTTTTTGCCACGCTCAATTGGGGTCTGGGCCACTCGACGCGCAGCATCCCGTTAATCCGGCATTTTTTTAACCAGGGGCACGAAATCATTTTGGCTTCTGATGGACAGGCCGGCATATTACTCCGCCAGGAATTTCCGGATCTGACCTATTATGAGTTACCTTCCTACAATATCACCTATTCAGAGAACTCATTCTATCGACATTGGGCCAGACGCTTGCCGCAGATTTTAAATACAATATCTCAGGAAAGAAGAGAGATAGCCAATTTGGTGGATGAATTAGAACTGGATGTCATAGTTTCTGACAATCGATATGGTGTATATGACCCCCGTATTAAGAGTATCATCTTAACCCATCAATTGTCATTTTATCTTCCCCCGGCTTTCTCCAGGATCATTTCAACCGTGATCAGAAAAATGATCGATAAATTTGACCAGTGCTGGATCCCCGATTTTGAAGGAGAAGTGAATCTAACCGGGCTCCTGTCAAAGGGATCTTTAAATATTGAAAAAAAATATATCGGACTTCTCAGTCGATTTGAGATAGAAGCATGCAGCCCGGAGTATGATCTGGGAATTATTATTTCGGGACCAGAACCCTCAAGGACTCTTTTTCAAGTCCAGATCGAAGAACTTATACTAAAACTTCCTCAAAACTTGAAAATGTTTTGGGTATTGGGTAAGCCGGGATCTTTGGATATCGTGGACAGTACAACTTCTGTTGTTTTTAATCATTTAGGTTCAAAAGAACTGGGTTACCTCCTAAATCGTACTGAAATTGTAATCAGCCGCTCTGGGTACAGTAGTATTATGGACTATATTCTATTGAAGAAAAAGGCGGTTTTGATTCCTACGCCAAACCAACCGGAACAATTATATCTCGCAAACAGATTGAAGGATTACTCCCAGTTTTATATATGTGATCCGAATTCGATCGATCTTAAATCTGGAATTGAAAAACTCAGGACAAGTAATGAACCCATACGACGGGAAATACAAAACCATATTCCCCTTCTGTAATAATATTTACTCCACTGAGTTCTTCTTGTTGAACTGATTCATGGTGCGGTCTAACCCAATGGCAACAAAGGACCGGATAGCATCGCAAGCAGACTCAATTACCGATTGCATATCCATCCATTCCTCATCAGTCCATTTTCCCAGTACATAATCGACTTGCTGGCCCCGGTAGAAGTTATGCCCGATTCCAATCCTTAATCTTGGATAACTGGAGCTTTGCATCAGATTTTCAACACTCTTTAATCCGTTATGTCCACCGGAACTACCTTTCTTCTGCAGTTTAATAACACCCATTTCAAATTGGAATTCATCCACAACGGTCAACCAGTGATTTTGGTTAATTTTTAATTTCTGAACCCAGTAGCGAACTGCTTTTCCACTCAAATTCATGTACGTACTGGGCTTAAGGAGGTAAACAGTTCTGCCCCGATGCCTGAACATGGCAATGTCTCCTAATTGATCCGCCTTAAATTGGACGTTTTCCTGTCTGGCGATTTCGTCCAGAACATCAAAACCGATGTTATGTCGAGTCCGTTCGTACTCGACACCCATATTACCCAGTCCGATGATTAAATATTTCATGAGATCAGATTCCGGCTGATGCTGTTGTTCTTTTTTTGCAAAGAGTCGTCTAAAAAATCGCCACATATCAATTCCCGATTTCGGATCCCTGGATCAAACTCCGACCCCCGGTAAACTCCGAATCATTAGTTTTGTAATGTGTATAGATATAAAACAATAGATCATATCGGATTTTTGCGAACCCTGACGATGACCAAGATCCTAAATGCCACGAAGATAATTCTATCCTATTATATCAGCAAAATCACAAAAAAGCCGATACATTGGGGGCACCCAATGAGTATTTCAATTGAACCTACCACTGCCTGCAATCTTCGCTGTCCGGAATGTCCTAGTGGCCTTCGGTCCTTTACTCGAGAAACAGGCACCCTTAAACAAGACTTTTTTCGAACTACCATCGACCAAATTGCCCGGACCTGTTGCAGCCTGACCTTTTACTTTCAGGGAGAACCTTACCTGAACCCGGATTTCTTAAGAATGGTTACCTATGCCCATCGGAAAGGTTTATATACACTCACATCCACCAATGGACATTTTCTCAGTGATGAAGTGGCCAGAGATACGGTCGAATCAGGGCTTGATCGCCTGATCATATCCATCGATGGTTTGACTCAGAAGACTTATGAATCCTACCGGAAAAACGGAACGCTAAGGAAAGTAATGGATGGCACCCAGAATGTATTGAAATGGAAAAAGCTCTTGAAGAGTTCAACACCACATGTAATATTTCAGTTTCTGGTAGTTCGGCCCAATGAGCACGAGATTCCTAAGCTTTTTGCCATGGCCAAATCGCTGGGTGTAAATGAAGTCAGACTGAAAACCGCTCAACTTTATGATTACAAGAATGGACATATCTTGATGCCCGATAATGTAAAATATTCAAGATATGTGCAATCAAATGATGGCACCTATCGACTTAAAAATGAAATTCATAATCAATGTTGGAAAATGTGGCACAGCGCGGTAATTACGTGGAATGGTTTAGTTGTCCCCTGTTGCTTTGATAAGGATGCATCTCACATAATGGGGGATCTTAAAAGAAAGCCTTTCTCGCATATCTGGACAAATGCCACATATCGAGATTTCAGACAGCAAATCTTACGTGCCCGGAAAGAAGTCGACATTTGTACTAATTGCTCCGAAGGATGTAGCATCTGGGCATAGTTTTGGTACCATCTGCTGTGATATCATCGATAGGGAGTATTCTTAAATCAGGAGAATTCCATGGGTTTTATGAGCTCCCATTTGAGTCGATTTCAATATTAATCAAGAGTACTGGGCTAAAGCTTTGATTTATAACTAAATATGCCGTACTTTGTATCTTCTACGGTGATATTTACGGGAGTGATTTAATGTTTTTCAAAAGTATTTTTCAGGGAAACCTACAGTTCGGCAATGAAAAGAGCTATGAGAAAGTGATCAAGATGTATGATCACAGGGTAGAGAATTATTATAAAAATGATATTCTCTTCAATGCCGAAGATATTTTTAAGGAAGATGATTTGTCCTTGAAAATACCGAGGACAGTAGTAAATATTACCGAAAAAAATTGGAAAAATTCTGTGGATCTTCTCCAGTATGTTGCTCAGTTTGCCATTAGTGGTAATGTGGGAGCGTGGATGACGGAGGAAGGGAAAATTCTTAAGTATCTCTGGATCGAACCTAAAGGCGACAAAGCCGTCGTTCAGAAATTTCTCAAAGGAAGATCGCTGGTGGATCAAGTGGGGAAAGAAAAAGAGGCAGAACAAGCCTTGAGTAAAGCCATCGAATTATATGATCGCCATGCTCAGGCTTATGAACGCAGAGGATATGTGAATTTCCTGATGAAAAAATACCATGACGCTGAACGTGATTTTGGGAAATCGGTAAATATCGACTCAAGTAACTCCAATGCATATTACGGGAGAGCCAAAATTAAAATTCTTCGGGAAGAGTGGGAGGATGCTATCAAGGATTTGGATCTTGCCATCAAAACCTCTCTGGCGTTGCAAGATATTCACTGGTCTGCCCGCAGACTGAAGGGTGAGTGTCTGCAGAAATTAAAGAAATTTGAGGAGGCTGAATTTGAATTTCGATTCTTTACGAAAAGAAACTTTAAGGATAAAAGCCCCAATGCCCCTTACAAAAAATGGGCTTTGTTTAATCATGGCAAAGTCTTGATCGAATTGGGTAAATATGCCGAGGCATTGGACTCCCTGCAAAAAGCAATGAAGCTCCCTTCAGTTCAGGAAATGGTGGCAGATGCTGATGTCCTGGTTTACCGTG
>JAGQWZ010000532.1 GCA_020436835.1 Saprospiraceae bacterium | reverse complement strand
TTTGCCGACAATCCCAACTTCCGGGGCAGCTGGTATGGCACCAATAAATTGTTTTTCAATGCGTTGTTCTTCGGAAGACAGATTAGGGTTCCGGAGTAAGGGGTTGCAGGCAAGGAGCAGAGCGCAAAGAGTAAGCAAGAGCTGCCAACTCTTGTCTCGCCCTGCGGGGAGGCAATAGGTGACACCTCTTGTAGAGACCTAACGAAAAAGCAGAAGCATGAGGTAGAAAAGCGGAATTTTAATGATCGGGGATTGGAAATCTTGCACCTGATTCGAATTTGGTGTATTTTTACACCAAAAGAATAATATGGCAAGGCAAAGTATTTCACTCACCAGGCCCAATGATGAGTGGTTAAAATCTAAAGTAGATAGTGAAGAGTATTCCAGTAAGAGCGAACTAGTGAATGATTTAATCAGGCAAGCTAGAAAACAACAGATTCAAATTGACTGGATCCAGGCCAAACTGGAGAAAGCAGAAAACAGTGGATTTACCGAAGAGACCAAAGAAGACATATTGGCACAATCGAAAGCTCTGATTAATGGCTAGTTTTCGGCTCAGCAATGAGGCCAAAGATGATCTCATCCGAATCCACCAATATGGTATTGAAAAGTTTGGAATGACCCAAGCTGACAAATATATAGATTCGCTCTTTGACTATTTTGATCTCATAGCCAAACGCCCTTTCTTATTTGAGTCAGTGGATTACATTAAGCAAGGATACCTTCGATGTGTTTTTGGATCTGACACGATTTATTACAGACTAAATAAGGATAAGGTCGAAATAATGGCTATTGTCGGAAGACAAGAATTAAATAATCTGCTTTGACGAGAATAAATATCCAGACTTGGATTATAGCTAACATTTTCTTGTATTTCGGAAATGCAGAATCCGTCTAAACCCACGTAAATTTAAGTACAATACCGTGGCCAGGTATACCGATGATACCCATGTCGATGGATTTATTACCGATAAAAATCTCAATGAATTTCTAAAGCCTTGTGCTTCCCTGATCGTCAGTAAAGTGGGCCAGGGCCGTGCGATTATGTTTGCCGACAATCCCAACTTCCGGGGCAGCTGGTATGGCACCAATAAATTGTTTTTCAATGCGTTGTTCTTCGGAAGTCAGATTAAGGTTCCGGAGTAAGGGGTTGCGGCAAGGAGCAGAGCGCAAAGAGTAAGCAAGAGCTGCCAACTCTTGTCTCACCCTGCGGGGAGGCAATAGGTGACAGCTCTTGTAGAAAAAAAGTATTAATCTATTTTCTGAAGTTCAGATTTTTCAAGACGATGAGTTAATTCCTCAATCATGACTTTTATTTCTTTCATTGCTTCATCACGCTCCGAAATTTGGTCTCGCAATTTTTGTATTTCAGATTGCTGTTCTTTCACTGCTTCGACCAGAAGCGGTACAAACTTGGTATAGGAAACGGACAGGATACCTTCTTCAGACTGCTGCACCAATTCCGGATATACTTTCTGTACTTCCTGAGCCACTAAACCAATTTGGAGTTCCTGTCCTCTATTTGGTGACAACCATTTATATCGATAGGCAAAAATGTTACCCAGCGATGGTAATACACTGGTGATACGTTGCAGATCTTTTTTAAGTTTAATATCACTATTTTCAGTCAAATTACCAGCGATGGTCATATCTCCATCACCCTGGAGAGTGAGACTTATATTATTGGAGTGCAATATTTGAAAAGCGTTCGCATTTCCATTATTACCCCCTTCAAATTTCATGCTATTTACATTTGATGGATCTCTCAGGGTAAAAAATTCAATATCCCCGGTAGTACTTGCGATATTTGAAATCTGCAGATCGTCATTTGTAAAGGCGGTACCGCCATTCGGATCATTATATCCAATAGATCCTACTTTCATAATACCCCCACTACTATTGGTGGTAGAAGACCAGAATTCTATTTCGATATTTGTTTGATCTTCCAGCTTAAGGTTTTTCTTAGAATAAAGTCCAAATGCACTGGTGGGGGCGGCTCCGCCTGTTCCGATGCTTTCTGCCTGTACAGTGCCATCCTGTGCATATGTATACACAGAGAAACTTATTAAAAATGCCAGGAATAGCATTCTTTTTGTTGTTCTAGTCATCATTGTTATCGATTTTAATTTATTAATAGCGAATATTGACATTAAAGAATAGGACTTTTCAGAATTCCAGGTTTCAAAGGCATTCCGAACCAAAACGGCAGGATAACCCACACTAGATTTGTCCGGTAATTCCTTACGGGAGATTTGCTGTATCCTGGCTGATATCGGTTTTTCAGCAATCTCATCAGAAGTAAACTCCCTTTCAATCAGGTGGAATACTTATTTTTTATCGACTGGAAATTTCTACCCGGCAACTGTAATATTGATTTTTGTCCTCACTGCCGGACTTTGATTTATTTTCTAAAAATAATACAAGGAATTGGTCGATACTTCACCCTTTTGGGGGTAATTCTTATAATCAGAGCACAGAAATTTGACTTTTTTGATAGATGATTTAAGCAAAACCTGGAAGGACGGCACTGACCCTTTTACATTCAGACCACTGAATACTGAATACTGACTACTGACCACTGACTACTGCCCCACTAACTTCTCCCCTTCAACACTGGCCTGCGTTCCCGGTTACGTTCTCCATTATCATGTTGAGCAACACTGTTGATCATGGAAATTTCCACCTCATTTCCGGAAAAGGCAAAATTCAATTGATCACCATGAATGCCTTCCAGCATTTTAATATTTAGTTGCAGATTATTGTCTTCAATAAGCGTTGCAGTGGCTCCGATTTTAGAGGGATGGTCTG
>JAGQWZ010000531.1 GCA_020436835.1 Saprospiraceae bacterium | reverse complement strand
TGGCGTGAAGATTACAATTTGAATCATCCACATAGTAGACTGAATGGATTGTCACCATTGATTTACAGAAATCAAATAAATTTGAATCTGTCTAGTTTAAACGTGTCCTAATTTGGGGAAGGCTACAATTATTGGCTAACTCAAACTTTGTGTCAAACTATATGTGCTAAGAAGGATATTATAGAAAGCCAGGACCAGATACAGTTTATTGAATTTGAAATAGACCTAATTAGAGAGGCTATGGTTTCCAAACTTTCACATTCTTATAAAGAACCGGTAAAAGAATTCGCAAGAGGCAGGCGATTTAGACCAAGCAATGATCCATATTTTAAACTTCTTAGGTTAATATCAAGTCAAGGAAGTTCTATAGTGGACTTAAATGAACTCGCTAACGTACATGACGAAATGAAAGCGAGTATAAACGGAATAAAAGAAAGAAGACTAAATGTGTTATTGGATTCAAAACCAATTTGCAGTCGATATTTCTTCTACAATTCTTAAAATAAAAATTTTGCTATTGAAGATCCCGCTCTTTTTTATTACATGCGCCATGTTGATTGGGATGAAATCCGAAAGGAATGTGGTTTTAGGGAGGATAGTGAAAATAGGGAATTTGAAGTAGCTATTTCTTTTGCGGGAGAGAATAGAAAGCTCGCAAAATACATTGCATCTCAATTAGAATTAATAGATGTACCAGTGTTTTTTGATGAATATTATGAATCCAATTACCTCGGCAAGGCATGGAGCAAAGAATTTGAACGAATTTTTGTAAGAGACTCAAGATTGGTAGTATGTATTCTAGATTCAAATCATAAGGATAAGATTTGGCCTACATTTGAACGCGATTGCTTCAAGAAAAGGGTTCCTGCTGAGGATGTCATTCCAATTTACCTAGATGACACTGTCTTCGTTGGCATACCTGATGATATCGTAGGAATTAAATATAAATGGGATGATTCAAATCCTGACTGGCAGAAAGAAGTTGAGGATAAAATTGTCTTTAAAATTTGGGAACGGCTTGAATAACGTCACCCAACAGATGGCTATAATATATGATGACGAATGCTTCGCATTGTCATCACCTTGTGCCTTCTTCGCCTGAAAACCTTTCGAGACTCACAATGTTAACGGAAAAAGCTATCTTTAGAAAAGCTATGCGGGTAGGCTCAGTCGTCACGTCCCAACTGGCGAGCACTCTGCGCTGTCAGTTCAAGCAGCTAAAAACGTTAATTTATAATGTCACTAGCCAATATTACAGGTTTTACAAAGTACAATACATATATGTTTGCAAAATTGTCCAGACTTCCAGAAAAAACATTGAAATAATGGTTATAAATATTTTAACTCTTACAATTCTAATATTACCTGTCGTTTCCTTTGGGCAATCGGCAAGAGTAAGCGAAATTCAAAAGTCTGTAGACGACTATTGGGGACTTGTTAAACACATTATGGATGAACGTGTGTTATTGTATTCATCCAAGGATGAAGTGTTAATAAATGCTCTCAAAAGGGAACCTATTTCTAACTTTTCTAAATCATTAGTTGATGACCTTGATACTAGCAGTGCATTGTCATTTGAACTTGCAAAGGAATATTTAATGAACTACTTTGACTACAAATACAATTATTCCGAATGGGAATCAAAAATTGAAGTTGGCGTATGGAGCACAGTGACGTCATATAGAAAAGGATACAGTAATTTAAATTCGTCCTCTAGCTCCAGTTTTCAGTGTGATTCTGACTCTTGCATGACATTAAGGATTTGGACATATTCTTCATCAGGTGAAGGAGAGCATGATAATTTTAATATTTCTCTCAATTTTGAAAATAATACTGCCAGACCAGATTATGAGATTTCAATTTTCCTTGACAAGAACGGCCCTAAAAATATAATAGTTATAGACAGAGGAGAATTGGAAAAAACCAGGAATGACAAATGGATCCCCAATACACCAACTATCTATATGAATATGTCAAGACTAAATAAAAAGGTTAAAATATCCAGAAAAAGTAAAGAATTGATAACCCTGAAACGAGAGCGCGAAGAACTTTACGAAATTAAATCGCATTTTTTTGATCATATTTATTTTATCGAAAGGCAGATGTCTGAATTCCAAAGTGAAAAGGATTCAGGAACCATTTCAAAAGACGCCTACATCCTGTTCTTAGAAATCGTCACACTTTCATTTAGCCGAGAGTTGTTTTGGCTGTTTGATAGCTTTGAGCTTAAGTAAGCTGGCATGAGTTTCGTTTATTTTCATAAAAAATAAAAAAATAGCCATGCAATAACATCATGTATAGCAAATGTCCTTTCGGGAACACGCAACACACAGCCCGATATCAGCTCAAGGCAGCCAAAAACGTTAGCGGCAACTAACAAAAGATAAGATGAACAAATACCTGATTATTATACTGGTATTAATTTAAAGTTGTAGTTCGGTCAAATCAACTAAATCAGATTTTGACTTCAATAAGGTTTTATGGACCTCGGATTGGATTCCGAAAGACGACTGGATTGCGATAGGTGGCAATTGCAATGAAATGCAAATCATTTCTGCAAATAACTTGCAAACTGTAAAAACTTATGAAATAACAAATACAATTGTAGCCTTCCCCACGAATCGGACAGTTTAAAACGAAACCGAAATCTTAACTTTAAACTGTTCGAGCATGAAAAGAACAAAATTTACAGAGAACAGCTTGTAGGCTACCCAAGCAGCATGAGTGAGGCAAGCGGACTGAAGAGATCATTCGGTGTAAAACTCATCGTAAATCTGGTTTGAAACCCTATTGACCTGAAACAGAGACCATTGTATCCTTGCATTTCATTTAGATAGTATTTGATGAGCCGTTTCCGCTTCTCCCGGTGAATAATCACCCAAAACCAGCGTATGCTGTCGGGAGATCCTTATTTTTGCTGCATCAAAACACTACAAAACCGATGGCCGACACCCTTCTTACTTGCCCGCAATGCGCTTCACCCTATGGATACTTTCTGCGGGAAGAGACCTATGCCTGTCCGGAATGCGGTCATGAGTGGAATCCGGCCGAGGCTCCAGCCGAAGAAGCGCTGGTGGTTAAGGATGCCAATGGCAATCTGTTGCAGGATGGGGACACGGTAATCGTCATCAAGAATCTGCCTGTGAAAGGATCTCCCTCCCCCATCAAGGCGGGCACCAAAGTCAAAAACATCCGGCTGAGCGATGGCGACCACAACATCGACTGCAAGATCGATGGATTTGGCGCGATGGGCCTGAAATCCGAATTCGTCAAGAAGGCCTGACCGGGCCACGGGGCGTTAATACGATTCGATCCTTCCCGAAGTTAACCTCCCTAGGCTGAAACTACATTTTGCAATTTGTCGTTATTATTATGACATTTTTCGTAAATTGTGCTATAATCAATCCGCCTAATGGTATCAAACAAGCAGCTCATCGCAGCCGTCGAAGACCAGGATGTCATGCGTTTGGTAGACATCGCTCGCAAGGGATTGCTTTATTCAACCTTTGAGGTGTTAGCAAGTTACCTGGCATTTACCCAAAACGAGTGGTCGCATTTTCTCAACACCACCGTCCGCACTTTGCAACGCTACAAAAAGGATAAAAAACCCTTGCCGCAACCCATCTCCGAACGGATCATCCAGATTCAGATGATCTATCAGCTCGGACTGGACGTATTCGATGATCAAGCCTCTTTTGACCAATGGCTCAACATGAAAAGCATTGCCCTGGGCGGACGAAAACCCAAAGACCTATTGGATAGCTCCTTTGGCATCGAGGTGGTCAAGGATGAATTGAACCGGATCGAATACGGCCTATTTGCATGATCGTCTACCGGATCGGAAAGAAAAAATATGCCGGAGACCTGTCGGGAAGAGGCGCACAATTGGCCGGTGGCCGGTGGAACCGGAAAGGCATTCCGGCCATCTATACGTCTGAATCACGAGCCCTTAGTCTGCTTGAAGTGGCGGTACACGTACCTTTGGGTATTGTTCCCGAATCCTTTGTACTCATCACACTGGACGTTCCGGATCCTTTCATTGAAGTGTTGGACCCTCAATTGCTCCCCGCCAACTGGCAGGTCTTTCCTCCAACGGATGAAACGCAACAACTTGGGGATCAATTTTTGACAGGCATGAAGCATTTGGCATTAAAAGTACCTTCCGCGATCGTACGTCAAGAAGTCAACGTGATCCTGAATCCCATGCATCCGGATATCAAACAGGTCCATGTCACGCTTATTGAGGATTTTCCGATGGATCCCCGCTTGTTGCACCACCAATAAATCCCTTTTCGCCATGAATGATTTCCTTACTCAATGCTATACCCGGGATCTACGCCAGCTCATTACGGAGATTCATTCCTTCCTGGAGGAAGGTACCTTGTGGAGCACAACGGGTTCAATCCGGAACTCAAGCGGAAATCTCGTATTACACCTCGCCGGGGGATTGAACCATTTAATTGGCCACCTCCTGGGGCAAACCAATTATCAACGAGATCGCAACCGGGAATTTTCAGAGAAATAGGTCCCGCGCACGGAATTAGTCCAACGCGTGGAAGCACTGATCCCCATGATAACCCAGGTACTGCAAAATCTTGACCTGGAGGCCAAATACCCGATTCCTTTCGACGATGCTCTACGTACCAATGGGTATGTCGTGACGCAACTCCTGGTCCACCTGAATGATCACCTGGGGCAAATCAATTATTTGCGTCGTACTTTTGAGTAATAGCACCACGTCCGTCAAATACTGACTTTGTCTCCATCATTTCATTCAGGAATTGCTAACTTGATCGCGTAAATCACCTCTGATGAAAAAACGAATCCAAATCTTGTTGACCGCCCTCGCATTTGTTGCTTTTACCCAATTCAACTTATCCGCTCAAGACAATACCCTCAGCCCCTACCTGGGTACCTGGGCCCTCACCCTCCCACCCTATGACGGTGCCTTCAATGCCGGTTGGCTGGAAGTGACCCAGGAGGACGGTTACATCGGCGCCAGTGTTTTGTGGTATGGTGGTAGTGTTACGCCCGTCAGCCATGCCTTCCTGGAAGGCGGCGATCTGGTGGTCACGTTTGTGGGCAACCGCAACCTGAACGGCGACAAGCAGGCAATGGTTACCTCCTGGTTACAAATGCATCTGGAACGGGAAACCCTTCAGGGCATCCGTTACTCGCCGCGTACCGATGGCACCCGAGTGGAACGCGCGAGCTTTTATGGAAAAAAATTACCAGCCGATCCTCCAGCTCCCGACCTTGCTAAAGTTCAATTCGGTCCGGCGATCAAACTCCTGGACCAGAACAGTCTCAAAGGCTGGGAAATCATCGGTGAAGCCACCAACGGCTGGAGTGTATCCAATGGCGTGCTTTCCAACAATCCCGTACAGAACGATCCGAACCATCACATCCATTATGGCAATTTGCGGACCGTGCAGGAATTTGAAGATTTTAACCTCACCCTGGAGGTCAATGTGCCGGAAGGAAGTAACAGTGGGATTTATCTACGTGGCATCTATGAAATCCAGGTATTTGACAGTTACGGCAAGCCGCTGGATCCACATAATATGGGAGCGCTCTACAGCCGCATCACTCCCACCATGGCCGCCGAAAAGCCGGCCGGAGAGTGGCAATCCCTGGACATCACCCTGGTGGACCGCCATGTCACCGTCATCCTGAACGGGAAAAAAATCAT
>JAGQWZ010000530.1 GCA_020436835.1 Saprospiraceae bacterium | reverse complement strand
TTCCTTTCCATAATCTGAATATGGATTCAGAATGAATGTTGCTCCTTGTGCCACACTAAACAAGTCCTGCCCCTTTAGGCTCATGTAAGGAACTTCTTCTTTGATAACTCCTTTATCAAAAATTCTATTTGTAGATGTGAAAATAGGAATCTGCCCCCCTTCAAAAGTTACAAACTGAACTGTGGTATTCTTTTCTAATAATTGCGTGCCTTCTTCTGAAGCATTATGTCCGGCAGTTAAAACATATAACTTATTCCATAGAAGCTTTTGATAAAATTCCTTTTGAGCAGATGTCTCAGTGGCTGCGTGTATTAGACACTGCTCTAACTCATTTTCTGGAAACGTTGAATCTGTTTTATTCTTTTTAAATATGTCGAATATTCCCATTGTTCTTAATTGTATCGCATGTTGCCAGTAGTTATTTGATTTTCAAAAGTTGCTTTCTGTCATCGGATAATACTATTACTTCACCTTCATTAGTTAAAAGTTTGGGGTCAGAAATTTCTAGTTCTTCAGTTTGAACAATTCTACCATGAATATCAATTTTACCCAATCTACATGGTGTCTTTCCAGTGTTGGTTTTGAATGCAACTGCATTGTTTGACCAAGTGAAGCTATGAATATAATCTGACTCAAATGCTTTTTCATAAGTTGAGTTAGCTAATGATTGTTTTAATCTGACTGCAAAGATTTCGAAAGTGTACTTTTTACAGTACTCACTTGAAGTTGTCCAGAAGTAAGCAAAAAATTGATTGTCTATCTTTTTAATTACGGTGTCATGAAAATTATGAAGTTTCATTAATGGAATATCTAATTCAATAAATTCCATGCTCTTCCGGTCCTTTGCGATCCTCAAAATTGTTGGAGTATCATTAACAACGCTTCCAATTCCAGAAATAAAGATTTCTTTATCTGTTAATTCTATATCAAAATTCTGTGATAAGTGAGAATGTTGATTGCTATTGGAGAATTCAAATTGTGGAATTTCGAGCTGATTATTTTTTGCGACACCGATAAATGAACTCCTTCCTTTGTTTCCAGATGAACTGATATAGTTCAGTTCTCTTAAAGCAACCCAAATTCGTTCTCCATTATGAACTTTGCTTCTGATAGCCTTAATGTCCGACTTATTCCATTTATCGATCAACTCCATGTTGAACCCTTGATTCGTTTCTTTGAGTTCGTACCACAAGGTATTGTAACCTTGGTATGTCTTGCTTTCAATTGGGAATGTTTCAGATGTAATTACGGATATTAGAATTTTTGAACTGCCTTCATCAATATGAAACTCTTCACCCCACATTTGAATTCCCGAAAATTCATGTTCACTTAATATTTTTAAGGGTGATCAAGTACAGTTAATATTCTTCCTCCATAAATTCCACTAATAGAGAAAAAATAGTTTTTATATTTAACAATATCAACTAAAAGAGCTGGACTCATTATTTTATTTAATTACAGGCAACGATTCAGCCGCATCAGGAGCATGAGCGTTAGCGAAATGTTCCGTGATCGCGGCATGTTACGCATAGTTATCTCATTATTTGTTTGATTTTTATTAATTCAATTAGATCTCCATCATTGTTGAATTGTAGTTCTATAAATTTACAAAACCTGTTGTTGTCTATTCCTAGTTGTTTGCCAAATGGCAATTCTTCAAGAAATTTCTTCATATTCTCTTTATTTACCAATCCAATTATTTGATTCACAAAATATTTATCTATGTAATTTATAATTTTATCTATTTGATTCTCAGTTATGCAATATAAATTATAATTACAATTGAACCTATCTATTGCGTAAGGAATATCTTTAGTTTGTTTGACCGCTAATTGACCATCTAACAAATATGTGTTGATACATCCATTTGGATTTGATGAATTTAATTTTGTCCAAAAATCCGCATGGGATAATACAAAACCTTTGTAAGTATTGCCTTCAATTTTATCAATTTGAGCAAGTTTCTTGGAATATGCATGTCCAATTATTTCTAAGTTTATGTATCTCCCAGCCATATTACTCGAACTTGACCAAAAAGCAATAACAATATCAAAATCAGAATCTTTTATTGTTATTTTTGGTCTACTCCTTGTATATTTAAACCCAAATTGTTGATAATAATTACCTATTAAGTCACATACCTCCTGAAAAATTTCCTTTGGCGAAGTATTTTCATTTTGATGATTTAAGATGGAATTTGGAGGAAACTTTATTCTATTCATTTTTCAACTTAGTGTAATTATTTAAAATTTAGATTTAATTGAATTTTAATTTGATTTATGGGGCAGTTAATTATGCACAACTATCTTATATCCACATATATTCTGAATAGCTGTTGCGCTTTTTACTTTTTTCGATCATTAAGGTATTTGTTTGAATTCAATCTAATAAGGCTTGGCTGATTTCAAATGCTTCCTAACCCATTTTTCATCCACTCCCATTTTATGTATTTGATCTATTTTACCCAACGGATATATGTCAAAATCGGTATGTCTTCAGCGGCAAAAAACTTTACCCTTAGGCATACTAAATGTCCCATACTCATACAAATTGGTACTCGGCCTCTTCAAAAATTTGTTGGTAATCATTGCCATGGATAGGAAAGTTTGACTGTTGAATATAAGCTAAATTGAGTTATTGGTCCGGATATTTTTAATTCTTTGTGCCTTACACTTTTCATTGGGAAATGCAGGAATTTACATCCATGGGTCGACTCCGCTCACCATGATAATGGAAACGGTATAATTGTGGTTCGACTCCGCTCACCATGACAATGGAAACAGTATAATTGGGGTTCGACTTCACTCACCATGATAATGGGAACAGGAACATCATGGGTTCACTCCGGAATCATACGAGTAGGAATGCGGTGACTGCAATACCTGTCCAACATGCATAAGCTGAATTACAATATCTGGTGAAATCCATACACACCACCACACCACCATAACACCATAACACCAACATACGACCACAACACCACAAAACCTAAAAATACCACCAAAACCCCTAATTTCGCCCCTTTATAACTTGAATACGCATGGTAAAGCGCACGAAGATCAAACAGTTGTTGGTGACGACGCCCATCGGGCAGACCGTATTGGTACAGGGATGGGTACGTACTTTCCGCAATAACCAGTTCATTGCATTGAACGACGGATCTACCATCGACAACCTGCAGGTGGTGGTGGATTTTGAATCGATGGACCCGGAGCAGCTGAAGCGGATCACTACCGGGGCGGCAATTGGAGCCCAGGGGGCCATCGTCGCTTCACAGGGGAAGGGGCAGACCATCGAGATGAAGGCGGAAAGCATCACCATCTATGGGGACGCCGATCCGGAGACCTATCCGCTTCAACCCAAGCGTCACAGCATGGAGTTTTTACGGGAGATCGCTCACCTGCGCTTCAAGACCAGCACTTTCGGTGCGGTATTCCGGGTGCGCCATGCCCTGGCATTTGCCATCCATAAATTCTTCAACGATCGCGGATTTGTGTACATGCACACTCCGATCATCACGGCCAGCGATGCAGAAGGCGCCGGGGAGATGTTCCGTGTCTCCACCCTGCCTGCCATCAATCCACCGCTGACGCCGGAAGGAAAAGTCGACTACAAACAGGACTTCTTTGAGCGCGAAACCAATCTGACCGTGTCCGGGCAACTGGAAGCGGAACTGGGAGCTTTAGCCTTTGGCGAGGTGTACACCTTCGGACCCACCTTCCGGGCGGAAAATTCCAATACCAGCCGCCACCTGGCCGAATTCTGGATGATCGAACCGGAAGTTGCCTTTGCCGACCTGGAAGATAACATGAACCTGGCGGAAGATATGCTGCATGAGGTCATCCGCTATGTCCTGGAAAACTGCAGGGAAGACCTGGAATTCCTGGATAAGCGTCTGGCGGAAGAAGAGAAGTCCAAGCCGCAAAATGAACGATCCGAAATGGGCTTGCTCGAGAAACTGGAATTTGTGGTCAGCAACCGTTTCGAGCGCCTTACCTACACCGAGGCGATTGATATTCTCCGCAACTCGACCCCGAACAAAAAGAAAAAATTCAAGTACCTCATCGAAGGGTGGGGCGCTGACCTGCAGTCGGAACATGAACGCTATCTGGTGGAGAAACATTTCAAGAAGCCGGTGATCCTGACCGACTATCCCAAGCAGATCAAAGCCTTCTACATGCGCATGAATGAGGATAACAATACCGTACGAGCTATGGATATCCTGTTTCCCGGTATTGGTGAGATCGTGGGGGGCTCACAGCGGGAAGAACGGCTCGATGTGCTCAAGGCCCGGATGGCGGAGATGCATATCCCCGAGGAGGAACTGTACTGGTATCTGGACATCCGCCGCTTTGGCTCCTGTCCGCATGCCGGTTTTGGATTGGGATTTGAGCGCCTGGTGCAGTTTGTTACCGGAATGTCTAATATCCGTGACGTGATCGCTTTCCCGCGTACTCCGGGAAATGCTGCTTTTTAAACCTAAGATTGAGTCAAAACAGATCCGGCAAGCGCGCTGCCAGTGCATTTATTAGCTCCGGATTGGGCTCTCCGTCATAGGTAACCAGGATGTAGCGCAACGTCATCGGCTCATCAGGAGCCAAAAAATAAGGATGCCCCACCATTGGCGATTTACTGAAATAAGGCATCTCCGGATGGACGCGTACCGGCTGAGGAAAATTGATGTTTTCCCGCTGATCGATGATGGCCCACCCGGCAGATTGATTACCCAGTTTGCCATACATGGCCGCCCAGACCGGATGGGTGTGATTGGCTTCTTCGAGGGTTTTACCTTCATTGGTCAGCGCATGGGCCCTGCCTTCAAAATGGATGGAGTCGGCCTCATTCCAGGCAGCCGGGCCACGCATGCCCATACCCCCATAGAGGTAATCATCCGCAAAAAGGGTATCAGTAGTTGTATTCGTCAGGGTTGACTGCCAATAAAAGATATTATACCGGCTACCGGGCAATACCTGCAGGTGGAATTTTTCTTCCAGGATAGGGCCAAACCGGGTACTGAGATGATCCAGGGTGGCATAAATGTCGGCTTTTACAGGACCACTGCTTACAGAGTCCAATGAACGTAAAGCGACTGTTCCCAGACCGCTCTGCTGATTCCAGAAGTCGATGAGACTATCCCGGAAATGGGTACGGGTGAGGGCATAAAACCAGCCGTGCTGATGTTCATGATCCTCCGGGAAATCATCCGTGATGATCTGGCCCTCAGGCGTATAGGCCGGATGTACAAATCCGGAACGCTGATAATACGCCGGTTTCCCTTCTGGTGGCAGGGTTGGCTTGATATGGTAGGTGATCACGGGGTGATCGTGCCAGGTGATGGTCAGTAGGCTGTCATCACGGGAAACCTGGACCGGTTCATCCGAGCCCGACTCCAGCCTGAAGACGGAGGTGGTATCCCCCGGTGTGGTGCGCACCAGCCACTGATTGCCAGTGAGGTGCTGCAGGGGCAAATCACCATCCGGGTCGTGAAGCCACCAGGACTGGTCT
>JAGQWZ010000529.1 GCA_020436835.1 Saprospiraceae bacterium | reverse complement strand
GGGAAAAAGTAGCATTTCCATCAATGTCAATGCTTACATTGATGTCACGGCAATTGGGTGCTACCGAAGACAAACTGAGAACGGCGGGACATGAATTGATCGAAAAGAGAACACCTGGCCCTGTGCCACCTGCAACGCCACAAGTGGTGGCGCCATATGCCCAACTCAAACAACCATTCATAAATAATCCTCCCGGATTCTGCCAGGCGAAGGGATTTCCGGTACCATCGGTTGCCGTCGACCAGAACCATTGTCCACAGCAGACAAAATCCATGACTGCCTGTACGGAAACCCAATAGGTACCGGCCGATAGGACTGGACAATTAGACAGATCTAGGGTTGGAGTGGCGGTAGCGGTCACATTATGTAATTCGGAATAAATGAGGTTACCCGGCAGACCAGAGGCATCGTCGTAGATGTAGACATTATACTGACTGGGGTTGATTCCACCGTTATTTGTTCCAATTACATCTATCGAGATCAGCTGGGAAGGTACCGTTAGTGGAAAATCATCGGCCAGTTGACAATCACCGGCATCAAATGCGCCCGAAAAATCCTGAGAAGGTCCCCCATTCACTGCATATACAGTTTGCGAGAAAATCGCCGGATTACCACATGGAGCGGGCAAGAGAGACATTGGTTCCACAATCATTGGCATCGGATTCTCCATCTTCGGCTGGCCAGTTGATTGCCCACTAAGATTAGAATGACTAATGCCCAGTAAGATTATAAAAACTAATGCGACCAAATTGCGAGCACTAAAATATACTCCCGGTTTGGAGGATTTGGTTTTCAAGAATGTGTTGCGTATAAGTTTGGTCATATTCAATCAGATTGAGGTTATGAGAATAACACAAATTTCCTGCCCGAATCAGGGAAGCAAGAATTTTCAGTATAATGAGAGAAAAAGTTATGCGAACGAAAATGCCAAAAAGACACACCTGGACTTATCCATTGACAAAGCAAAGGGTACTGCAGGATACAGTTGGTCACAGTTGGTGTTGTTTGGTCACCGTAAAGATAGCATTTTTATTGTCCTGAATGTACCTGCAAACAACATATATTCAATTATTGAATATATTCCTAATCTGCTTTTTTCTAACCCTTGGTCTGGTATCTCACCTATCAGCACAAAAAACCTACTGCAATCCACTCAACCTGGACTACGGCTATACGCCCATTCCCCATTTCAGCGAGCAGGGACGGCACCGGGCCACAGCCGATCCGGTCATCACCTTATTCAAGGGTAAGTACTTTCTCTTTTCCACCAATCAGTGGGGCTATTGGTGGAGCGACGATCTTTCCGACTGGCACTTTGTTTCCCGTAAATTTCTAAAACCCTGGCACCAGGTATATGATGAATTATGTGCTCCGGGTACGCTTGTCCTGGGAGATACCTTTTTGGTGATCGGTTCT
Source organism: Saprospiraceae bacterium (assembly GCA_020436835.1). Classification (GTDB taxonomy): domain Bacteria; phylum Bacteroidota; class Bacteroidia; order Chitinophagales; family Saprospiraceae; genus JABDMH01. The sequence continues at coordinate 4,256 of JAGQWZ010000529.1, read as the reverse complement.
ACCCACACCAAAACCTTCCCTCTTTGGATGAGCACGAACCCCACCCAGGATGCCTGGACAGAGGCAGTAGACTCTTTTGCCGTAGGAGCCTGGGATCCTGCCTTCTTTGCCGATGAGGATAACCGTGTCTACATCTATTGGGGATCCAGCAATACCTATCCTCTGTATGGCCAGGAGATCGATCGAAAGACTTTTGCTCCCCTGGGTGAGCGAATGGAATTGATCGGGCTTCACGACAGCATCCATGGTTGGGAACGATTTGGCGAATATGCGGATAATACGTTTCTACCTCCCTTTATCGAAGGTGCATGGATGAACAAGCATGGAGGTAAATATTACCTGCAATATGCCGCCCCCGGTACCGAATTTAGCGGATATGGTGATGGTGTCTATACCGGCAATGGCCCTCTGGGTCCTTTCACTTATCAGGACCATAATCCTTTTGCATATAAACCGGGAGGTTTTGCCCGGGGTACCGGCCATGGTGCCACCTTTCAGGCAAAAAATAATACCTGGTGGCATGTGGGTACTACTGTCATAGGGGTCCGGAATAATTTTGAACGCAGGCTGGGCTTATGGCCTGCCGGATTTGATGCCGATGGAATCCTCCATTGTAATACTGCCTATGGAGACTACCCTCATTTCCTACCGCAAAATGATCCGGAGGTGAGTGGTAAATTCACCGGATGGATGTTACTAAATTATCAAACGCCGGTACGGGTCTCATCTACTTTGGGTGGATATTATGCAAATTTTGCGGTTGATGAAGACATAAAAACTTATTGGAGTGCTAAAACCGGAAATGCCGGTGAATGGATTGAAAGCGATTTAGGAAATACCATGCGAATAAAAGCCATACAAATAAATTATGCGGATCAGGATGTTCCTTTTCTGGGAAAACAGGAAGACATATATCATCAATACATTTTACGTTATTCCAATGATCGACAAAACTGGAATATTATGGTCGATAAATCCAGGAACAAGAAAGATATCCCGCATGAATATGTCGAACTGGAAAAAGGAATCGAGGCACGATACCTGAGGCTGGAAAATATTCACATGCCCGCCGGAAAATTTGCGCTATCCGGCTTTAGGATTTTTGGAACATCCACTGGCATAGTTCCGGATACCGTACAACATTTTACGGTCTTAAGAGGGGACAGTGAGCGACGTAATGCCTGGATCAAATGGCAATGGATGGACGATGCACAGGGGTATGTCATTTACTCCGGAATAGCTCCCGACAAAATGTACACATCAGTTATGGTGTATGGTAAAAACGAATATTATTATACTGCCATGGATCGTGACCGTTCATACTACTTTCAGATTGAAGCTTTTAATGAGTCCGGTATTGGAAAAAGAACCAAACCTATTTTCATTCGATAAACATGCTTATTAAAGTAAGATATAGATTAAAATAGTAATTGCTACCAGGGCAATGCTCACTACTTTTGCAAATCTCCATGGCTGTAAGTTGACCGCACCCACATCCGTAATTTTAAAAGGATTATTATTGGGTTTCCATAATGACACGAGGTGCATTATCAAAATATTTAAAATAAATTCTACTCCCCAAATATGGACGAAATGCATATCTACCTCCAGAATAAAATTCATGGTAATATAGAAAAGTAAGCCAAATAAAAGACCGGCTTTTGCCCCCGTGGCTGAAATCCGGGGGAAGAAAAAACCGGCAAGAATTACGCTGGCAATAGGAATAAAAAAAATCCCATTTAATTGTTGCAGTAATTGATATAATCCCGATGGAGCATTGGCAACAAAAGGTGCAACGCCAATAGCAAAAACTGCCAGGATAGCTGAAACCGATTTACCGATTCTCACCAGTTTTCTTTCACCTGCACCAGTGTTTATATAACGCTTATAGATTCCCAGGCTGAAAATGGTAGCCGCACTATTTAAAGCACTATTAAAAGTACTCAAAATTGCACCCATTACCACTGCAACAAAAAAACCCGTCATCCACAATGGCAATATCTTTTTTATTAACATCGGGTATACCGTATCCTGGGCATCATACAAACTATCGCCAAAATAATAGAATCCGATAATTCCGGGCAAAATAATGACGAGGGGTATCAGTATCTTAAGTATACCAGTATACAACAAACCCTTCTGAGCTTCTTTTAAGTTCACCGCTCCAAGGGCTCGTTGAATTATCGATTGGTGCATTGTCCAAAAATAAAGTTGATTGATAATCAGTCCGGAGAAGAGAACCTCAAACGGCAAGATTGCCTCTCTGCTTCCGGGGCCAATACCCGGTTCATCGCTAACTACATTAAATTTTTCAGGGGCATTTTCATAGACACTGGATAATCCTTCCCATAAATTACCACCGCCAATATCCCATAGAGCAATCAAAGGCACTGAAAGCCCGGCGATTAGTAAACCTACTCCATTGACCGTATCGGTATAAGCCACCATTTTCAGTCCACCAAAAATGGCATATACCGAGCCGATTATGCCCACCACCAGCACCGTAATCCACATGCCTTGCTGTTGGGTCACCTTCAACAAAGTTGATATCTCGAAGAGACTTTCGATATTAAGTGCACCGGTGTACAGGACTATTGGCAAAAGGGTGGTGACAAAAGATATGATAAGCAAAAGAGCAATCGTGGTTCTGGTCATGCCATCGAATCTCTTCTCAAGGAACTCGGGAATGGTAGTCAAACCCATTTTCAAATATCGGGGTACAAAGTAGATAGCGGCAGCGATCAGAGCCAACGCGGAAGTTACCTCCCAGGCTATGATTATTGCCCCATTTTTATAGGCTGATCCATTAAGTCCGACTAAATGCTCCGTAGAAATATTAGTCAGCAGCATTGATCCGGCAATCACAATCCCCGTCAAACTACGCCCGCCAAGGAAATATCCGTCTTTGGTATCAAGCCGGTCCTTCCTCAAACTCCAGGAAGCATAAGCTGCGACGAATGCGGTAAAAAGGAAAAAGGTCAGGAATTGCATGTTTGGTCGGTTCCTCTGAAAATGGCAGGCAGTAAATTAGCATAAATGCTTAAAATAGGCCACCCTCACCAACAAAAAAAGGGCTCCAAAATTTGGAACCCTCGTTATATCTATCGTTTACACTTCGACACTATTTCAATTGACCTGCTTTGTATTGGGCATGGTCATAATATTTTCCTTGTGGCACTTTACTATAGGTATCGGCCGCTGCAACTTTGTTACCTGCTGCCTCATACACTTCTGCCAGCCCGACAATATACTTGCCTTCATCTTCCGCTCCACCGAGTTCATGCGCCTTTTCAGCGTGGGAAACCGCATCAGAGGCCATGCCCTTCTCTACCAGAGACTTAGCCAGATAGTAACTCACCTCTTTCGACTCATGGCTTGCCAGGAAGACTTCCGCCGCAGCCACCGCATCATCATATTTCCCTTCGCCGTAACTAACCGCAATCATGTTTTCCACCCGACCCAAATATTTTTCAGCCCGGTCAGCTTTATTACCTGCAGTTGCCACTTCCGCTGCCTTGATGTAGGCACCTACAGCATCTGCAGTCTTCCCCTGATCATCTAGAGCCTTGGCCTTCCCATAATAATTGACATAATTCTTTTCGCTTAGCTCAATACCTTTGTCATATTTCATCATTGCATCCTCATACTTACCTGCTTTCGCATCATCATTTCCAGCATAGTAGGCAGCGAAGGCTCCGTTACCCTGAGCTAATTTCAAGACCTTTGCATCTTCTGTGGGATCTGCGATCTTGATGGCCTTCAGCATCAAATCATATGCTTGCGCATAATCTTTAGACTTCAGAGCGGCCAATCCATCGTTGTAAACACCGGCTGCAGTTTCTGTAGCTGTATCCTGGGCGTTTACCATACTCACAGCCAAAAGAAAAACCAGTAGCATTTGAAGTGTCTTCATAATTTCTCTAAATTTTTGGTATTATAAAATGATAGGATGCCGAAAATAGAAAAAAAGTTGGGTATTCAAAAATCATGACACCAACTTTAAGAATCCCTTGACAATTCACATCATGCTCATTATCAGGGTATTTGCGGAAGGTCTTTCATTGGCGACATGAGACTTTGCACCATTTTCAATTGGTCCACTGTGAGGGATTTCATCGGATTCTCTTCGAGCGGATCTTGTTTCAAATCAAAAAACCGACCATCACGATATAGCTTGAATCGATCATTCTGATTATAAATATTGCGGTATCGATTGACATTGTCCGAGTGCACCGGATTGTAGTATATCAAAAGCG
>JAGQWZ010000528.1 GCA_020436835.1 Saprospiraceae bacterium | reverse complement strand
TCGGCAGTTATTCCCAGGCTCCTACTTCGACCAGCAGTTTAAATTCCTCGGAGTCAAATGAGCCTGAGGAAAGCAATAAACCGGTTGTACCTGCAATAAACATTGGACCCCTTGTATTTAACTGGTCCTCTGACAGACCAATTACCAACGAGAATTTCACAGAATATCGCGACTCGCTCATAGATAATCTTGATGATAACGATGTCCTGGAGATCCTGGGTGGGTATTTTGCTGCTGAACAAAATAACACGACTTTTGCAGATCTTGGTCTAGCGAGAGCCAATGCAGTACGTGAACTATTCAGTAATTTACCCGATACCCGATTTGATCTGAAAAGTGCAGAATTTGAACGCGAAGCCGGCAGTGAGCGAGACCGTGCATTTCTAGCCTCTCATTTTAGAAAGATCATTAATAATGAATCACTTCGTGAAGTAGAAGGCCGAATGGTCATCAATTTTCCTCATGCTTCTGACGAAATGCTGGATAATGCCAAGCTAAATGTTTATCTGGAAGATTTGGTGACAAGACTGCAAGGTACTTCTGAGAAAATACTCCTGGTAGGTCATACAGATAGTTCAGCTGGTTCCAGCCGAAACATGAGATTAGGCCTCATGCGGGCAAATGCCATAAAGAATCTCCTGGTGAGGAAAGGACTTGCCGGCGATCGAATCATGACTGAATCCAAGGGAGAGACCAGCCCAATTGCCAGTAATGAAACAGCCCTGGGCAGGCAGCAAAACCGCAGGGTCGAATTGACAATCATTCCATAGCTAATCAAAACCAATTTTCTGATGTTCATGTTACTGCAAATCCAAAATCCCACTCTAAGTCCTGGTACCGGTACTTTTATCTCACATTCCTTTGAGATATTTATTATCTGCCTGGTGATGTTTTTATTAGGGTGGTTTCTACACCACCTGATCCAGGGCACCCGGCAGAAAAGGGTGATAGCCGAATTGGAGGCAAACTTAAAAAGTGCCCGGACTCGTATCAGTGACCTCGAAGGTGATCTTGAAAGCTGTAATGCTGCCATTGTGAATGTAAAAGGTGAAAATGCATCCTTGACGACGAAAATAGCGAGATTGGAACGGGATTCAACTACCGCAAAACCCGTGGAGTTGCCTCCGATCCAATCTGCCAAAACGCTGGCAGCAGAAGAAACAATCGTCTCCAGTCTGGCTGCGGATATCGTGGGTACGAGTGGAACCGGTTTTGACGCTGATGGTGCCAAGGCCGTGTTTGGAAGAAAAATAAAAGAAGATGATCTGAAAATAGTGGAAGGTATCGGCCCAAAGACTGAACAATTACTTAATAACTCAAGTATTCACACCTGGCGTCAGCTCGGGAATACGTCCGTTCCTCAGCTACAAAGTATTTTAGACAAAGCGGGAGATCGATTCCAGCTTCTGAATCCCAGTACATGGCCGAAACAATCGCGCATGGCTGCAGAGGGAGAATGGGTTAAATTAAGAGAATACCAGGATTACCTCATAGGAGGAGTAGAACCGGAAGGACAGGCTCCGCCGTCGGGAAGTGACACTTCCCCGGCACAATACATCATGGGAAAACGGATAACACAAGATGATCTCACCGTCATAGAAGGTGTTGGACCTAAAATTCAGGAATTACTACATCAAAATGATATAAAGACGTGGAATCGACTGGCTGAAACACCAGTTGCAAAATTGCAGGAGATCCTCAGTTCTGCCGGTGAGAGATATCGCATTCATGATCCATCAACCTGGCCAAAGCAGGCATCAATGGCTCATGAAGGTAAATGGGATCTGCTGAAAGAGTATCAGGACTTCCTGGATGGAGGCAAGGAACCGGTTTAGGGACTACAGCGTAGTATGGTCTTGAAATGGCAACCGGTCAGGATAGTCAGTCGTAAAATGTAACCCTCGACTCTCTCTGCGTATTTCTGCCGAACGGGTGATCAGATAGCCCATTGTTATCAGGTTCCTTAATTCGAACAGTTGAGGTGAAAGTACCGTATTCTGATATAATTCCTCGGTTTCCCTGTACAAAATATGCAGACGGGCCAGCGCTCGTTTTAGTCGCACATTATTACGGACTATTCCCACATAGCTACTCATTATTTCTTTCAAGTCTCTCCAGCTTTGGGTGATGAGTACCATTTCTTTCGGTTCAGTGGTTCCTTCCCCATTCCAATTTGGTATACCTTCCTTGAATGGATCCAGATCTATCTCGTTCAGG